>DAIDJG010000418.1 GCA_027451445.1 Singulisphaera sp.
CGCGAGTTGCGCCTGTGAGAGGCCCGCGTCAGTCCGTAGCCGATAGATGTCGCGCGCAACCTCGGCGTCGGCTCTCGCGACTTCATACATTGCGACCTTTTCGGGATCGTTGCCAGTGTAGCGATCCCGAATGAAATCCAAGGCGTCCCGATGAGGTTCTGTTTCGAACGTTTTCTTCATTTTGAGGGCACGCCTGAAAAACGGAAAATAAGGTCTGCCCCGCCGGATTCTTTAGCATGCCAGCGACAAGGCGAATCGGCTGGTAGCGCTCGATCAGGAATCTGCTCGTCGGATGAAATCGCGACCTTCTTTCAGAACGGTCGCCCGTCGGATGCACCGCGAGATCGCCCGCTTCAATGAGATCTCAACCCGTCCTCCGGCGCGCAACCTTTGATGTCGTAGTCCGACGTTCTCTACGGCCCAAGCCGCGGCGTTTCGTATAGTCTCTTCTCGCGTCAACTGCCTGTCGCCGAGGGACGCTTCGACGCAACATTCCCAGAGCCAGTCCGGATAATCCTCCGCTTCTTCGAGAATCGCCCGCACGTGTCCCCTTACGGGACGGTCGAAGAGTGCCAGCTTCACACCGCGCTCGACCGCGGACAGAATCGCTTCGTAGAGTGGGCCGTTCGACCGCAGACGCTGATAGTCAAGCGTTCCCCCGTCTCGCATCCCACGAGCGGCGAAACGAACCGCGTCGTCTTTGGTCAGAGTTCCGTACCCAAGGAGCCAAAGCCAGACCATTCTAGCCCGGTCGTGTTCGTCAGTCAGCTCGAGGAACGAAATCTGGCCATCACGTTCCGGGAGTAATCCGCCATCACCGTTCTCTGCTGGCCGACGGCCGAGAACCCTGAGCCGTTCGAGTTCCTGCACGAACCCAGCCAAGTGTTCGAGGATCGTAGAGGAGTCCAAGTCTGCAAGAAGCGCGAAGCGAGTCGGACCTTCGTCGGTTTCAATGTCGAGACCGCGCTGCCTGAAGGTTTTCCAGAAGTAACGTCGACCTTCTCGACCATCGATTCCGAAGCCGCCGCGAAAGACGAGGAACTTCCGACGAGATTCTCTGTTGGTCGCAAACGCTGCCGACGTTTGCAGACCGGCCCCCGGCTTCGACACGCTAATCGCAAGAAAAATCCTCGGCTTCTTGCTCTTATTCGGATCTTGCTTTCCGAACACGATCCAGAAACGCTCCTTACTTTCCAGCGGAGCGGCCCAAAGATCGTATTCTGGATGCCAAAATGCCTGCACTCGCTTCCGGTCTATTCGGACCGTTCGGGTTAAGCAAGAATGCTTCAACGCACCACAAAGTCGTTGATGGAATTCTAGAATCGTTTCGGCTTCGTCGACCAGGTGCAGCTTTTCGACTCCAACATCGGTCAGAAGTTCAAAGTTCCGTGGCGAGTCTGACATGTCACGGGGGGCGGCCGTGTCGTCAGACGGCGGGAGGGGCGATATGTCACCGGGCTTTGGGACACGGGCGCGGCTGAGACAGGATTCGATAAAGTCGGTCAGCGACCAAACGAATGCCTCATTGATTGTCCCTTGAAGCCGAACCACTCCCTCGATGCCGGTACCCAACCCGTCATCGGTCAACCGCGCCGAACCGATCAGAGCGCGGACCTCATCGCCCTTGTAGAAGACGTAAACACACGCGTGGAAACGTCGACCGTGGCTACTGATGAGCCGAAGCGCTCCACATGCGTGAAGACGCGACAGGTCGAGCAGGTTCGGCGCGCGATCGCTGACCAGACAGAGACGGACCTTCGCTACGTTTCGTACGATCGCCGACCAAGCCACAGATTGGTTGCTGGCATCGATTCTGGGCGTGCAGATCGTGATCCGTTCAGCCCAGTTACAGAGCTCCTCGAACGCCGTTCGGAGCGAGTCCGGATGACCCAGAAACGTCGCTTCCGTCACAGGATCATCCTTCCGGCGCTTGTTGGATGAGCGTACCTTTGTTGAAACGTGTCGAGATACTGATCTGCCAGCGCGTACCAACCCTCGGGTCTCGCGGGAGCCACGTGGTTTCTTCCGGCCGCATCGTCAAGAGCGTTTGCGCTGGGTATGAATCGACGCTCTCGCGCCCGGAAGTCCCGATTGTGCCCGGCGTTGGGCATATCTGCGTGAAGAGCCTCATGGTAGACCAAGAATTCCAGGACGTACAACGGTACGTCGGGGGAGTTGAGCAAGCAGTTCACGCAAAGCTTCTTGTCAGAGTAACGGAACCAACCCCAATGGGAGCGTAGCGGTTTCGAAGAAAAGAAAAGGTCTCGTACAGTTGGTGCACCACCGGGAAAATGCTTGCGTTGGCCGACAACCGCATCCCAGACCAAGCCCAACTCATATCCCTGTTCACCACTTGGCCACGGTCGAGGAGGCGCTTTCAATTCGACGGCGGAGGGGATTGGCTGCTTTGGCTGCTCCACGTTCCGTAAGTTCATCAGCTCCCGGTCTACGTCCTCGAAGAACGCTCGCAGGTCGTTTCGGTAAACGAGCTGACAGACAGGATTGGTGTTGAAGATCTCCCGGAGCAGCGAGTCCTGCGCTTGTGGTGCGGCCGATCGGTCCCAGATGTCACGCGCGAGTCGAGCGGGATCGAAGGCAGCCTTCTCTTCGAACGTGTATGAGTCAACTGTGAGGGCGCTTCGCCGCGCGTCCAGCATCGCTTTGACGTCGGACCAGTGCGGCAAGGGATCTTGGCACTCGTCGAAATAGCGTCGGACAAGTTCTCGTGCATAGGGCTCAGAGATCGTCTCAGGAATCGACGACCCGTCCGTGAAATCCGCGTCCAAGTGTTGGAACCCTTCGACTTGGTTCTCAAACACCATGACGTAATTTCGCTGAATGTCGTCTTCGAACTCTTCCTCCCAAACGAACCAGGCGTGCGGCAGACATTGATAAATGCCGGTAAAGTCGCCTCGGACGTTGCTTCGAACCAACTTGTACGATTCGAGGATCAGTTCGGCCGCGATCGGAACCAGCTTCGTCGGAACGTTCGCGCGAACTACGGCTTCGTCGACCTCGCCGTCACGAACAACGTACTCGGCCTCCAACGGGTGGAATTGCTTCCACGTGTCGACGAATGTGACCAGGTAGGCGTGTTGGGTACCGCCGGCCTGCGGGCCTCGTAGAGCGCGTCCAACCATCTGCGCGAGCAGCGATTCCGACTTCGTAGGACGGGCCAGAAATACCGTTTTCGTCTTCGGAGCGTCATATCCTTCCGTTAACATTTCAACGTTGACGAGGACCTGTGGTTTAGGGAGGTCCCGATATCCGTCCATGATGGCCGTCGAGTCAGATCGTGTGTAATCGACGTAGTCGGCATCGACCCCTTGATCGCGGAACTCCTTGGCCAAAGTCTGCGCGTGCAACGTGTCGACCGCGAAAACGATCGTCTTGCCGTAACGCTCCGAATGTTTCACGTAATGTTCTGCGATGAGATGGTTTCGCCCGCCGTGCTTCGCAATCTTTTCGAGAACTTGTGGCGCCAGCTCACCGAACCGTGACAGGTGATCGTAATCGGCCTCGGTGAACTCACGCTCAAACTCGACGTTCGTCTTCACGGTCTCGATGGCCGGCGACGAGAGAACGCCGTTCTGGATCAGCGCTTTCTTTTGGATCTGGTAGACGATTTCCCGAAAAACCTTCCAGAGACGTCGCTCGTCTCCTGGATCCATCCGGACTGGGGTCGCTGTCAGTCCGAGTACCGAACAGCCCACTTGTTGAAGTTGGTCGATCGTCCGTTGGTAGCTGGAAGCGGCAGCATGATGCGCTTCGTCGACAATAACGAAGACGCCGTTTGGCGACTGGTGCATGAACAGGTCGAGGAAGCTTGCGGCTCTCTCACGTGCCGCCGACTGGACCGTGGAGAAGACGACGTCACAACGGTCCGAGACGCTGGACCACGTGCGATCCATCCCAGAAATCGCAATGAGCCCGAGCCGCTCCTTGGGAGCGGCCAAGTGGGCGTTACGTCGAAAGGCCTCGAACGCCTGGCGAAGCAAACCGCGGCGATGCGTCAGCCACAAGACACGTTTTCCGTCCCGAACATGACGTTCCAGCAACCAACGGCTTGCGATGGCGGTCTTGCCGCCGCCGGTCGGCACGACGAGAATTCCGGACGTCTTGCCCCGTTCAACGTAATGGCGGTCGAGCGCATCCCACGCGGCAAGTTGATGGTCGTACGGGCGGAAATGATCCGGACCGGGTTCGACGGCGACAACGCATTCGGGAAACCCGTTCGTGGGGCCTGCCATGATGCCGTCCTCCAGCGACGGAATTGAGAATCGTGAGCAAATCGTCCCGCGCGCCACGCAGGACTTCAAGCAGATACTCGATCCGGCGCTGGATTCGTCGAAAGGACATTCTGATGTCGTTTCGAGCGCGCGTCGGTGTGGTTTCGTTCCGAAGATGATCGTTGCTTTGATCAGTGGAAGTGTGTGAGGGCGATGAGTTCATAGGGCTGGCGTCGAGCGCGACCTTCCACGAAAATGGTCTCATGGTTTGTCGAGATGCTCGCGGGAGGTTCGCGTGCAGGATTCATGGAAGATGTCTAATTCTACAGCAGCGGTTGTTTGAAGATCGACGCCGTAAGTCCTTATCACCAATTGCGTTACTTCAGTTGCCCGAGGAGAGCTAGCCGATCATTTCAACCTGGCTACATACGAGTAACCAAAAGTGGTACAAGGACTTGCGTCAACGACCACTGTCGGATGCTCTGCTGTAGAATTAGAGCGCTCTAGCCAAAGACCTCCTTCACCAGCCGCACAAGGCGGCTGGGGTCGGGGGGAAGAAAATGGGGGCAGGCCGCACGGGCTAGAGCGCCGAACGATTGGATTGCTCACAATCGGCCAACATAGGACTTCGCTCACCAAAGGCTTTGCCGTTGAACTCGCCCCCAATCTATCGGACCGGGAGAAGTGTACTCCCTCCCCCCATCGTGGGGGAGGGCTGGGGTGGGGGGGACATCGCGCGGCACATGGCCGTCCGGAACCCCCCACCCCAACCCTCCCCCACAAGGGGGGAGGGAGTTCTGATACTCTCGTGTTTTGATAGGTCGCGATTGTGCGCAACCCAATCGTTACGCGCTCTAGCCAAAGACCTCCTTCACCAGCCGCACAAGGCGGCTGGGGTCGGGGGGAAGAAAACGGGGGGCATACCGCGCGGGCTAGCCAAAGACCTCCTTCACCAGCCGCACAAGGCGGCTGGGGTCGGGGGAGGAAGACACCGGAGCTTATGCTGGTGGGACTGACCAACGGTGTCCGTTGCCACGCGCAGATTCGACCGTTTGGCGTCCCAACCTCAGCCCTGGGAAGGGAGATCACGATCGCATGTTGTCCGCGGCGACAAGAAAGAAACGAGCCCAACGGCCGAGATGTAAGGGAGAGAGCAGGGGAGCCGGTGCGCTCTCGTCGTGGGATGAAACGGTTCCCATTGGTACGATCTGGCTTTTCGTTTGACAAATGAAATCCTTCGGGATAGCGTCCAATCTGTTCCGGGGACGTGTGTTAGCTCAACCAGCGGGGAGCGCGGCGGGATGGCGAGCACCGAAGAACTGAAGCACCAACTCGACGAGTTTCGGACCAACTTCGAGGCACTGCGCGCCGAGATCGGCAAGGTCATCGTCGGCCATGAGTCGATCGTCGAAGGGACGCTCACCGCGCTCATTGCAGGGGGCCATGTCCTGCTCGAAGGGGTGCCGGGGCTCGGCAAAACTCTTCTGGTGCGCACCCTGGCCGATGCGCTGCACCTCAAGTTTCAGCGCATCCAGTTCACCCCCGACCTGATGCCGGCCGACGTCATCGGCACGAACGTGGTCGCCGAAACGCCCGAGGGTCGCAAGTTCGAATTCCAGCAAGGGCCGGTGTTCGCCAATCTGCTGCTCGCCGACGAAATCAACCGCGCCACGCCCAAGACCCAGTCGGCGCTCCTGGAGTCGATGCAGGAACGCTCGGTGACGGTGGCGGGGAAGACGTATCACCTGCACCGGCCGTTCTTCGTGCTCGCCACGCAGAACCCGCTCGAGATGGAGGGGACCTACCCGCTCCCCGAGGCCCAGCTCGACCGGTTCTTTTTCAAGCTGCTCGTCACGTTCCCCTCGGCCGAGGAGATCGAGACGATCCTCGACCGCACGACCGAGGCCGTCGACCCGAAGGCCGAGCCGGTGTTCGACGGCCAGCGGATCCTCGATATGGGCCGCCTGGCGCGGCAGATCCCGATCGCCGACGAGCTGCGGCGCTACGGCGTGTCGATCATCCTGGCGACTCACCCTGAGAGCGAGTACGCGACCGAAATGACCCGGCAGTACGTGCGCTACGGTTCCAGTCCGCGAGGCGCCCAGGCCTTGATCCTGGCGGCCAAGATCCGGGCCATTTTGGATCATCGTTACCATGTTTCGCGCGAAGACCTGCGCGCTGTCGCCGCCCCCGCGCTGCGACATCGCCTGATCCTCAACTTTGAAGGACAGGCCGAAAACATTCAGGCGGACGACATCATTGAGGACGTGATCAAGTCAATCGAGGCCCCTGCGATGGCCGTCTGAGGAGACGGAATCATGTCGAAGCCATCTCGCGGCACGAGTCTGCTCATTGTCTGTCTCGCCTGCGCCGGGGCGCTTGCGCCCGCGCCTGCCGCGGAGGAGAAGGCAACGGAAAAGTCCATCCTCGCCGAGCAAATGCAAGTTTGCGAAGAGGCGATCAAGCAGATGGACGAGACCATGCTTGCTACGTTACTGTCCAAGCCGGACGACGCTCATTTCGACATCTGGATGCGCCGTTGGATCCGATTGATTCAAGATTCGGAGATGAAGACGCCCGAGAGGATCACGGCGCTCGAAAAGATGGTCGCGTTGGCAAAGAAGCACGAAGAGTTGGCTCGGCGAATGATCAAAGCAGGACAGGCGACGAAATCGATGGAGCTAGCCACCAGGTTCCGGCGACTCGAATTTGAGCTCGCGCTGGCCCACGAGACGGCACGATGACACAACGTGCGGACGGCGAAAACGTCCGGGGACTTCGCCCTGCGGGCTCGACCCCAGCCACCCTTCCGCGTTCGCAATGCGGAAACATATTACTCCCCCCCTTGGGAAGGGGGGGTTGGGGGGGTGGGGATTCAACGGTCATATTAGCCTGGTCCCGTCCCAATCAAGCGGTAAGCGAAGCAGGGTGGTTGATGGCTGAGCTGCAGATATCGAACGGCCACTGCCCACCCCCCCTACCCCCCCTTCCCAAGGGGGGGAGTTATATGTTTCGGTGTTGCGGTGGGGGTGCGCACTCCGTTGATTTAACGCATAAGTCTCTACCCCCCCTTCCCAAGGGGGGGAGTTATGAGATTCGCCCGCTCGCGAATGGCGCGGCGCGATGTCATTCCGCGCGCCGTCGAGACGTTAACCGTGCTCGAAGCCTATCCGGAAAAGTCCTCCAAAAAAACCGGTGAGCCGTGCCCACCCTACAAATGCTGTGAACCCGCGCGACTCATCAGGAATCCCGCATGCCCCTGTTCGACTCCGAGTTCCTCAAAAAGCTGGAATACCTCTCCCTCGTCTCGCGTCGAGTCTTTCGAGGCTCGCTCCTGGCCCAGCGGCGGACGATGCAGCTCGGGGGCGGGCTCGAGTTCGCCGACCACCGCGAGTACACGCCGGGCGACGACTTTCGCTACCTCGACTGGAATGTCTATGCCCGGCACGATGAACTCCTGCTGAAACGGTTCCAGGAGGAGGAGGACCTGCACGTCTACATCTTCCTCGACGTGTCGCGGAGCATGGCGTTTGGCACGCCCCCCAAGTTCGACTTTGCGCGGCAAGTCGGGGCGGCGCTGGCCTACATTGCACTGGCGGACCTCGATCGGGTGGCGATCGTCGCGTTCGCGGGGGACATCGTGGCTGACTTTCCGCTCACGCGCGGGAAGGCTCGGATCCTTTCGCTCTTGAAGTTCCTCGAAAACCTGCCCGCGGAAGGATCGGTGACAGACCTGGCGCGTGTGGCAACGGGGTTTGTGCATCGGTCGCAACGGAGGGGTTTGGCCGTCGTGATCAGCGACCTGTATGATCCCGCCGGCTTCCAGCGCGGGATCGACATTCTCCGACATCACCGGTATGAGCCGCATGTCGTCCAGATTTATGACCGCAAGGAGGCCGAGCCCGACCTGCGCGGGGATGTGGAGTTGTACGACGTCGAGACCGGGACACTCCGCAAGGTGACCGTGACCGAGCGCAACTTGCGGCAGTATCGCGAGCTGTTTGGGCGGTTCCAGGAGTCGATTCAGCAATACTGCAACACGTACGGCATCGGCTGCACGCGGACCTCGACCGAGATCCCGTTCGACGAGCTGATCCTCAAAATGATGCGCGTCGCGGGAGCGGTCCAATGAACTTTGCCCACGCCTCGGCCCTGGCCTGGGCCGCGCTCGTGATCCCGATCATCATCTTTTACATCCTGAAGATCCGCCTGCGCCGGGTGCCGGTGTCGACGACGCTGTTCTGGCAGCAGATCTTCGATGAGAAGAAACCGCGGTCGCTCTGGGAGATGCTGCGGCATCTGCTTTCGCTGCTCGTGCAGATCGCGATTCTGGCGCTGCTGGTGCTGGCGCTGGGCGAGCCGTTCTTCAAGTGGGAGGTGCTCGAGGCAAAGCGGCTGGTGCTCGTGGTCGATAATTCCGCCAGCATGAACGCCAACGACGTGCTTCCTTCGCGGCTGGCGCAGGCCAAGGAGGAGGGCAAGCGGATCATCAGCGGACTCCGGTTCCGCGACGAGATGGCGATCATCGCAGCGGGGACCGAGCCCCAGGTCTTCTGCGGACTCACCGGCCATCAGCGCACGTTGCTGAAGGCCCTCGACGAAATCCCCGCGACCGACGGGCCGACGCGAGTCAACGAGGCGATCGAACTGGCCCGGCGGCTGCTCGTCACGCAGAAGAACCGCAAGGTCATCGTCCTGTCCGACGGGGGCTTCGACAACGCCGAGACGCTGGCCAAGGCGGAGGACGTCCAGATGGTCCCCGTCGGCAAGCGCACGGGGAACGTCGGGATCACTCGCCTCCAGGCGCGTCGGAGTCTGATCGATCCGGTCGGGTACGAGATCCTGGCCGAAGTGGTCAACGCGTCGGACGACCCGGTGGAGTGCCGGCTGGAGATCGACCTCAACGGCGAGGTCGTGGATGTCGTGCCGTTGAAGCTCGCGCCCGGCGCAGCACACCACCAGGTCTTCGAGAAGACATCGACCGCCGGCGGCCGGGTGCTTGCCCGACTGAACCGGGCCGATGCGTTGCCGGCCGACAACCAGGCGTGGGCCATTCTTCCGCGCCGGGAGATCCGGCCGGTGACGCTCGTCACGAAGGGAAACCTGTTCCTCGAGAAGGTCTTCGAGGCGAATGCGGGCGTGAAGCTCAGCGTCTCCAGGACGCCGCTGAAGTCGGCGCCTCCCGCAGGGACTCTGACTGTCTTTCACCGCGACGTGCCGGAGAAGCTTCCCAATGGACCGGTGCTCGTCATCCAGCCTTCGCAATCGACCGACCTCTGGGAGATCGGCGAGACGCTCCAGAACCCGATCGTGACGCAACAGGATAAAGACTCCCCGTTGATGGCACACGTGCGGCTGGACAATGTGCTGATGCCCGAGGCGAAGAAGTTGAAGCCGAAGGGACAACCGAAGATCCTCGCATCGGCCGTGAGTGGCGACCCGCTCTACCTGGCGTTCGATCGGCCCGAGGGCAAGGTGCTCGTGTTGACCGTCGATCTCGACAAGGGAGATCTCCCGTTGCAGACCGCGTTTCCCATCATGGCGGCGAACGCGCTGGGGTGGTTCGCGGGAACGAAGGGCGAATTGCGCGAGTCAACGGCCACGGGATCGGTCGTCGAGTGGGAGCTCCCACCGAATTCGACGGCTTCCTACACGCTTCATTCCCCGAGCGGCCGTCCCGCCGCGCTACCCGTTCGAAGTGCCCGGGCCACGATCGGACCGCTCGACCAGTGCGGCATCTGGACGATCGACCACGGCACCGCGCAAGTTGACGCCAAACCCGAGTTCGAGCTCGCCTGTAACCTCGCCAACCGTCAGGAGAGCGACCTCCGTCCGCCGCAGGACTGGGCACCCAACAGCAACGTGCTCCAAGCCGGTTTCGGCGGCCGACCGCTCTGGTATCTCCTGATCATCGCAGCGTGGGCACTCGTTGGAATGGAATGGTATCTCTATCAGCGAAGATGGATTAGCTAAAACAAAAGAGTTCTATCCGCAGATGTCGCAGATTTACGCAGATTTCATGGAATTTAAATATATTTTAATAATATTTTTAAGAATTTATCTGCGTAAATCTGCGACATCTGCGGATAAACCTCTTCGATTCCTCCGTCACCCGTTAAGAAGAAGGCGTTCAATCCGCAGATGACGCAGATTTACGCAGATGTTAAGAAATATCAAATAGTCATAATAATGACATTTAAGGATTTATCTGCGTAAATCTGCGACATCTGCGGATAAACCTCTTCGATCCCTCCATCACCCGTTTCGCGGACATCCTGAGCCATGCCTAACTCCTGGTTCCAGCTCGAATTGACGCACGCGGGATGGCTCGCCGGGCTCCTGCTTTTGCCGGTGCTGGTGCTCTATTTCTACCGGGGTCTTGTCGACTTCGTCCGCTGGCAGCGGGTGTTGTCGCTCGTTTGCCGGACGGTCGTTGTGGTGCTGCTCGTGCTCGCGCTGGCGGGTTTGACGCTGCTCCGGCCCACGCATGACCAGTTCGTCGTGTTCGCGATCGACCGTAGCTTGAGCGTTGGTGACGATTCGCGCAAGGCGGCCGATGCGTACATCGAGAAGGCGGTCAAGGAGACAGGCCAGAATCGGGCGGCGTTTCTGTCGTTCGGTGAGACGCCGGGCACGGTGCGCGACCAGCGCCAGGACAGTACCGCAAAGGTCGACGACAATGGGACGAACGTCGCCGCGGCGATCGAGGTCGCCGCAGCGGCTTGCCCGCCGTTCTTTGTGCCGAAGATCGTTCTCCTGAGCGATGGGAACCAGACGAGCGGCGATGCTCTCAAAGCTGCGCTCCGAGCGGGGGTTCACATCTCGACCGTTCCGCTGAAAACGCGCGATGACCCCGAGGTCCAGGTCTCGGCGGTGCGGGTCCCCGCCCAGGTGCAGCAGGGGCAGGCGTTCAACGTCGAAGTTGTGATCGACTCGAACCACGATGATGAAGGCGAGGTGGAGATCTACCAGCGCGACCACAAGGTCTGGAGCCAGCGCCGAAAGATCAAGAAGGGGGAGAACAAGATCACGCTCCCGCAGACGATCGAACAGGACCGGCTTGTCTCGTTCACTGCGAGGACGAAAGGTTTCAAGGATACGCTGCTCGACAACAACAGCGACTTCGGACTCGTCTCTACGGCGGGCAAGCCCCGGGTCTTGATGATCGAGAGCGAGCAGCGAGACGCGAAAGACCTGATTTATGCACTTGAAGAGCAGGACATCCGCGTTGACGTCCGACCGCCCCAAGGCATGCCCGACTCGCTGGCCGACCTTCAGAACTACGAGCTCCTGATCCTCTCGAATGTCCCGGCCACAGCGCTTTCCATGAAGCAAATGGAGATCGCGCGAACGTTCGTGCGTGACCTCGGCGGCGGCCTGATCATGCTCGGGGGCGACCAGTCGTTCGGGCTCGGGGGCTACTACAAGACGGTGCTCGAGGAGATCCTCCCCGTCCGCAGCGACTTCGAGAAGGAGAAGGAGAAACCGAGCCTCGCGATGATCCTCGTCATCGACAAGTCCGGCTCGATGGGCGGCGAGAAGATCGAGATGGCCAAGGAGGCCGCCAAGAGCGCGATCGAGCTGCTGGGTCCGAGCGACAAGGTCGGCGTGATCGCGTTCGAGGGCGAGACGTACTGGATCAGCGAGGTGCACCCGTGCTCCGACAAGGGGTTTGTGCTCGATCGGGTCAGCACGATCGAGGCCGGCGGCGGCACGGTCATGTACCCCGCGATGGAGGAGGCCTTTGACGCGCTTCAGCACACGGTCGCGAAACTCAAACATGTGATCATTCTTACAGACGGCATCTCCGCACCCGGCGACTTCGAGGGGATCAGCCAGTCGATGGCCTCGGCGAGGATCACGGTATCGACCGTGGGGGTGGGAAGCGATGCGGACCAGCCGCTCCTGGAAGAGATCGCGCGCATCGGCGGCGGTCGCAGCTACCAGGTGGAGGATCCGTTCGCGATCCCGCAGATCTTTGCCAAGGAGACCGTCGCGGCGAGCAAATCGGCCATCAACGAGCAGCCCTTCCAGCCCCAGACGATCCGGCCGACGCAGGCGCTGGCGGGTCTCGAGGTGGAAACCGCTCCGCCGCTGCTCGGCTACGTGGTGACGCGTAACAAGCCGACGAGCGAGCCGATCCTCGCGACCGAGTCCGGCGATCCGCTCCTGACGTGGTGGCGTTACGGCCTGGGGATGAGCGTGGCGTTCACCTCGGACGCCAAGAGCCGTTGGGCCGCCGAGTGGACCGCCTGGCCGAGCTTCGGCAAGTTCTGGGCTCAGATCGTCCGCCACGCGATGCGCAAGAACGAGTCGAAGGGGATCGTCGTCCAGGTCGACCAGAAGGATCGCCGGGCCGTGGTGTCGCTCGACGCGATCGACCCGTCGGGGCGGTTCCTCAACGGTGCGCAGACCGAGCTGAGCATCATCGACGCCCAGCTCGGCAAGAAGTCGATCGAGCTGGCGCAGACGGCTCCTGGGCGCTATCAGGCCGAGTTCCCGACCCCGACGGCGGGCTCGTACCACCTGGAATTCTCCCAAAAATACCAGGGGAAATTGCTCTACCAGCAGTCGCGCGGACTGGCGGTCGGCTACTCGGACGAATTGCGTTTGCGACCGACGAACGTCGAGCTGCTCCAGTCCGTCGCCAAGACCTCGGGGGGGCAATACGACCCGGCCCCCGAGGCGATCTTCGCCCCGACCGATCAGATGGCCCTCCGCGCGACACCGCTGTGGCCCTATTTGATCCTCGCCGCGGCGCTCCTCTTCGTGGCCGACGTGGCCCTGAGGCGCATTGACCTCACGTTGATCCGAATTGGTCGACCTCGCACTTTTGCGCTTTCGCAGGGTCGCTCTTGAACGTACAATCACTATTCCTCAATAGCCAATGCAAAATGGCAGATGCGAGATGCCAAATGGCGAGCGTCGGGAGAGTGGTGAGAGCCCGACTCCCCGGCTAGCGCAATTATCCGTCAGGCATCAACTGACGTCTTGCATGTGCCATTTGGCATATTGAATCTGCCATTTTATGCGGTGTGCGAGGTGAGCATGGGAACTCGGGGCCGATCGCGAGCCGTGGCTTTGGGATTACTCCTGGCGGCGTTTTCGATTGCGCCGGCTCCACCTGATCCGGGCGATCCGAGTGACCTGAAGACCCTCGCCGAAGCGAGGTACAAGGCAAGTCTGAAAGGTTTCGACGAAGCGTGGGTGTATTATCGTCAGGCTCGTACGAATCCGTATTTCGTCTACGCGTGGTCGCTCATGGTAGTCGATGCTCGGATGGATTTGAGCAGTGACAAGGCGGATCATATCGTAGCAATCGAAGAGCATCTCGAGCGCATGCGGAAGCTCGAGTCGATCGTGAACAAAGTGCGGCAGCTCGGATTCGAGCGGTCAATCGATATCGCCTCTTCGGATTACTTTGTCAAAGACGCTCGGTATCGCCTGGAGCGGGCGAAGGCGAAGTGATCCCTGTGTGATGCCAGCATTGCGAGTTTCATCGTCGTAGTCTCGCCTTGGAGGTTTGGCCATGCAGGGTCGGATCTATCGCGAGTTGAGGCCGGTACGCCGGCGCCAGCGCGGGCAGATTGTGCTCCGCGCGGTGGTCCTCGGAATGCTCGCCAGCTCGTTGGCGGGAATCGCCCTGGGCGCCTGGAAGTGGACGACGGGGCACGCCGTCGCGCCCTTGCTGGGAGTCGGGCTGCTTGCGACCGGGCCGTGTCTTGGCCTGCTCATTGGCGCCTTCTGGCGCGGGGGCTGGCGGGCTGCTGCGCTCGCGGTGGATCAACGGTATGCGCTCAAGGATCGGACACTCTCCGCGCTCGACTTCCTGGGTCGACAGCAGACAACCCCGCTGCATGAGCTGGAGGTCAGCGATGCTGAGGCCCGGCTCGTGGGCATGAGGGCAGGGGAGGTGGCCCCGTTCCGCGTTCCTCGGGCGCTACCTTATGCGTGTGTGGCGCTGGTGCTGGCGATCACACTCCTGACCTGGCCGTTAGGCAGCACGCCAGCGGCCGCCGGGCCGTTGCCTCCCATCCCCGAGATCGTCGCCGAAGCCACCAGGATCGGCGAGGACCTGGAGGCGCTCGACGAGCTGGCCAGGTCCGATCACGACGAGAAGCTGCAAGAGTTGGTGAAGCAGCTTCGCGAGAAGGTCGAGGAGATGAAGCAGCCGGGCGTCGATGAGCGCGAAGCGCTGGCCAAGCTCTCCGAGATGCAGGCAGCCATCGCGGCGCAACAGGCCCAGTACAATGTCGGACTCGTCGATGGCCAGCTTCAAGCATTAGGAGATGCCCTTGTCCCCGCCGAGTCACTCGAGGCTGCGGGTCATGCGCTCCAGGAAGCGAAGTTCGATCAGGCGGCGAAGGAGCTGGAAAAACTCGAGAACCCGGAGCTCGACCGCAAGGAAGCGAAGACTGTCGAGGAGAAGCTCAAGCAAGTTGCCGATGCGATGGGCGACGTGGGGCTCGGCCAGATGAGCGAGGCCGCCTCCGAACTGGCCGAAGGACTCAAAGGCGGACACAAGACGAAGATCCAGAAAGGTGCGAAGGCACTCGCCAACGCCGCCAAGAATCACGCCCGGCGCAAGCGCATCAAGGAGATCCTCGACGCCGAGATCGACGACCTGAATGACAGCAAGCAGAAGACCAAGGATGCAAAGTTAGCCATGCGCTTCCGCAAAACGGAGCGGTCCAAGTCGCCTTCGTCCGACTGGGGTGCGAGCATTAGCGGTAACGAAGGCATTCCGACGAACCTCGCCGCCAATCGCGAACAGAAAGACATCACCGGCAACCCAGGGGACGGTCCCTCCGAAATGGAGACCACCCACTCCCCCGAAGGCCGTCAGGCCGCGGCCCGACAATATCGCCAGTCGTACCAGAAGTATCGCAAACTGTCCGAAGCGGTTCTCGACAGCGAGCCGATCCCACTCGGCCACCGCCAAACGATCCGCAAGTACTTCGAGCTGATCCGGCCCTCGAACGGGGACGGTGAAGGTGAGAAGGACGCGCCGGCAAAATGACGGAAAACTCGATCGAAAATCCCCGGCGCCCAACAGATTGTGCGTGAATGTGGGAGACCTGGGGTGGCCGGGGCAGAGGAGGCCGGAAGGCCGACGTGCCCCGGAAGCGTCTCGCGACCCACCGGGGCATGTGGAGATGCGCTCCCCTTTGTGCCCCGGCCACCCATCCCGCTCGTTGGGGCACACGAACTGTTCGGCGCCAGGCGAAAATCTATCCTGCGGGGCCGGCCCTTTGCATGCTCCCGCGGTGCGGCAGAACCCCACGGCCCCATAATGTGTCAATATGACCCGTGAATATACGTCATCAAGTGCTGATTTTCCGAGTGCACCTTGTCGTACATCACCTTGATCACGTCGCCCACGGAGACGATCCCCACGAGCTGAGAGTCGTTCAGCACGGGGACTTTCGCGATCCGGCGCTCGGACATCTTGCCCATCACGTCGTCCACGTCGTCGTCGAGGGTACAGGTCACCGGGTGCGCGGTCATCATCTCGGAGACCCGAACCTGCCCCACGCCTTCACCGCGGTTGTGAACCCCTCGTAAAACGTCGCGCTCGCTGAGCATCCCCAGAAGCTGGCCGTCGCCATCCACAACCGGCAGCGAGCCAATGTTGTTCTGCACGAGCCGAGCAATGGCCTCCGACACCTTGGCGTCGGGATTGATCGAGATGACTCGGCCACCTTTCTGCTTCAAGACATCGCGAACCTGCATGTCGGACCTCCCCGATTCAGGCGTCGCCGAGCGCATTCGAACGAATTGCATGCACGCACAACGCCACGCAGCGGAAATGACAGGCCTGAGAGGACGGATAGGGTTATCGTGACATCTCCCCCGCACCAACGCAAAGCAATTCTGAGATTCTTTGAGAAGAGAGTGCCTCCAAAGTGGAGTTCCGTGATTTGTTGAGGACTGGACCAAACCTGACACGGGGCCGCGAATGCTGTGCCGCTTGACCAGCCCGACATTCCACCGTTACGATCCGATAACTGTGGAGGCGGATAGCACCCAGGGAGGGGTCAATCCTTGATCGAGTCTCGACGCCCAGCGCAACGCGGTCCCCGCGAAACGGCAGCACTCGCTGCGCTCCTGGCGGCGACGTTCGCATTGCGAACCCTCTGCGCCGATCAACCAATCGTCGAGAACTACGTGGGACGGCAGATCCCGACCGCGATGGTGGCCCGTAACCTCGAACGGGGTTCAGGGTTCCTTCATCCGCAACTCCACACCGCGCCGTTCCCAAACCTCTTTCTCGTCGAACCTCCCCTCTACGCCGAATTCGTCGTCGGTCTGAGGCGGCTGGCCAACGTGCCACTCGACCCGGCCGGTAGGCTGGTGTCTGCTCTTGGCTTGACCCTCGGGGCCTGGGGCCTTTACGGTCTGATCCGGCGCCGTGAGGGAACACGGACCGCGCTGCTCGCGTTACTGGCGTTCGCGGTCTTTCCCATCACAATTCGCTATGGGCGAGCGTTTCAGCCCGATGCGCTCATGCTTGGGTGCCTGGTCGCCGGATTGCGTTGTTGGGACGAACATGCAGCCGGTGGGAACCTCACGTGGCTTTTCGCCGGGTGGCTGCTTCTGGCCACCGGGTTGGCGCTCAAGATCGTATCGGCGTATCTGTTGCTACCCCTCGTACTCGTAATCGTGGGCCGGACCCGGCCACGGATGTGTGCCCTGGCGTTGAGTACCCTGCTGCCTGCCTTCGCCTGGTATGTCTACGTCGCGTTTGCACTCGGAGAAGGCACAGGGTCAAAGGCCTCGGCAGACAACAGCATGATCTGGCTGCACGCGCTCTTTCCGTCCGCACTATTCAGGACCACAACGCTGGTGCACATCGGTCGCTTCCTGGTGATCAGGGCATTCACGCCGCTTGGGTTCGCGTTGGGCCTGTGGGGACTCGTCCAACCGCGTTCGACCGATCGCCTTTGGGGCGTCTGGGGACTGAGCGCGACGGTCGCTCTGGCAGTGCTGGCGGCGAAGCTGCATCACGAGTACTACTGGCTTTCCCTCGCCCCCTTGGCCGCCGTCGGGGTGGGACGCGCACTGAATCCCCTTAAACCCAACATGCAGGCCTTGTTTGTTTGCGGGTTGTTGGCGCTTGCGATCGTACAGTCCGCCTCGACCTGGAGGACGCCCGCTGAGTGGTCGCACATCCGCGAAGCGGCGCAGATCGTGCATGAGAGTGTCCCTGCGGACGCCTGGGTCGTGGCACCCGAAGCACTCCTCTACGCAGCCGATCGCCGCGGATGCCGCCTCGAATTCAGCCGAGCATCTGTCCAGCGTGCCGCAGGCGAGTGGGGGACTGGGGAGTCAGCCACCGACGCGGCGGAGCTGGTTGAGTTCTACAAGAACCACGGTGCACGATTCTTCGCCGACTTGGGTGACGCCGCCGCCGCGGGAGACTCCGCTCGGCTGGCCTTGCACAAAGCGATCCGCAGCCGCTACAAAATCCTGGTAGACCTCCCCGGCGTCGTGTTGCTCGCCGTCTTGAATGACCCCGAGCCTTGATCCGCGCCTCGATTCCTCCGAAGGACGCCGTGCATGGCTCCCAAAGACGCACCCGTGACGCCACTCGATTTCGCCCGCTGGAAGCAACAGGGCCGGAAGATCGCGGTGCTCACCGCCTACGACTTCCCAACCGCTCGCCTGCTCGACTCCGCGGGTGTCGATTGCCTCCTCGTCGGCGACTCCCTCGGCACGGTCGTCCAGGGACACGACACCACGCTCCGCGTCACGCTCGAACAAATGGTCTATCACGCTGAGTTGGTCTCGCGGGCGGTCAAGCGAGCCCTGGTCGTGGCCGACTTGCCGTTCGGCAGCTATCAAGCGTCGCCGACGCAGGCCCTGGCTTCCGCCACTCGCTTTCTCAAGGAGACGCTCTGCCAGGCGGTGAAGCTCGAAGGAGGACGCCGGTCGAGTGCTACGATCCACACCCTGGTCGAAGCTGGTATTCCGGTGATGGGCCATGTCGGGCTGACGCCGCAGTCGGTCCGCCGCCTCGGAGGCTTCAAAGTCCAGCGCAACGGGGATGAGATCGTTGACGATGCGCGGGCCGTGGCCGAAGCCGGGGCATTTGCGATCGTCCTCGAATGCGTCCCGAGCGACATCGCCGCGCGCGTCACCGCCGAGCTCCACATTCCCACAATCGGCATCGGTGCCGGCCCGCACTGCGACGGCCAGGTGCTGGTTGCACACGATATGCTCGGACTGTTCGAGGACTTCCACCCGAAGTTCGTGCGCCGCTATGCGTCGATCGGCGAGCAGATCCGCAAGGCCGCCGTTGAGTACGTCGCCGACGTCACAGCGGGACGGTTTCCCAACGACGCGGAGAGCTTTCATTAAACTTGCTCGGCTCGATTGTGCCGGGAATGGACCAGGAAGTGCATATCTTGATTAACAGGGCCGTGATCATTTGGCTCGCACATCAAATCGCGCTGGGCCGCACCCTTGCTCGTCCCTCGTGCGAGCGTTAGAAACCCAGTCGACGGCACCTGCAACACCATTGTATCCAGTCAGAGAAACTCGAACTGCATGAGTCCTTGAAAGGAGGATGGCATGAGTATGCCCACCGCACAAGAACTCACTCACAAACCCTGTACCTCGTGCGAAGGCGGAATCGCCCCACTCTCGGCGGAAGAGGTTCAGGTTCTCCTGCCCGGTGTCGAGGGCTGGGAGCTCACACCCGACATTCAGCGGCTGCGACGCTCATGGGTCGTCAAAAACTTTCGGGCGGGCATGGATTTCTTCAACAAGGTGGCGGCACTCGCCGAACGCGAAGGCCATCATCCCGACCTGCATTTGGAGGGCTATCGCAACGTCTCGATCGAGCTGTGGACACACGCCATCGAGGGACTGTCTGAGAACGACTTCATCCTCGCTGCGAAGATCAACGAGATTCCCATCGCACTGAAACGGTAAGGCTTCGGACTCACTGTTGAGTTACCATCCGAGCCAGACGCGCACGCGGTCGAAGAAACCTCGTTTCTCGACCGGCGCGTCCTGCGATGGTTCCTGCAAGCGGACCGTCGAGACACTGGCGCTGGCCGCCGGCGAGACGGCTACCGGTTGGGTTCGCAGCTTTTCAACGTGAGCCAGCATGAGCGCTCCGGCCGGCTTCTCGCCGGCGGCCAACCGCTGCGAAAGCGGTTTGGCTTGGGTCGGCGAGGCCCGCAAATCGGCAAAAGTTGCAAGCAGAATCGCCTTGTTCGCGCTGGAGCCATTAAGCATGAAGTGGACCCACGCCCATGCCTCCCGGTAGTCGCGCATGGTGACTTCCCGTACGGTCGTCAGCGATTCAAGTTTCGCCAGGTCGGGCGTCCAGCCGAGCGAGACATCCTCGGGCAAACGGGCCAGGTGCTCGTCGTTCAAGCCGTGACGGCTACTGGGCACCTCGAAATACTCCGCCAGGCCTTCGTCGAGCCACAGCGGCAAGTCACCCACCGCGACGTGCAGGAGCGCGTGTGTGGCTTCGTGGCGCAGGTCTTCCTCGAGTCGATCGCTCTGGAACGCATACACCACGCGCCGCGATCCCTGCGCCAGGAAGAACGCGCGACGACTGGGGAGCTCGGGATAGTAGAAACGGAGAAAGTGGTTGAAGCTTTCCCGATCATTCAAGACGTAGACTTCAACCGCGGGCTCCTCCGTCTTCACGCGCATGCCGAGCGTCGTGGCGACGTCCGACTCGAGCGCGCGGAGGCAACGGATGGCGGGCGCATCGGGCGCGGTCGGGGTGCTCGTGAAGACGATGAACGGGCCTGTGCGGGTCTGGTACCGCGTCGGGATCAGGGCCTGCCCCTGGCTCCCCAACGTTGCACAGCCGGCAACGCTCACCGAGATGAGTATCCAGCACAGGTGTCGAGGCGCGTCCGTCCATCGGTGCCGCATGTCTATGAAGCCTCAACAATCCAAGGGGGTGGTCGAGCCGGTCACTCAAACGGGCTCAAGATAAAGCACGGTTGTGACGTAGGTTCCTGGCGCGCTTCTCGCGGCCGCGTGCCTCGACGGCACGCCAGAAACTTTTCCAGTCGTTGTAGGGCGATAGTCCCCACGGCAGATAAATGCGCAGAAACCGCAACGCGTCGGTCCGCGTTCGCCCGGGCACGTCGGCCAGGCTCAGGCTCAGGCGAGCGAGGTTTTGAACGCGTCGGTGGTCTGGTAGAGGGTGCCAGAGCCGGACACCCACCAGGTCGATCAGGCTGAGCTGGACGTCGTGGGCGAACGGGTTGCCGAGGATCAAAATATTGGAAGCCTTGAGGTCGCGGTCCGACAGCGAGCGCTCATGCAGCGTCCTGATCAGGCGGGCCAGCGCCAGGCAAAGGTTTTGAATCTGCACTCGCTGATCTTCAGGGCTCAAGGTCAGGAACGTGGTCCTCAGGTAGTCGCCGAGCGTCGTTGCCGGCTCTTCCTTGATCGTGACCAGATAGGTCTCGTGCGGCAGGTACCAGAACAGGTCGCGTGCGAAGGGCCGTGTCCGCGCGATGAAGGCGAGGTTTCGAGGCGTGGGAATGGCCCGGCTCACCAGGTGCTGCGCGGCTTGCCACGACTGCCATGCGCGCGAGGGACGGAAGAACGTCAGGAACGGGTCGAGGCCCTTCTTTTGATTGAACCGCTTGTAGATGACACGCGTGGGACGTCCATCGACCATCAGCGTGGTCTCGGTGACGGTCGTCGTCCGCGAATCCTTGAGCACGATCGTCCCTGCCTGGCGAATCGGCGCATCGGGATCCGCCAGCAGTTCGCGGAAGACCGCGCGGTCAAGGTCGCGGGACGCGACGCCCCACGTGCGGGCGTTACGGTCGCGGCGCCGGACGAAATACTTGTTGGTCTTCTGACAACGCCGGCCCCAGCGCCGCCAGAGCCGTTCCGCCCACGACCGGGTCGCCTCTTCAATCCCCGACGCGAACTCGTGAGGATCGGGCGCTTGTTCGGCGCGAGCCTGCAGGTACGTCAACAAGAATCGATACCGATCGGTGCGGCCGCAGCGCAACCAGAAGTAATGATTGAGCAGCGCTAGGTTCAAGAGCGCGCTGGGCCAGCTCAGCACCGGGCAGACTCGGAGCGCATCCAGGTCAATCATCGACAGTTCGGGCTGATCGTCGTCCAATAGCCGGACGAGGATGTTGCCAGGATGAAAATCCTTGTGCACGAACCCGGCATCATGAAGACGAGCCGTCAATACCCCCAGCGCCCGGGCGAGGTTCTGCCGCACGCGGGCCTGCCGTTCCTCGGGCCATTCCTGAAACCGGCGCTCCAGGAACTCATCGAGCGCAACCGACTCGGGAATCGCATGAGTGATCAGGTAGTTTTCGAGCAGGAAAAACCGCCTCCGCTGCTCGCCCAGCGCGACGGGCGTGATCGTCGGTACGCCGATGGCAGCGAGAAATCGTGCACGCTTTCCCTCGTTCCGACCCTTACCCCGACGGAACCACTGGCGCACCTTCGACCGAATCCCCGGAACGAGGAAATGCTTGACGTAGACCGCTCCCCCCTCCAACTCCGCCCGATAGACGACCCGATGCGGCCCCGTCTTCACGACCGTAAGCCGACCCTTCTCCTGCCATTCCCCAAGGCGCAAACCTTTCGGACCAAGCAAAGCCTCTTGCTGCCAGTCCGATCGCAGCCACCAGCCTACGTCGCCCGTCTGAACCCAACTCCAACACGGGGGTTCAAACAGGCGTTCCGAGGGTTGAGGTCGACGGTTCTTTCTGAACAGCGAGATCATCCATCCGCCCTGCTACTACGAGTTCTGTCTGTTCCGTGGATTGGCCGCTCTCAAACTTCCAGCGGCTCAGCTCAACGCCGGTGGACGCTGTGTTCCCGAACGAGGCCGGCGCACGTGCCGGCCGCCCGGCCGGGGACGGTCGAAGGCCCGAGTATGCGGCGTCGGGACCCGCACCTCGGGCTCCGCAAGCGTCGCGACAAAGGTCGGCCCCCAGGCCGAAACCGAGTAATACGTCTCAACATTTGCACGTGCTGCCACGCTCATTCGTGCCCGCAGCGCCCGATCGCTAGCCAGCCTCCGAACAGCCTCCACCCACTCGCCCGGCGTGTTGGGTAAGTATCCCGAGACCCCAGGCTCGATCATCTCGCAGTGGACCCCGACCGGGTTGGCGAGCACCGGTAAGCCCGCAGCCTGGTACTGAAGCACCTTCAACCCGCACTTCCCCCGGCTCCAGAGATCGTCCGGCACCCACGTGATCCCCACGTCGCCCGCCGCCAGCTCGGTGGCTTCGGTCCCCCCGCTCCAGGGGACGGCCACCACCGGCAAATCATCGAACGTCGGGAACCGGTCGCAAATCACCCGGAGACGCACACCCGGCACCTCCCGACCAATCTGTTCCCAGAGTGCACGCTGCTGCTCCAGACCCTGAAGCGTGCTCGACGACCCGATCCAGACCAGGTCGAGTCCCGTCCGCCCGTCGTCGAGCGCCCGAGGAACCACCGGATAGCGCGCGGTCTCGATGCACGTGGGGATCACCCGGACACGATCGGGCCTTGCGCCCCCGCGCAGGGCGCAGTCGGCCAGGAAATCGTTCCCCGCGATCACGGTGTCGGCCATACGAACCGTGCGATCGAACCTTGTCGTGCGGCGATGGCTGCGCAGGCCGCGCCGGTCGTAGGAATCGCGATAAAGAACCGCGTCGTCGAAATCGAAGACCAAACGGCGCGAGTGTTTGCGCAGCCAGGCAAGCTGCCAGCCCGGCAAAAGCCGGCGCTGCAAAATGACGATATCGAACTCAGAGGCACGGCCGTATTGGAACAGGCGGCCGAACGTGCCTCGCTCCAGCGATTGGAGCGAAAGCGTCCAGCCCTCGGCGTGGAGCGCCGGTTCAAACGCCCGCAGCCGATATCGGCAGCAGACATGGTCGGGTGAGTCGACCAGGGCGAACGCCTTCATCCCGTCCTCCTTGACGGTCACCGGTCGCCTGTTACGGCTAAAATTCCGCGCTCGGGATCTTAGCGGTGGTCGCTTTTTTTTCCTAGGCGGATTCCGACCCCCAAAACCCGCGAATCGGCTCTTGCAGGGTTTTGCCAGGCCCACACGTGAACGGACCCACAGATTCGATGAAGTCGGATTGCCAAGGTCCCCATGTCGTGGTACATCCTCCCCAGCCCAAAACCCCGTCGCAGCTTTCGACTGCGATGAGGTGGCATGGAGGCTCTTGGGTCGCCCCGTCTTCAGCGTTGGCAAATCATGAAGAATTTCGCGCGCCTCGTCATGTTTGCCTGGCCGTACCGCGTACGGTTCGGTCTCTCCCTGGGCTGCGCCCTGCTGGTCGCCGTGCTCTACGGCGCCGATATCGCCGCGGTCTACCCGCTGCTCAAGATCCTCTTTTATGACGATAACTGTCAAAAGTGGGTCGCCCAGCAGATCGTGCTTCAAGAGACCGACGTGAAGAAAATCGAGGCCCAGCTCGACGAGGTGGACTTCATCTCGCGCGTCCTCGAGCCTCGTGACCCCGCCTCCCAGGCGCACGTCGCGGCTTTGAGCGCAAAGCGCAAGCAGGACCAGAACGAAATCGGCAAGCTCGAAGAGCGCCTCGACCAGGCCGCCTTGCTTGGCCCGCACGACAAGGCCGCACAGCGCGACAAGGCCGACCTGGACCTCCTGCGCCGCGATTTGCAGGTCGTCGAGGCCGCACTCGCCGAGCTCAAACGCTACAAAGACGAACGAACCAAACATCCCGACACCGCGACCCAGGCCCTCCCCATCCGCCGCGCGAGCCTCGAAAAAGACCGCCAAAAAGCGTCGACGTGGGTCGCGCGCTATCGCTGGCTCCAACCCAAAGTCGATCGCTACCTGCCGCACAAAGGCTTCCAGACCCTCCTCTTGCTCCTCGGCCTCGTGATGACCGGCATCGCCATCAAGGGATGCTTCCTCTTCCTTCAGGAAGTCTTCGTCGCCGACGTGATGCAGCTCTCGCTCTTCGACATTCGCAACCACTTCTACCGGCGCACGATGGCGCTCGACGTCTCGAGCTTCGGCGATCAAGGCTCCGCCGAGCTGATCTCGCGCTTCACCAACGACATGGACTCCGTCGGCCAGGGCCTGAACACTCTGTTCAGCAAGGTGATGCGCGAACCCTTGCGCATCGCCAGTTGCTTGAGCATCGCCATCTGGCTCAACTGGCGGCTCACGCTGCTGGCCCTGATCCTGGTCCCCGTTTCGGCGTTTACAGCCAAGCGCGCGGGCCAGATCATGAAGCGCGCGGTGCGCCGGTCGCTCGAAAGCATGTCGACGATCTACAAGATCCTCCAGGAAACGTTCCAGGGGATCGTCGTGATCAAGGCGTTCACCACCGAGCGCCGGGAGCGCCGGCGGTTCTTCCTCGAAACCAAGAGCCTGTACAAGAAGAGCGTCCGCGTCGCCACGATCGATGCCCTCTCGGACCCCGTGCTCGAAATGCTCGCCCTGTCGACCGTTTCGATCGCGCTCCTGGCAGGCTCGTATCTGGTCTTGAACGAGACGATCTTCCTCGACCTCGGCGTGATGAAGCTGCAACTGGCCTCGCAGCCGATGGCGATCGAGGACCTGCTCTACCTCTATGCGATGCTCGCCGGCATCTCGGACCCCGTGCGGAAGCTGGCAAACGTCCACTCGCGGATCCAGCGCGCTGCGGCGGCCGCGGACCGTATCTGTGCTCTGATGGACCGCGCACCGCAGGTTGCCGACAAGAAAGCGGCCATTCGCCTGCCCAAGCACCGCGCCGCGATCGAATTCGAAAACGTGACGTTCCGCTACCACGACCGCGAACCCGTCCTCCGAGGCGTCAACCTCACCGTCCATCAGGGCGAAACGATCGCCATCGTCGGTCCGAACGGCTGCGGCAAGTCGACCCTCATGAGCCTCTTGCCACGGTTCTGGGACGTCGAAGAAGGGGCCATTCGCATCGACGGCTACGACGTGCGCGACGTCCGCCTGCGCACCTTGCGCTCGCAGATCGGCATGGTGCTCCAGGAAACGATCCTGTTTGAAGACACCATCGCGAACAACATCGCCTACGCCAACCGCCACGCCACGCGCGACCAGATCATCGCCGCCGCCAAGCGCTCGTACGCCCACCAGTTCATCACGTCGCTGCCCAACGGCTACGACACCCTCATCGGCGAACGCGGCCTGGGCCTCTCCGGCGGCCAACGCCAGCGCATCGCCCTCGCCCGCGCGATGCTCCGCGATCCCGCGATCCTTATCCTCGACGAGGCCACGAGCGCCGTCGACATTCAGGACGAGGCCCTGATCCGCAAGGCGATCGAGGAGTTCGTCCGCCACCGCACGACCTTCCTCATCACCCACAGCCTGAGCTCCCTCCAGTTCGCCGACCGCATCGTCCTCATGAACGCCGGCCGCATCGAGGCCGTCGGCACCGATGGCGAGCTGCGACGGAACTCGCCGCTCTACCGCCGCCTGCACGAGATCCACTTCCAGCGCGAGAGTGCGTGAGCCTGCCTGTTGGGGTCACCGTCCCCGATATGGGCATACTGAAATCGCCATAACTCTTTAGTCGTCTTAAAGTTCCGAATCAATCCCCATTAATTCCCATTCGGTAATTCGGAACCCCTTGCAGGACTTAGGGTTCCGAATTACCGAATAAGACAGCGCACATGCGCGCTCACGTTCTGCGCTATCGTCCAGGTGAGATGGTCCTGGTCCGCGGAGGGCTTCGTGGGCTGAGAATTGGTCTGCATTCTTCGTCTCCGGATGATGGAGGTTATCATCGGGGGGCGTGCCTCCAAGGGCCGCTTCATTCTCGGTCACGCGTCGTTCTTCCAGTCCGAAAGACTCTTGCTGACGAGCGGCTTCCGGTGTGAAAAGGAAAATGGCCCTGGCGCTCTTTGCGGTGGAGCTTCCCGGTCCGTTGGTGGATGGAGCGCGTGGCCCATCATTGTGTTCGCTTCTTCTCCGGAGGGTCGACTCGGACGCCATCGGCTTTTTCGTAGCCGGTTGGCCCTGCGCGCAGTCTCTACCCTATATGCTCCTAGTAAGTCGTTAATTCTGTCTTACTTCATAAGCTCTAAACGCGGAATCAGGCTGGAGCTCGGACCAATTTTGGTGGAAAGTCTTTCGTCGTTTTCGTCGCTCCGACCGCGCGCCGATTCCGCGCGCTTGGGGCCACTCGAAACCATGTCCTCTTGAGGAACCATCACGCGGATGTTCCGACCCCGCATCGTCTCAAAGGCGACGGCAGACTCGTGAATCCCCCCCACTCTCGATAGGATGTCGTGATCGGGGCACGTCCACGAACGCCCCGCGAGTTCGTGGGATGTTCAGTTCCCACAAATCGCCTGTGACTGACGCTGTGATCAGTCGTCCGTAATGACCCTCGACGAGAACCGGAGCAACCCATGTCAATCGCGTCCGCGGCGGGGCACCTGCAAGATGATGAATGGGTTCCGTCGCCTTTGTTCCGTCTAACGCTCGAGCAGTACGAAGCCATGGTGGATTCGGGCGCCTTCACCGGCGGCGATCGATTCCATCTGATCAATGGGTTTCTGGTGGCGAAGATGACCCAGCACGATCCCCACTGCACCGCTGACGAACTCTGTGCCGCCGCGCTTCGCGGTCTCGTTCCCTCCAATTGGCATGTTCGCTCCGCCAAGCCAGTGCGACTTCCCGACCAGATCAGCAAGCCCGAGCCCGATCAAAGCATCGCGCGCGGTACGATCCGGGACTTCAGCAGCCAATCACCCGGTCCGACCGACATCGCGTTGATCGTCGAAATTGCCGATTCCAGCCTCACTGAAGACCGCAAACTCGCTCGTATCTACGGTGCGAGTGGCATTCCCGTGTACTGGATCGTCAACCTCGTCGATCGTCATGTTGAAGTGTACACTTCACCCTATGCCGATGGTTATCACTCCCGCCAGGATCTCGTTGCCGGCCAGAGTCTATCCGTTGTTCTCGACGGCGTTGAGATCGGTCGTATTGCCGTCGCCGATGTGTTGCCTTAACGAGCCAAAATAATTCTGGCAGCCCAAAGCAGGCTGGATCCCCACGGTTGGCTGGGCGAAAAGGCGGCGTCTCACGCCACCGCCCATGAAGTGCCGCACCACGGGTAGCGCGACATGGTCGCGCCCGGCAAGGGCGCCGGGGGCAGGCTCCTGGCCCATGGGGGCGAGCATTTCTTGTTGGTTCCGGTCAAAACGCGGTTTTTCCGCACTTTTGATGAAGGGGGACAGTCGCCTGACGCCGAATTGCCCGCAATTCGCGATTGGTTGCGTTCGATGGGCAAAATGGCCACTCCTCGATCATCGAATTGACGGAAGGACCGCCCCTGCGCATACGCTCGCGTCCTTGGTGAAGGTGGCAGGTAAGTAACTCAAAGCGCGAGACCGACCTACGATGCAGGCTCGCCCTTGAGGAGATCGAATACTGATCTCAGGCTGCCTTGTCGATTGTTGAGGTTGATCTCGTGGCTCAGAAACCACACCCACGCCTTCAAGGGGAGTCGGGGAACCCCGACCGCGGCTTGTCCCAGTCGGTGTCACGAAGGTAGCTGAGTGAGGGCCATGGAGAATGCAACGGAGGCATCAGGGCCTCACGGCAGAATTGGCTCAGATAGAATCCGGTCGAGATGGAGAGAAAATGACGGTTTCCCCATTCCATCATGCGGTGCCTGTCGCTCACGAACGGGGTGGCATCCTGGGCGCGGATGGGGAATTGGGACGGGTTCGATCTCGACACCGTCCCGTTTCAGGTAACCGTATTCCTGGAACGGGGCCCTTCCCGAATAATAGCAGGCAAACCGCCCATCCCGTTCGATCTTGATGGTCGGGCCGCCGTGCACACCGGGTTCGCGATAGTAATAGGTACCGGCCAGATCGCGGAACGAACCTTCAGGCATCTCGCCTCGAACCAGCGCGACCTTGTGAAAACCAGTCCCCGCGGGAAGTACGAACGGGCCGAGGACATCGACAAGCGGGATATGACGCGTGGCATGATCGGCGGCGGAGACTTCCAGCCATCGGCCCCACGGCGAGAAGCCGCCCAGAGACTGGAATACGTTGCGCTCGCCCCTGACGATGAAACCGCTCGTCACGCGTCCGCGCCCTTCGGCGTCCGTGAAAGCGCTCCGTGCGAGTGAGCCGACGTCTTTCGAGAAAAGATCGGTCAAGCGCAGGAAGGCAGAATGGATCGGCTCGCCCGAGACGCTGTCAATGACCTGGAAGTCGAGACTGATCGTCCGCTCTTCCCCAAACGGGCGCGGCTGGACGCAGATCGCGAGCGCGACCAGCGCAAAGCCGACTGAAACCAGGCACGCCAGGGTCAGGAATCGCGGTCGCGATCGAGTCGCCGCGCAACGCGCCGCGAGAACGTGCCCAATGCCGGTGAGGACCAGAAGTGGACCGGAAATGAGGACAACGAGGTTTGACCAGCCCAATAGGACTCCGACCGGTTCATCAACCGCCCGGAAGATCGCCACCTCTCGGTTTTCGAGGGTTTCCAGGATGGGCATGAGCCTGTCTTCAACCCGGTCCGGCATCAACAGGGTGAGAAGCACGCCCAGACTCAAAAGGTGCGAGCTGAAGAATGTAATTCCTGATGGGGACGCTGGGGAGTCCGTGGCAGGCCCACGAGTACAGGAGCGAAACCATCGTGCCATCGAGCGTGCGCCGCTGATCACTGCGACATTGGCCAGGGGTAAGAGACCGGCGAGGATATATTCTCGGAACGTTTCGGCATCGACAGTCATTCGCAAGAGCTGCCGGGCGGCCCCGCAGTTCATGGCCACGAGCGCGACGGTCAGGAGCAGCGTTCTTACCGTGAATCGAACGCGAGGCAGACGCATCGCTCGCGCCTCCAGCGAACCTCGGCGCCGTCGGGTCAATGCGAACGCACGGCGCGCGCGAGCGCCGCACTGATTCTTGGGCGACTCAGCGATGAACCGTCAAAGGACCATCATGGGCCGCTTTGGGCCGGGCTCATTGTCTCAGCCCCGCGGAAAAAAAGGGGGCGGCCGAAGAATGTGGACACTATAGTGGCGAAGTGACGGATCGCATAGGCGTTATTCCGGGACGTCACGATCTTCATTGAGGAACGATCCATTACGACGAACGCGTGCCGCGGCACGTAGGATCACTTTGAATTCACAGCGCGACCGCCGGTGGAGACCGCTCGCAAAACGGGACGGACCGCAACACGGAAAGGAGCGAACCCATGTCGCGTCCACTCATCCAACGGACCGCTACGGCGGTCGAGGACTACATCGCCCGCGCAGGCGGCTGCTGCCCTTGCTGCGGCTCGAAGGATATCGAGCCCGGCCGGGTACAGGCCGCGCGAGGGCGCGCAACCGGCGATTTCGAGTGCTTTGCGTGCCACGCTCGCTGGCGCGAGGTGTATACGCTCAGCACGATCGAAGTCCTCACTGGCCAGGGACATCGCAAGAAAACGCCCATGTCCGCCGAGGTTTATCCGGTCGCTGCGCCAACGCTCGACGCGTTGCTGGAAGCGATGGACATTCCCGCGGGCGGTGCCAATGGGGCCGTAGCCGACTTGCGCGATCTGATGCGGGCCGCCTGGCGTTTGATGACGCCGGCTCAGCGAGTAGCGTTGTCCCGCGAGCGCGCGCTGGCCAAATTGGCCGCGTCACCCGAGCGCGAAACTAGCCAGAGACCTCCTTCACCAGCCGCACAAGGCGGCTGCGGTCGAGCGAGGTGAAACGCGGGTGGAGGCGGAATGGGCTAGCCAGAGACCTCCTTCACCAGCCGCACAAGGCGGCTGGGGTCGAGGAAAGGAGGAGGAGAAACGGGCTAACCAGAGACCTCCTTCACCAGCGGCACCAGGCGGTTGCGGTCGAGGGCGGCACGGGAAAAGGAACGCTCGCATCGGCGCGGAAGCCGAGGGGGAACGCGAACCAGCGGAGGCGCCGGATTTGCAAGGGTAAATCGGTTGCGGAGACGCCTTACTCGGTACTCCGCGACCAGAGTGGGCTGTTCGCCGGCGCCGGTTGTCGAGTTCGCATGAGTAGAATCGCGAAGCTTCTCCAGGTCACGACAGATGACGTGGGCCTCGACGAACCAACCGCCACCCCGCCCGGAGCCGTCAAGAACGGCCGCGAGTGGGGGATCAAGCCGGCGGTGTCTGAGATTGTCGCGACGCCGACCGGAACGCGCCTGTCTCACGAAATGCCGCGAGATCCTCCCAGGCGGAGTTGGTGGCAACGGTACCGCACGGGGATCATCCTTACAGTAATCCTCGTGGTGCTCGCGAGCGTTGGCGTCTACTTCCTCGGCCCCTATGTTCGGGAGGCACTCGCCACCATCTCGACCGACGACGCCTTTGTGGCGGGACACGTCACCAATGTAAGTCCGCGCGTCGAAGGGGTCATCACCGCGGTGCTGGTCGACCAGAATGACCGGGTCGAGCCGAACACGCTCTTGCTGAGGCTTGATCGCGAGCCGTTCGCGGTGGCCGCGGCAGAGGCTGAGTCCGCGCGCGAGCAGGCCGAGGCGGAGCTCGTGCAGGCGCGAACCCGGGTGCGGGCACACATCGCGCAGGCGAGGGCAAGTTACTATCGGCGGCAAAGTAATCAGGAACGGCTGCGCCAGCAAGTCGCCACTCTGAAGGCACGCGTCGCCACTCTGAAGGCACAGGAGTCGAGCCTGTCGCTGGCGCGGGTCGATCAAGCGCGCATTGAGAATCTGGTCCGCCGAGGTTCGGCCACTCAGTCGGAGCTTGACGTGCGGAACAACACGCTGAAGGTCGCCGATGAGCGAGTGCAGGAGGCGTGGGCGGACATTCAAGAGACCCGGGCCGCGCTCGGGCTGGAGCCGAACAAGACTGATCCCCTGGATATTCCGGCCGACCTGGAAGCGCGGCAGTCAACGGTTCAGACTGCCGTCTCTGACATCGCAGCGTCGTTGGCCGAGATCGGCCTTCAGATCGACTTGAAGAACGCGGCCGAGTCGAAGTCGTTCGCCGACTTCTTTCGTCCCGAGAACGGCAAGACGTCCGGCGAGGGGCTGGAGAGGGTCATCGAGCAGGCTCCGGCTGTGCAGGTGGCGCGGGCCGCTCTGAAACGGGCCGAACGAGAGCTTGACGAAGCCCGGTTGCGGCTGAGCTATACCGAGATCCGCTCGGAAGTCGCCGGGTACATCCAGGATCGCTCGGCCCACCCGGGCAACCGCGTCGCGCTCGGGCAGGCCTTGCTGACGATTCGGCCGGACTACGTCTGGGTCGACGCGAACTACAAGGAGACGCAGATCCACTATCTCAAGATCGGCCAGCCGGTCGATCTGCAGGTTGACGCGTATCCACGGCGGACCTTCAAGGGACGTGTGGCGGGCTTCAGCCCGGGGACCGGCCTGTCGGAATCGTTGCTCCCGCCGGAGAACGCCACAGGCAATTATGTGAAAGTGACCCAGCGACTGCCCGTCCGGATTGAGCTGGCCGAGCCGAATCCCAGCGACACGCCTTTGTTCATCGGACTGTCGGTGGTGCCAAGGGTCCGGTACAAGGATGCGCCCACTGGCCCGGGCGCGGGCCGCCGGCTGCACGAACCAGCCATGACTGCGCCACCGGACATCGGCGGCGGACCGGCGGGACGTCAGCCTCAAAACCGGCCCGAGGCGAAGAGGGCGCGGCGGTGAGCGATCCGAAAGCCCCAGCGCCCGTGAACCACTGGATTGTTGCCCTGACGGTGACACTCGCGACGTTCATGGAGGTGCTCGACACGAGCATCGCCAACGTTGCCCTGCCTCATATCGCGGGCGGTTTGTCGGCCGGGCGCAGCCAGAGCACCTGGGTTTTGACGAGCTATCTCGTCGCCAATGCGATCGTGCTGCCGCTTTCCGGCTGGCTGATCGGGCTGGTCGGGCGCAAACGTTTCTACATGGCGTGCGTCACCCTGTTCACACTCGCCTCCGCACTCTGCGGCGCGGCTCCGACACTGGAATGGCTAATCATCTTCCGCGTCTTGCAAGGGATCGGCGGCGGTGGGCTTCAGCCATCCGAGCAGGGGATCCTGGTCGACACCTTTCCCGTCGAGCAACGCGGCATGGCAATGGCCATCTACGGTGTCGCCGTCGTCGTCGCCCCGATCCTCGGACCGACACTCGGCGGCTGGATCACCGACAACTATTCGTGGCGCTGGATTTTTTATATCAACGTGCCCATCGGGGTGCTTTCACTTTGCTTGACGAGCCTGATCGTCCACGACCCGCCCGACATGGCCGCGGAGATTCGGAGAAACCGGGCCAAGGGTTTTCGCATCGACTACATCGGCCTCGGCCTGGTGACAATCGGGCTCGGATCGCTCGAGGTGATCTATGCGAAGGGCGAGGAATGGGACTGGCTGGGCGACACGCATTATCGGGCTCAGGCGTTCATCGCAACGAGCGTGCTGGCGCTAAGCCTGCTGGTGGTCTGGGAGCTGCGTCATCCCGATCCGATCCTCAACCTCGGCCTGTTGGGCGAGCGGAACTTCCTCACCTGCGGCGTCCTGATCTATCTGTGCTTCGGCGTGCTCTACGGCAGCAATGTCCTGTTGCCGCAGATGCTCCAGGAGCTGTTCGGTTACGACGCCACGCGTGCCGGCCTGATCCTTTCTCCCGCAGCGTTTTTCACGATGGCCACGATGCCGGTCGTTGGCTTCCTGCTCGGCAAAGGGGTCGACGCCCGCGCCTTGATCCCGACCGGACTGCTGGCCGTGGCGGGCTCGTGCTACTGGTCGGCGCACCTGAATCTGTCCGCCTCGCCCTTCACCCTTGTCGCGCCGCGCTGCCTTCTGCTGTTCGGCATGGGTTTCCTGTTCGTTCCGCTGAATAACGCAGCCTATCTTTACCTGTCAAAGTCCCAGATCAACAACGCAACCGGCCTGTTCAACATGCTCCGCAACGAGGGGGGCAGCCTGGGCATCGCCATCGCCGCGACCCTGGTCGAGCGCCGCGAGCAATTCCACCACAGCCGGCTCGTCGAGAACATCCGGCCAGCCAACCCGGTCGTCGATCGCACGATCGACGCCCTGGTTCAGTTCCGAGTCGCCCACGGCGTCAGTGCGGCCGTCGGCCGTGAACAGGCGATGGGGCTGATCCAGGGAATGGTCCGCAGCCAATCGCGTGTACTCGCCTACCTCGATACGTTCTGGATCTACTGGGTCATGGGCCTGGCGATTCTGCCGGTTCTCCTGCTGATGAAACGCTCCGTGGCCCGAGGCGGCGCAACGATGCATTGAGGCGAACCGGCACCGAGCTCGCGTTCGTCTCCTTCATTGCGTCCTATGTTTGATCATATAACTATGATAAAATATTTCTTTTGGACATCCGTGGCGTGAGTCCTCTGATTACGATCAATCCTCCAGAGCCAACTCTTCGAGCGACTGCGCTCGAAGGAATAACGCGGCCAGGGCTTTTAGCTCCTCGAGGCTTAGGCTCTCGAGTCGCTCGGCGGCGGTGATACTCAGGGGACCGAACCGATCCTCGATCAGCGTCTTGAGTAAGATGCGTTGGCCTTGTTGCATGCCCTTCTCGAACGTCGTCATCGCCATCGCTTGGGTCCCCTGATAGCGCTCGGTGCGAAGTAGCGCCTCCAACTGTTGCGTCTGCGCTTCGTCGAGCGCCGCGTAGGCCTCCAGGCAGTCGAACAGCAGATACCGCCGATAATCATTCTGCCGCGCCTCGGCCAACCGTCGCAACGCCTCGGCATGGACCTCCGCGCGTCGGGCCGGAGGCACGCGCATCAAAGCCGTCAAGGCCACGCCCAAGAGTTGCTCCCCGGCCACGTACTCCTCACCATCGAGCGCCGGCAGCCCCACGTAGGCATAGGAGAAGGCGACAAGTCGATGCTCCCAGTACGTCTCCTCGTACAGATCCCAGCCGATCCCTTCCAGGCCTACACGCAAATACAGCGCGATGGGCAATACCGGCAAGCCATGCCGCCGGCGGAGTTGCTCATAATACGAGAAGATCCGCGGTCGTAGCGGCGCCGCTGTGTCTCGAGATTCGATCTCGATATGAATCAAGGTCAGCCAGTGGTCCGCGGACTCGGTCGGCGCCGGCGGCGGTACACCAGGGCGAAGTGCGAGGCGGGCAACCAAATCCAGCGAACGGCGTTCTCCCCGCGGTGGATCGGTGAAGACTTCCTGCTCCAGCCAATCCACCGATGAAAAGTCGAAGCGCGTGGCCCAGGCGGGGAAAAACGTCTGAAAGAATTCGGCAAAAAACTCTTTTAACAGTGATTTGAATCGCTGGTCATGATCCGTCAAGACACACCCCTGCGCGCGGAGTTTTGCATGCGGCGGAATTGCAAGCGGTTCGTATTATTGGCCGTAACGTGAACTGCCGCCAGTAATTTCCCGCGGATCAAGCCGTCACTGCAGCTTCCCAACGCGACGGGATTGTCGGGCGCACGCGCTTACCGCTATAATCAGCGATTGACGAATCCAACCCTTGTTGGAGACTTTGCGTCTCCCCAGCCAAGGCCGCGCGCACGATGAATTCTTCGAACTGGGTCGCGAGCCTGCGCGACTACTTCTGGAATGAGCCCCTCATGGGTCTGGCCGTCGCGTCGGCCTTGATCGCTCTGGCGTCGACGCCGATCGCGTTTGCGGTCCTGGGCCGGCTGAAATGGTTCAAGGCGAGGCGGGGCCGGGTGATGCAGACGCCCGAGTTCTCGTCGATCGTGGTGGGAATGATGCTGGTCATGGGCATCCCCGCGATCTTCCTGGCCCTGGTGGTGAAGAGCCGGCACTTCGACGAGGATCGGTACGCGTTTGACCCGAACAAGACGTGGTCGGTCCTCGAGCAAGGGCGTCAATTCCAGGACGTTGTGGAGGCTGACAAAGCCGTCAAGGAAGAAATGAAGCGGCTCGCGGACGAACGGAAGAAGCTGGTCGATAACGTCAAGAAGCTCGATGAGGCCATGATCAAGCTCCGGGCCGTCGCGGGTACGTCGCCTTCCGTGGCCCAGGCCGTGCCGGCGGTCTTGCAGAGACTGGCCGACCTGCGTTCGAGCATCGCCCTGGACGGACCGCAGCAGTTGATGGACTTCACGGCGCCCCCCGTCGAGCTGGCAAGCTTGCCGCCGGCTGCCGCGACAACGCCCGCAGTCGCGGTCCCCGCAGCCGTCGCCAGCCCGAGCCCGGCTGCCCCAGCCGCGCCGGCGGGTGCGGGGTTGAGCAAGGCCGAAGCCGACGGCGAGATCGCGACCGTCCCAGCTCCGCAGAAGCCTCTGGCCGGGATGTTGCCGCTGGTGGGATTGCCGGCCGGCTGGACGGTCGGCAAGTCGGGTGACAAGCACCTGGAGACGTTCAACGCCGACAACCTGTTCGAGAAGATCGACGGCCGCGCGGAGAGCTTTATCCAGTACGACGTGAAGGGGATGGCCTACGCGTATTACCACCCCACCGGTGATGAGACGAATGAGGTGCAGGTCTACATCTTCGAGCTCGCCGACGCCTTGAAGGCGCTGGGCAAATACGGCTCAGAGAAGCCGGACGGGGCCAAGATGCTGGCGATCGGGTCAGAGGGGTATACGGCGTCGGGAAGCACGCTGTTCTACTCGGGCAAGTACTACACGCAGATCGTCTCGACGGTCGACGACCCCAAGTTCGCCGAGTTTGCCCAGGAAATGGCCAAGCGGATCGCCGCGTCCCAGCGCCCGGCCCCGGCTTCCGGCACAAATTCGGGCGAGCCGGAGGCAACTCCGGAAGCGATCTTTGCCATGCTCCCGGCCGAACCCGGGAAATCGGGGCCGAAGTACGTCTCTCAGGACGTCTTCGGCTATAGTTTCCTGTCCGACGTCTTTATGGCCGATTACCAGGAAGGGAAGAACGCCTGGCAAGGGTTCATTCGCCCGTATGCCGACGCCGACGCCGCCCGCAAGGTGTTCGACCAGTATGTGGAAGACGCCAAGAAGAACGGGTCCGAAATCAACATCGTCGAGGCCGAAGGGGCGGAACGCATGGTGGTCAGCTCCAACGTCGGCCTGATCGATGTGTTCTTCGTCAAGGGCAACGCACTCTGCGGCGTCAACGGTGCGTCCGACGCCAAACAGGCTGAGAGCTTCGCGCGGGCCTTCGCCAAGAAACTCCCCCAGCGCGTCCCAGTCATCGAGTTCAAGAAGAGCAGTGAAGCCAAGGTCGAAGAAAACTGAACATCGGATCGGGTGGGCACGGCCCGCCCTCCCTGCGGAAACGCTGAACTCCTTATAAGGTGGCTCGTCTCGCGGCATTTTCTCCCGGCGCGAGGGTCGAGCTGCAAACGGAACGGGAGCGGACGGAAACATGAGCGAAAAACTGACCCGCACGCAGTTGAAGAACCTGGAGCGGCTCGGGGGCGTCAATCCGGCCGATCAGCCGTTCTCCCGCAGGCAGTTCGTCACACAGGTCGGCGGCACGGGCCTCGTCATCGGCGGCGCGTTGGCCGGTGGGCTCCTGCTGCGCGACCGCTGGGGCATGGAAGGCGTCAAGCCGCCGCCCCCCGTCAAGCTCAAGGATTACGGGGTCACTCTGCCGGTGAGCCGGCCGAGCATGGTCGTGGTCCGCTCCAGCCCGCCCAAGGCGGATGACTTCGCGTCGAAGGAAGCCGAATACCAGGCACGCGAGGACCAGGCCCTCCAGATGGTTGAGGCCGCGCTCAAGGCCATGGGCGGCGTCGACCAGTTCATCCGCAAGGGGGACGTCGTCGTCATCAAACCGAACGTCGCCTTCGACAAGAACCCCGACCTCGCCGCAACCACCCAGCCCGATACCCTGGCCGCCGTCGTCAAGCTGTGCAAGGCCGCAGGGGCCCGCAAGGTGATCGTGTGCGATAACCCGATCAACAACCCCGAAAGCTGCTTCTACAAAACCAAGGTGGGCGAGGCCGCCGTCCGGGCCGGGGCCGAGTTGATGCTGCCGAAGGACAGCTACTTCGAGCAGCTCTACGTCGGCGGCGAGACCATCACCAACACCTGGCGCATGTTCTACCGGCCCTTCCGCGAGGCGACGAAGGTCATCGGGATCTCGCCCGTAAAGGATCACAACCTCTGCAAGGCCACCGTCACGATGAAGAACTGGTACGGGCTGCTCGGCAACCCCCGCAACCAGTTCCACCAGAACATCCACGGCATCATCTCCGACTTCGCCCTGATGATGAAGCCGACCCTGGTGATCGCCGACGGCCGCAAGCTCCTGATGCGCAATGGGCCGACGGGCGGCAGTCTCAACGACGTCAAGAAGTCGGACACGATCGTCGTCGGCACCGACAGCACGGCGGTTGATAGCTGGTGCGTCACGCGGCTCCTGGAAAAGCAGCGGCATGACATCATCTACCTCGACAAGGTGATCGCCCGCGGGCTCGGCAAAGACTGGCGGCCGCAGTGGACGGAGGAGATCACGGTATGACGCAGCGCGTTGGCAAACGTCCGAGGACGAGTGGGAGAAGGGCTCGAGTTGTTCTTGCCCTGACGGTCTCTCCGGACGTTCGGCTGCGCGTTTCGGACGCGGGGTTCTGGCGACTCTGCCGACTCAACCCGGAGCTACGTTTGGAGCGCACAGCACGGGGAGAATTGATCGTCATGCCGCCAGTGGGGACCGGAAGTGGCGGGCGAAATGCGAGGTTGACGTACCGACTCGGTCAGTGGGCCGAAGCTGATGGAACAGGGCACTACTTCGACTCCTCGACGGGCTACAAACTGCCCAATGGAGCGACCCGATCTCCTGATGCATCCTGGATCAGGAAAGACCGCTGGAGTTCGCTCGCTCCTGCGCAAAAAGAAAGGTTCGCGCCGATTTGTCCCGATTTCGTCGTTGAGTTGTGCTCCCCATCGGATGATAAAGAAACAATTCGCGAAAAGGTGCGCGAATACATGGCACAAGGAGCTCGCCTTGGCTGGCTCATCGACCCGCGCGACCGAACCGCTGAGATTTTCAGGCCGGGGCGTGACGTCGAAATCGTTGGGATCGATGCAACGCTCACCGGCGAAGACGTTCTGCCCGGATTTGTCCTCGAACTCAAAGAGATCTTGTTCATTTGAGGACGTATCCGCCATGACTCGAACCGCGCACGTGACTCGCCGACGCTACGGTCCGCGCTCAACGGGGATCTTGATGACTCCCGAGGAATTCGACGCGATTCCGGAGTCGGCCTTTGACCGGCGTTACCGGTACGAGCTCATCCATGGAGTCTTCGTTGTGTCGCCGGTTCCAGGTAAGAGTGAAATCGACCCTAATCAATACCTAGGGCACCTCTTGATCATGCATCAAGAGAACCACCCCCAAGGGGCCGCTATCGACGATACGTTCCCGGAGGAAGAGCTTTCCACAAAAACGGAGCGTCGGCGTTGTGATCGCGCGATCTGGACAGGTTTGGGTCACCCTCCCGTTCCGGAAAAAGATTTCCCTTCGATCGTGATCGAGTTTGTCTCCAGCCGTGCGCGCGATCGTCGCCGGGATTACGAGGAAAAGCTCGCTGAGTATCTCGCCGCCGGCGCACGCGAATACTGGATCATCGATCGCTTTCAACGTATCATGACCGTCTACCGTAGCACCCCCGACGGCCACACTACCGTGGTCATCAAAGAAGCAGATACCTACCAAACCGACCTGATCCCGGGCTTTGTCCTGCCGCTTGCTCGGTTGCTCGTCAAATCCGACAAGTGGCAACCCAAGAAGAAATCACGCCCCAGGCCCCCCGCCGGAGGAGCCGAATAGACCATGGTCAAGATCCGACGCGCTTATGAGGCTCTCTTCCTCGGCCTCTTCCTGTTCTTCTTGCTGTACACCGACCTCGTCTACCTTAAAGGGTGGCCAGTGTCGCTGTTCCTCGAGGCCACGCCGCTGGTGGCCGTGGGCACGGCGCTTACGACGCAGACGATCTACCGCAACCTCGTCTGGGGCCTTCTGATCATCGCGATCACGATGATCCTGGGGCGCGTCTGGTGTAACTGGATGTGCCCGTTCGGCATCCTGCACCACCTGTTCGGCTGGATCGGCAACACGCGCAACACCAAGCAGCTCATCGAGGTCAACCGCTATCGCAAGCTCTATGCGATCAAGTACTACATCCTCGCGGCCATGATCGCCATGGCCTGCCTCTGGATGATCCCGACCGTCATCGATACGCCGGGCAAGATTTACAAGGCGTATAACGGCAAGGAGTTACGTCAGACCGGCGCGGCCCGCGTGTTCGCCGCGATCGGCTCGGGAATCGGCGAGGCGGCGGAAGAGCACAAGCAGAACAACAGCTCGCTGCAGATCGGCCTGCTCGATCCCATTGCGCTGACGGTCCGCTCGATGACGACGAGCGTGCTCCCAACGGTCCACAAGGCGACCGAAGACATCTACACCGAGCCTCGGGAATACTGGCAGGCGTGGGTCGTGGGGATCATGTTCGTGGGGCTGCTCGTGGCCAACTGGTGGATCCCTCGGTTCTTTTGCCGGGTGCTCTGTCCGCTGGGGGCGTTGCTGGGCGTCTTTAGCCGGTTCTCGCTTTGGCGGATCGATCGCGACCCGGTGCGCTGCACGGACTGCGACCTCTGCATCAAGAACTGCGAAGGGGCGTCGGATCCGCACGCCGACCTGCGGAAGAGCGAATGCTTCGTCTGCCTCAACTGCATCGAGGATTGTCCGCACGACGCCCTCACGTTCCGCTTCCTCCCGCGCAAGGCGAGCGAGGTGACGTACCCGGCGGTGGGGCGCCGGCAGCTTGTGCTGGCGGGGTTGTTCGGGTTCCTGTTCTTCCCGATGGCGCGGCTTTCCGGTGGTGTGAAGAAGAACTTCAGCCGGTACGTGATCCGGCCGCCGGGATCGGTGGCCGAGGACGAGTTCCTCAGGCGCTGCATCAAGTGCGACCAGTGCATCCGCGTCTGCCCGACCAACGTCCTGCAACCCAGCCTGTTCGAGGCGGGGGTCGAGGGGCTCTGGACGCCGATCATGATCTCGAAGATGGGCTGGTGCGAGCTGAACTGCACGCTCTGCAGCCAGGTCTGCCCGACGGGCGCGATTCGCGAGATCTCAATCGCCGAGAAGCTCGGCGTCGGCCCGTTCGAGGGCAAGGGTCCGATCAAGACCGGGACCGCCTTCTACAACCAGGGGCGCTGCTTGCCCTGGGCGATGGACACGAGCTGCGTGGTCTGCGAAGAGGTGTGCCCCGTCAGTCCGAAGGCCATCTTCACGCGCAACGTCGAGGTCACCGACCGCTGGGGTGCCACGCTGGAATTGAAGCGGCCGTACATCGATCCCAACCGTTGTATCGGCTGCGGCATCTGCGAACACGAGTGCCCTGTGAAGGACGACCCGGCCGTTTATGTCACGGCCATCGGTGAGACCCGCGACAAAACCCGGTCGCTCTTGCTGTCGCTCGTCGAGGGCGAGGCGCAGGATTGGGTGTCGGTCTAACCGACGCCCAAGCTCTTCATCGGGTCCAACTTTATCGGCCGACGCCGCTCCTTGGAACGGCGTCGCCTTTCTTTATGTTTTCGGGGCTCATCTTCGCCCAAAGACTGCGATCGAGAACACTCGCGCTCGCCATGGATCGACGCAATTGCGACGTGGTCGAACTCGCTCGGACCGCAGTGAAACGCGCCTCACTCCGACGGGCAAGGCTTCCCACCAAAAATGGCGGCCATTCGCTCCTGCATTTGCTCGGGTGTCGGATCTTCTAGGTGCTCGGCGATCGACCAGTGGTGGCCGAAGGGGTCCACCAGTTTGCCGAAACGATCACCCCAGAACATGTCGGCCAGGGGCATAGCCACGGTCGCACCCGCCGCCACGGCCTGGTTGAAAACCGCGTCGGCGTCCGTCACATAGAGGTGAATCGTCACCGGCGAGTGGCCCCCCTGGGGACCGAGCCCGCCCTGTTGCGGGAACTCATCGGCCAGGAATAGGTGCGCATCGCCGATGCGCAAATCCGCGTGCCCCAGCTTCACCTGGCCGTCCGGACCGGGAAACGGCATCCGGAACACCTCTTCGGCGCCGAACGCCTTCTTGTAGAATTCGATCGCCTCCGCGGCACCTTTGATGATGAGATGCGGGGTAATCGTGTGGTGACCTGCAGGAATCGGATGACCCATGGCCCTCTGTCCTCTCGCGCGTAAAGCCGGACATGCTTTTTGATGACGTGTGCGTTGAGCCGCAGGAAAAGTAAAACCGATGATCCGGTTGCTGTCAACACGCGTACACCTATTTTGAAGAAAGCAAGTAATCGTTACATGTCTTCGAATTGCGAGTCGGCGACCGAATGCGGTCAAACCACATGCGATCACCATCCCAGTCACTTGGTCGGTTCGATCCAGCTACTCCTAAGTTGATTCGTCGGCTGGCAGAATCAGAGTGCAACCGGGCGCAACCGAAAGCTCATTTTTCGCGGGATTGGCGCGGCGTACTCAATATGGCGCATCGGTGCCTCCTTTGGCTCGCCATTTGCTATGCTGGGGGGTGCCTCGCCACCGAAACGATTTCTGAGGAACCGAGGAGCTACGATGGCGACCGCAACCTTACCGCCGGCGAATGACGCGCGCTCGGAAGGATCGGCCGAGGAAATGGCTCGTGCGCTCTTCGAGGCCGAACTCCAGGCTGTGAGCGAGACTCCTCTTCGCCGGCCGGGAGCCACGTATCGGCTCCAGGTCCATCATGAGTTTCGCCTGGATGACGTCACGCGGATCGTGGGTTACCTGGCCGACCTGGGGATCACGGACTGTTATTTGTCGCCGTACCTGGAAGCCCGGCCAGGCAGCTTGCACGGGTACGACGTGTTTGACCACCGGCGAATCAACCCCGAGATTGGCGACGAGCGCGCCCACGACCGTCTGATCGCCGCGCTCCGGGCCCGCGGCATGGGGCGAGTCCTCGACGTGGTGCCGAACCACATGGGAGTCGGCGGGTCGAACCGTTACTGGCTCGACCTGCTCGAAACCGGGCCGCAGTCCGAGTCGGCACCGATGTTCGAGGTCGATTGGTACCCCGTCAAGGAACAACTGGAAGGACGCGTACTCCTACCCGTCCTCGAGGATTTGTACGGCAAGGTCCTGGAACGCGGGCTGCTCGTCCTGGAGCGCGAGGGGGGCAGCTTCTGGATGCGCTATCACGACCACCGTTGGCCCCTCGACCCGCGCTCGTACGCGCGCGTCCTCGGCCGCCGTGAGGACGAATTCTGGGCGCGGTTCGAGTCGGACGATGACGAGGTGATGGAGTTCCGCAGCATCGTCCACGCCGCACGCTCCCTCCCCCCGCGCACCGCCCTCGACGCCGCGTCCGTCGAGCACGTCAGGCGCGAAAAAGAGGTCATCAAGCGACGTCTCGAACGGCTCTGCACCGAGTGCGATCCGATCCGCGAGTTCGTCGACGAGAACGTGGCGTCATACCAGGGGACACCGGGCCAGAGTGCCACGTTCGATGGGCTGCACGCATTGCTCGAAGAGCAGGTCTATCGCCTGGCGTACTGGCGTGTCGCCTCCGAGGAGATCAACTACCGCCGCTTTTTCGACGTCAGCGAGCTGGCCGGCCTGCGTGCCGAGGACCCGAGGGTCTTCGACCGAACGCACGAGCTCATCCTGCGCTGGGTGCGCGAAGGGGGCGTGACGGCACTCCGGATCGACCACCCCGACGGCCTCGCAGACCCCCTGGGCTACTTCCGCCGGTTGCAAGAGCGGCTCTTCCTTCAGGCGTGTCACCGCCGCCTCGACGATGCGGGCCGATCGATCGATTGGAAACGCGTGATCGGCCCCCTGCGGGTCCTCTATCGGGACACGATCGCTCGTGACCCAGCGTCCCCGTTAGCCCGACGCTTTCCGATCGTCGCCGAGAAGATCTTGAGCCGGGGCGAGTCGCTCCCCGGCGACTGGCCCATCGACGGCACTGTTGGATACGAGTACCTGAATATCGTGAACGGACTCTTTGTCGACTCCGCAGCCGCCGACTCGATCAACGCGACCTACCGTGAATTCACGGGCGATGGTCAGCCGTTCCCCGACGTGTTGTACGAGAGCAAGCTCTGGGTCGAGGACGTGATGCTGGCCAGCGAGCTGACGATGCTCACGCGGCAGCTCAGCCGGGTCTCGGAGCGCGATCGCTTGAGCCGGGACTTCACGTTCAATGACTTCGGCCGGGCCTCGCGCGAGGTCATGGCCGCCTTTCGCATCTACCGCACGTACCTCCAACCGGGCCAGCCGGTGGCCGATCGGGATCGCGACGCGATCGAGCAGGCCGTCGCACGCGCCCGCCAGCGCAATCCTTCGATCGACGAGTCGGTCTATAACTACGTGCGCGACGTCCTCCTGATGAACTTTCCCGAGAACATCGCCTCGGCCGACCGCGAGGCGTGGGAACGGTTCGTCATTCGCTTCCAGCAAACGACCGGACCGGTCCAGGCCAAGGGGCTGGAGGACACTGCGTTCTACCGCCAGTACCCCCTCGCGTCGTTGAACGAGGTTGGGGCGGACCCCTCGCGATTCGGTAATGCCCCCTCCGCGTTCCACGCGCTGAACGGCCAGCGGCTGGCCGATTGGCCAGGCACCTTCTCCGCCACCGCGACCCATGACACCAAGCGCGGCGAGGACACGCGCATTCGGATCGACGTACTCGCGGAGCTGGCCGACGAGTGGCCCATCCACCTGACCCGCTGGTCGCGCTGGAACGCCCGGCGCAAGACCGAATACCAGGGCCGGCCCGCGCCCGACTCGTGCGAAGAATACCTTCTCTACCAGACACTCATCGGTGCCTGGCCGTTCGAAGGGCCGGACGACGCACCGCCAGCAGGATTCGTCGATCGCATCAACGACTACATGACGAAGGCCATCAGCGAGGCGAAGCGGAACACGAGCTGGACCGACCCGGATCCGTCCTACAAAGCCCAGGTCCGGCAGTTTGTCGCCCAGATTCTCGAAGGGCCCGAAGCGCAGCCGTTTCTCAACGACTTCCTCCCCTTTCAGCGGCGGATCGCGCGGGTCGGAATCGTGCACTCGCTGGCCCAGACCTTGCTCAAGCTCGGCTCCCCCGGCGCCGCCGACGTTTACCAGGGCAGTGAACTCTGGGACCTCAGCCTCGTCGATCCCGACAACCGCCGGCCGGTTGATTACGACCAGCGCATGCAACGGCTCAACGCCATCATGAACACCCTCGCGTCAGGCACGCCGCGCTGCGAGCTCGCACGCGAGCTCTTTGCCCGACCCGAGGATGGCACGATCAAGCTTTACCTCCTCTGGACGGGCCTGAATCAGCGCAAGAACGACCAGGGCCTCTACCAGCACGGCACCTATCGCGCTCTGGAATGCACCGGCTCGCACGCGGCAAAGGTCGTCGCTTTTCAGCGCCAGTGCCACGGTCGCTCCGCCTTGATCGTCGCCCCGCGTCTCGTTTCAAGCCTGATGGGCCAGGACGCGACGACCCCGCCTGTAGGCGCTGTCTGGGACGATACACAGCTCGTCCTTCCCGACGCCGCCAAAGCCGCACACTGGCGCAACGTTCTGACAGATGAACGGATCACGCCCACCGAAGGGCCGGAACGCCGGACCCTCGAACTGGCGAACGTATTCGAGACGTTGCCAATCGCCTGGATGATCGAAGATTAGAAAACGGATTTATCCGCAGATGTCGCAGATGACCGCAGATAAATACTGAATTGGCATTGAAATTCTTCCGTCATTCTTCTGATTCTTTATCTGCGTTCATCTGCGACATCTGCGGATAGATCGCTTTCTTCATCTTTTTGCTTCTGGGACCGTCGGTATTCGAGTGGAGGCGTTCCGTTCCATCGACTGTAGGCCGCCGTCATGTCGGCCAGCCGGTGGGTGATCTCTGGATCGAGCTGGCCGCTCTGGAACCGCCAACCCCAGTTCCCCTGAGCGCGGCCGGGAACGTTCATCCGTGCGCTGCCGTCGAGGCCCAGGATATCCTGGAGCGGGATGATCATCGTGTCGGCCACGGAGACCATCCCCAGCCGGATCATGTCCCAGTGGATCTCGTCGCCGTTCGTCCCAACGTAGCGAAGGGTAAACGCGCGTTCGGCCTCGAGGTCTTCCGCCGACTGGATCGTATTCACGTCCTCGGAACGGAACCAGCCCACGGTCGTGTCGTTATCGTGCGTACCGGTGTAGCAAACGCAATGGTTCACGAACCGGTGGGGCATGTGGTGCTCGGTTTCGGACTCCGTGCCGAACGCGAACTGCAAGACGCGCATGCCCGGCAGCTCGAACCGGTCGCGCAGGACCTCGACCTCCGGTGTGATATCACCCAGGTCCTCGGCGATCAGCGGGAGGCCGGCGAGCCCTTCGCGGAGCGCGTCCAGGAACGCGGTCCCCGGCCCGAGCGCCCAGCGCCCGGTCGCGGCGGTGGGGGAGTCGGCGGGCACTTCCCAGTAGGCCTGGAAGCCTCGGAAATGATCGAGCCGTACCAGGTCGACCCGGTTCGTCGTCGCCTTCATGCGCGCGATCCACCAGGCAAACTTCTCCGCCGCGTGGGCTTCCCAACGGTAGAGCGGGTTTCCCCAAAGCTGCCCGTCCGCGCTGAAGTAGTCGGGAGGGACACCGGCCACGAACAGCGGGCGCTTCTCGTCGTCGAGCTGGAACAAGTCGGGACGCGCCCACACGTCGGCACTGTCCTGAGCGACGAAGATCGGCAAGTCGCCGATAAGCTGGATTGCCTTCTCCTGACACGCCTGCCGGACGGCTTCCCACTGGCGGTCGAACACGTACTGTACGAACTGATAATAGCGAATTGGCTCCGCGAGCTTCTTCCGCCAACGCGCCAGCGCTGAGGGTTCACGTACCACCAGATCGTGTTCCCAGTCGTACCAGGCTTGCCCTTCGTGAGCCTCCTTCAGCGCCATGAAGAGCGCATAGTCTTCCAGCCAGTGACTGTGATCCTCGAGGAAGGTTTCGAAGCCGAGATGTTCGGGTTTGAACCGCTTAAAGGCACGGCGGAAGAGTCGATCCTTGGCCGCGATCACACCGTCGAAATCGACATGGCCTTTCGGGAAACTGGGATAGTCCTTCCAGTCGGCCGGGTCGAGCCAGCCATCGTCGACCATGCGCTCCGGACTGATCAGGAGCGTGTTCCCGGCATAGGACGAGTACGACTGATAGGGCGAGTTGCCGTAGCCCGTCGGGCCGAGCGGCAGGATTTGCCACCAGCGCTGACCGGTCTCGGCGAGGAAGTCGACGAAGGCATGCGCCTCGCTTCCAAGATCGCCGATTCCGAACCGCCCGGGCAACGAGGTTGGGTGCAGCAGGATTCCGCTGGCTCGTGGGAGCCGCATGGCAAGACTCTCCTATCGTCTCGTGATGGTTTTGGGCGTCCTACCGATCGATGGCCTCACGGTTCAATCCAAACTTGTAGCGGCGGACCGGATGTGCGTTGAGCCAGTAGCGCTCGCCCTGCTGGTGGATCGCCGACCAGCCGACGCACGCGACCGCCGCGCGTTCGCCCGTCCACCGATCGGCCGGGCCCCAGTGAACCAGCCGGACCAGATGCGGCCCGCCATACCGCGCAGCGAGCGCTTCGGCCAGACCGTTGCACACCCGCGCAGCAGGATAGACGGGGACTCCACGCACATCGCGGCTCCAGCCTGTCAGATCCAGCCGTCGCCAGGGACTGTCCGCGTCGTTCTGAAGGTGCCGACGTACGGCGGGCGGATAGTCATCGGCCTCATCTTCGTGCAAGTACACAGCCGTCCGCTCGACATGGCTTGCATAGAGTGCATGAGCGGGCCAGGGATCGAGCCACCCCAAGCGCTCACCCAACGGCAACACGAGCGCCGTCCCGAAAAGACATGTGACACCGACCTCCCACCAACGGCCTCGCGTCGCGGATCGATCTTCCCTTCGGTTTGCAAGATTCGGGCCGAACAGGACGCACAATTCCACCATCATCGCCACGTTCCAGACCAGGACGATCGTGCTATGCCCGAGTCCCCACGGTCCGAGAATGACCAGCAACGCCGAGTGTAGCAACAAAGCCCCACCCAGTCCCAGCCGGCGCGTCCTGGAGCCAAGAAGCAGCGCCGCAACCACCAGCTCCGCCGCCGGCATCGCCAGGATCGCCCGCACGCGCCAGGCCTGCGACCACTCGGCCGGATGCAGCCCGAAGGGGCGAACCAGCGCGGCGAGAAAGACCGGCCCCATTTCGTGCAGGAACGACACGTCGAGCTTCGAGACACCCGAATAGACATAGAGCCCAGCCAGCCACCACCGGGCGTACGCCAGCGCTTGGTACGGCCGCAAACTCACGAGCAGAAGCCCCAACGCGACATACTGATAGATCCACGGCTGAAACCGTTGCTGATCGTCCAGGACATACGCGACGAGCAGGACCAGGCTCGCGCCCAGGGCCAAGCGCCCGTATTTTTCCAGGAAAGCCGCGAGCGCCATCGTGGCCAGCAGTGCGCCGAAGAGCATCCAGGAGAGCAGGGGGGACATCTGCGGCCACGCCGCGGCTCGAACGAGAGGAACCCGCGGGAAGACGGCTTCGGGAGCCGTCCAGAGCGGCCACGAGAGAGCCAGCATGACGACCGTTGCGCAGCCCAGGACTGCACGCAGCCGGGTGACGCATCGGCCCGCGGGATCGTCCTCGGCCGAGGCGTCCGGTCCCATGTCAGATTTCCTGGGCGAGCGAGTACGTCCCGGCCCCTTCTCGCTTGAGCTTCCCTTGCGCGACGAGTTCCTCCCAGATCCCTGGGGGATGGCCGTTCGGGGGAGTGATCCCCGAGATCGCCGAGCGCTTACTTCCCTTGCTCAGGCCCGACTCATCGTCCAGCCGCGCGAGTTTGAGTCGCTTCTTGAACGCCTTGTACGCCCGTTTCAGTTCTTCCTCGGTGGCCAAGGTTTCCTCCTTGCACGTGCGACCCGGAGCCCCAGCGCTCCGTTCCGGGAGCGTAGCCCTGATCCCTTCAGAACGCAAGACGGGTCACTGACGGCTCTCCAACTCGCGCAGGAAGGCGCCAATGGCCTCGCGAAACGCAAGCCCATCCTCAACGTGCGGCAGATGTCCCACGTTCGGCAGGACTACCATACGTGCCCCCGGGATCGCTTCCGCCAAAGCACGAGCGGCCTCCGGCGGGTTAACCAGATCGAGCGCACCCGTGAGCACCAGGGTCGGGACCCGGATCGCTCCGACTCGTCCCCGCGCATCGTGCGAGGTTGCCGCTGCCGCTTGCCGCGCGAAAGCGTCCGGTGGTTGCGGCCACGCGTTTCGCTCGGCGAATCGCGCAAGCCCTTCGACCTGTGACGCCGTCTGAAAAAATGGGGGCGCAACGAGCCACGGTAGCGTCACCCTGGCAAAAGTCCCCGGATCGGTTCGCTCGCGCATCAGTACCCAGGATTCAATGACCGCCTGCCGCCAGGCGTTGGCGCCCATGTGCGTCGAACAAAGGATGAGGCTGCGCACACGTTCGGGATGCCTCAGCGCGAGTTCTTGCGCCACGAGTCCGCCCAGCGAGTGTCCCACGACGTGCGCCGCGGGCAGTTCGAGCGCTTCGAGCAGCCCGGCCGCGTCGTTCGCCAGGTCGGCCGTTGTGTACGGGCCGTCAGACCGATCGCTCTGACCGACGTCGCGAGCGTCCAGCCCAAGGGTCCGATACCGCGCTCCAAAATGTCGGACCGGCACGCTGAAAGCGCGGTGATCCCCTCCCAGTCCGCTCAGGAAGAGCAGGGGTTCCCCCGCGCCGAAGGCTTCGTAAAACAAGTGCCGACCATTGGCAAAAACCCGGGGCATACGCGTCTTCCCACCAAACCCTGAGTGCGTTTCGCGACGTCCGGGGGACTTGACATTGCCCCCCTGCGCGGACACAATCCATTATCTCGCCAAGGCCCCCATCGTCTAGCGGCCTAGGATACTAGGTTCTCAGCCTAGGGACCGGGGTTCGAGTCCCCGTGGGGGTATTGCTTGAAGCGTAAGGACTTATGGCGAACCCATAAGTCTTTTCGCATTTTACGGCCCCAAATTCCACAGCAATTCCACAGCAGTACGGGCTTGACGTGGCCATAGCATGGGTTGACGACACAACCCTGTTCTCCTCGGGGAATCACTGCTATGGCTTGGAAAGTCGAAGATAAGTCCGGTAATTTGCTGGTCGGGTTCCGTTGGGGCGGTCGGACGTTTACCCGAAGTCTCGACACGACCGATACGGCTCTTGCCGATCTGGGCGTTGCGAAAGTGGAGGAAACGATCCTCCGTCTGAAGCGGGGTTGGCTTACCCTGCCCCACGGTGCCGATCCCGGCACGTTCATTGCGTCCGGGGGTACACTCACGGCCAAACCTGCTGTGGAACGGTTAGATTCCACAGCAAAGCCCCGCGAACCGTTGACGGTCAAGGAATTGCTCCAACTGTACCGCGATACACTCACCCCCGGAAGCAAGGAAGCCAATACGATCGTGACTGAGAAGGTGCATGCAAAGCACTTCGAGCGAATCTTAGGCGCTAAGCTGACGTTCGACACGATCAGTCTGGCGACGGTCCAATCTTATGCCGATCGGCGAGCGAAGGAGAAGGCGGAACGAGACACGATCCGTAAGGAACTCGCGACACTCCGCGTGGTCACGGCTTGGGCGTTTAAGCGTGGTCACATCGCTCGAGCAGCGTCATGGCTCATTAAGGACATCACGCTTCCCAAGGGCAATGAGAAGGGCGAGTTTCTAACCTGGGAGCAGTGTGCACGGAAGGTCGAACGCAGCAAGCTGAAGGGCGAAGCGGCGTCCGAGGTATGGGAACGTCTCTGGCTCGACCAGGCCCAAACCCTTGAGTGCCTGGAATGGGTCCGCACGCATGCGAAGCAACCGTTCACCTATCCCATGTTCGCGTTCGCTGCCTATACCGGCGCTCGCCGCTCCGAGATACTTCGGAGCGAACGAGACGATTGGGACTTCGAGGCGGAGACAGTCAGCATCCGCGAAAAGAAGGCAGACACCTCGAAGCGCCTTACGCGCCGGGCTGTGCGAATTCACCCCGCGCTGGCCAAGGTCATGAAAGCATGGTTCGCCGTCCACCCTGGCGGAAACTGGACAGTCGCAAATGCGGACGGCTCCGCTGTGGGGCCGAGAATGGCCTCAAAGTATTTCCGGTCCGCGGTGGCCAACAGCAAATGGAAGGTGCTCAGGGGATATCACGTCTTCCGCCACAGCTTGGCGTCGAACATGGCGAGCGCAGGTATCGACCAGCGCGTGATCAATGAGGTTCTCGGCCACTCGACAGAGGACATGGAGCGACGGTATCGACATCTGCTCCCGCAAAAGCAGGCGGACGCGATTGGGTCGCTTTTCGCGACCAGCAAGTGAACCGCTAGTGACTCGCGCGCAATCTTTCGGGCCGGCCCGTCACTCGACTGGGCCGGCCCCGCCTGCGGGGGGTTATCGCTCCGCCCATTGCATCATCTGCCGGGCTCCCATCCATCCAGCAAAATCTGTTTGAATCCGGACCAATACCGCCATCTCGACGTCCGGGCTGTAGTGGGCCGTCGTGTTGAACACGGCGTCGTCTCCCGCCATGATCCTGTCTAACAGCTCGTTCCCGCGCTCGGTCATGTACTCGGCTGGGCCAGTTATCGAATCGCCGTCAATCGTGAATCGTCCAACTGTCCGCGCCATGGTCATCTCCCTTGGTGGTTGCGATTGCTTACCGCTCCAACTTGTCCGCCCGCTCCCGGAGTTCTTCCGCCGCATCCATGATCTGATCGAATCGTTCCTCTCGACCGTGTTCGATCGCGCCCTCGGCCAGTGCCTCAAGCTGTTCGGCGCGCCATCGCTTCCGGGCCGCGGCGCGTCGCTTGCCGCCCACGTGTTCGCCAATCTTGAAAACCCTCGGATCGTCCACCGAAACCTCCCCACGTTCGGGGACCGACGACCCGGTCGGAATCGACCGGGTCCGGGGGCCGGGCCGATTACCTGTACATTTCCACTCCGCAACGGCATTGGTCGCGCGACGCTTCCAAACCGGCGTCATACCCACGTGCTTCCCATTGGCTACGGATGTCGTCTTCGTAAACCCCGATTCGGGCCTCGAACTCCTCGGGGGTCGTGGCGTCCGTCATGCGGATCTGAAGCGCAAGCTTCTCCATCGCACGCGCGAACATCTCGCCCACCGAGTTACCCCACGCTCGGAAAGCCAACGCTTCCTGATCGGCCAACTCGGCCAGTGTGAAGTTCGGCCATGACGGCTCGTCCGACGGAAGGTCGAAATCCACCGGGAAAGCGGGTTCCGGGCCGTCGTAAATGCTCTCTGGCGCGTCATCGGGCGTCGGATGGACGATCGGGCCGACGGGCGCGGGAACGGCCGTAATGGCGTCTGGGGCGTCGTGGCGGGGCTCTGGGCTGAACGGACCTTGGACGGGGGTGAAATCGCGTGATACGCTGGCCATTGGGGTTCCTCCGGCTGAATCGGGGGTTCCTCCGGGCCGGGAAGTGGTAACGACACTTCTCGGCCCATCTTTTTGGTTTGGGACGGTCCCGAAACCTACTTCAACTATACCAAAAAAACGAAAGGTACGCCACCGTTTTTCGACGTAACTCGAATTATGTCAGTAGGTTACGAGTTCGAGACGGAACGCCGCAGACTCCGCGTTCTTCTTGTTATCGTGAAACGAAACTACTTAATTTAATATAATATCTGTATTTTCACATTTTTTGAAAGCTACCCAGCGGTACAAGCCGAAGCGCGCTTTTTGCTTGACCCAGCCTCAAAAACGAATCACATTTGAGTTCCCTCTGATCGAGACCCTTTTCCGCCGTCCGGCCCGGCGAGGCTGGTGTTCGATGAATTACTATGAAATCCTTGGGGTTCCGACAGACGCCGACGCTGCGCTCTTGAAGAAGGCATTCCGAGAGAAGGCAAAGAAGTACCACCCGGATCGAAACCAAGACGACCCTAAAGCGGCGACGAAATTCTCTAAACTCAAACATATCTACGACATACTTTCCGATCCAACCCGACGCGCCGCCTACAACGCAAAACTTGCAGCCTCCGCGCAATCTCGCCGGCCAGAGCCCACTGCGGATGCTAACTCGCATAACCCGCCTCCCCCTCCCAAGGATGAATCCTCACGCCCTGCGGACGATCGTGCTTCTAGGTTTCAGAGGGAGCGCCCAGACAAACAAGCCGACGACGCGGGAGAAGCCACCAACGATCGGCACACCGCGCGTCCGAGACCATCTTCGCCGATGAGTAGGCGTCCGAACCCCCTTGCATTTCTGGTGCGCGATCTTAGACTGACGGCTCTTGGCTTGATTTCATTGGTATGTATTTATCTTATTGTATCTAATATTGTGAAAATGCGCATGTATTCAACTAACACCGTATCTCGTTCAGTAGGCTCCAAAGCGCCATTTCCCAAACAACCCACATCTCAGTCCCAACAGATACCGCCAGCGACCCCCGCTCGCCCGGAAAGCGCGGCTACCAACAAACGGGTGACCGCAGAGGTGCCGCCGCCAGCGCCTGACGAGCGTGATGACGGCCGCTGGATTGGTGAGTCGGTTATACTGAAAAGCGTGGATACAATCCTCATGAAGTGCGGCAAGCCAGAGCCAGCAGGATATTACGACCGCCTTCAATGGGTCACCGGCGTCGAAGGAGACCACTTGGTATTGGGAACCCGCAGACTCGGCGGACGTGTCCCGAAACGAGACGTTCTCAGAACAAAACTCGCCAACGCCTACTACAGCCGCCTGATTTTAGCCAACACGAACGACGCCTCGGCTTACATCGCGAGGGGACAGGTCCGCATGAGCGCCGACGCCTATGAAGAGGCCACCGCGGACCTTACCGAGGCGATTCGTCTCAATCCAAACCAGGTTGATACCTATGTATTGCGAGGTGGATGCTATGATGAATTGAAGCTATTTAAACTGGCAATCGCTGACTATACGCGTTCGATTGAGACCGATCCTAAGCACTACAAAGCGCTTGCGAGGAGAGCCGTGACATATTACAACATGAAGGCGTCCGACTTGGCCCTTAAAGACCTAGATGCTCTCGTTCGCTTCTATCCGACTGATGCTGATGCGCTCACGTCACGTTCTCGTCTTCTTGAAGCTGCCCAGCGATTCGACGACGCCATCATTGATTCGTCCCACGCAATCGAGATTGACAGTGACAACGACGAAGCGTACGCCGTGAGAGGGCTCGCGAAGATCGGAAAGAAAGACTTCCAGGGAGCCGTGGACGACCTAACACAGGCTATCATTTTTAAAAGCATGATTGCGATTGACACCTCTACATATCATAACAATCGTGGAACTGCATACGAAAGATTGGGGCAAACAGCGCATGCTCTCGCAGATTACGATGAAGCAATTCATCTTGACCCAAAAGACTCGCAGGCTCTCGTCAACAGGGGGCTCTTGCATTCGAAGCTGCGGAACATCGACCTGGCAATTTCTAACTTCACCGCTGTTATACGTCTTGATCCGAAAAATGCTACGGCTTACTTCAGCAGAGGTCTAGCCTTTCGGTCAAAGGGAGATTTCGACACTGCGATCGCCGATCTCACAAAGGCTCACGAGTTGGACCCCAACGATGTTGAAACGATCTATGCCAGAGGGGTCTTCTATGTGAAACAACAAAAACTTGACAATGCGTTAGAAGATTTGACCGAAGCTATCGCACTCGACAAGAATCATTACCTGTCTTACGTGTGGCGTGCAAGAGCCTACGCCGCGAAAGGAGCCATCGACGACGGGATCGCAGATTGCACAGAGGCGATCAACATCGACCCCAAGCGGTTTGATGCATACCTTCAGCGTGGCAAGCTTTACGGAATGAAAGAGGATGTAGACAGCGCGCTAGACGACTTCAATCGAGCGATGACCCGAAAGCCGGTAGACGAGTCTGGCTACCTGGACCTTGGAATGTGTCTCGCGCACGCCGGAAGCTACGCAAAAGCAACTATATGTTTTGATACTGCTATCGCAATCAATGATAAATATGCGAATGCATATCTCGAGAGAGGAAAGACCTTAGCGGCGATGGGAAAGACATTGCAGGCGCAAGCCGACTTGCGAAAGGCGATCCAACTCGACCCGAGTCTGCAAGCTAAGCCGGCGGACAATTAGAACACGACTCGTTTGTATCATAGATTATTAAGGCTGTTCAATTGAGCAATATACGTTTCGAGCAATGGGTTTGCTCTGACTCGGTCGCTAACCGCGTCGTGTTTCTTTGAGCGCGTGCATTTAAGAATAGACAGTCGCGTGTGGATGATTGTCTGGCATCATTGATGACGCGTGTCCGAATCATTTCCAGAGCTTTGACCGCCGAGAGTAATCGCCGATGGCATCCACTGCGCCTCCGTTCCAGCGCCACCAGTTGCGCCGGGGCGAGATCGTCTAACCCTTGTTCAACGTCCAGGTCCGCGAGATAGACGTTGAACCGGCAGATCACGACCCGATCAACGAGGATCTCTTCCACCGGTGTCGGAAACGGGCCGGCAAGCTCCTTGCGCCACGATTCAATCATCGTGTGCGCGTGAACGAGTTTATCCAGGTCGTTTCCCGCGAATCGCTCGACCAGCGTGTTTTTCAGGGCGAACGCGATATCGTGGCCTAATGGCATGCCCGTCACACTGGCCCGTTCGTCAGTCGGTTTCAACGTTGAAGCTCCTCTCCTTGGGCGCCACTGTCGCTTGTGGAGGTAAAAGCCCGCGGCCTCCATCGTATCGCGGAACGCGGCGTCAACCAGTTGGCTGAAATCGGCCAACTGTGCATCAAGGTCCGCTAGATCGGCCTGGCGGGCCTCCCAGAGAGCAGAGGCGGCTTCCCGCGCGGCCTGACGGTTGGCACGCTGGGATTCGAGGGTGTGCGCGGCCAGCTCCGCTAAGGGACCGGAGCCCCAATACTCGACCCGGACCCGGCCGGCGCTGCGCCTGGATCGGTAGAGATACACCCGATCACCACGGTAGACAAGGCCCATGTCTTACGAGTCTCTCAATTGCCCCAATTACGGAGTGCAGCAAATTCTATGATTCCGCGGTCAGCCAAGAATCGTGAACGGGCCGGGAGGGCTCAGGCGTCGCATAAACCCTTTTCAATTCTGTGGTTTTTTGTTGACCATGCAAGCCACTGGACTGATGATAAGCGTCGTCGGGCCGCCGGTGCACTTGATTTTTCGGTTCGAGTCACCTGAACGCCCCGTTCGAAGGATTTGCGACATGCGAACATGCCTCATTTTTTTTGCCCAAATCGAACAACCGTTTGAAGAGAATACGCAAGCTCAACTTATATTCGTATTGATACTCATAGGATTTTCAATTCTATTTTACTTTTTGCCGTGGCTTATTGCTGCGGGTCGTGGTCACCATAACTCCGGGGCAATCTTCCTCTTCAACCTCTTGCTTGGGTGGACTTTCCTGGGGTGGGTGTTGGCCCTCGTCTGGGCATTCACCTCGAGTCATTCCTCACAACAGACCGTCATGGTCAATACCGGAGATGGAGGCTCAGGTGGCATCAAACAGTCAACTCGCCCCGGTCACGCCCACGCCTCCGTTGGCTGTCTTACGCCCATCTTCGCTATGATTGGCGTCGGAGCGCTGCTGTTTATAGTGCTCTCGCACGTCGCCGGGAACAAGGGGATCGTCCCCATGCTTCGCGAGAAGGTGAGGGGGGGAGCGGAGCAACCGAAGCCACAAATCGAAGCTCCCGCGGATGTCGAGCCTCCAAACGAACCGGAGCCTCCGATCGCTCGGAAAGAGCAGAGAGCAATCGTGACGCAACTTCGATCGGCGGACATATCCAAGAAAGCGGCGAGAGCGCTAGACATCGCGCTTAACCGTGAGAGATTCGGCACGGTCGATGAGGCGCTCGCCGCGTACCGAGAGGTCGTGGAGAAATACCCGAACACACGCGCGGCAGAGACCGCTGAATTGCGGATAAAAGCTCTCATATCACGTTGACTCAATCCGATTTGGTCGTTTCAGTCCTTCGCCGCGTTCAGCCGGCGCTCCGCCTCACATCTCGTCGGTCGATACGACGAGATCGGTAGAGGTAGGGTCGGTTGACGCGATCGATGAGTCCCATGGTTTACGAACCGTGACTTTGCCCCAAGGTTCTCCGATAGCGCTCCCGACCCTACAAAGCTGTCGACCTCGACCTTTTTGGGTTGACGGCGCTGGGAATGAAATAGACGATTGGACTTCGCACAGATCGGTGATTGTCGCCAAGTGGCCCACTGAGCCCGCCGCGCTATGAATTATTACGAGATCCTTGGCGTCCCAAGAGACGCCGATGCTGAGACTCTAAAGAAAGCCTACCGCGAGAAGGCCAAGCAGTATCACCCTGACCGCAACCGAAACGATAAGAACGCCGCCAAGAAGTTTACCAAAATTCACCACATATATAAAATCCTATCAGATCCTAATCGCAGAGCATCGTACGACGCCAAGATTTCGAGTCCGCCACCGCCTCCCCCGCCCTCCAAACGTCGGGATTCGAAACGACCTGACGGTGGGGCAAATACTGATGAGAAAGGAAACGGCGGCCCTCATAAAGAATCACCATTTAATAATACTAAAACTACCAAAAATTTTAACATGTCTACATTAATTGATAAAAGTGGATTTTTTCACTTGTTTTGGGACGTTCGTTTTACAGCCGCGCTGGGTGGTGTCCTGTTTCTCGCAATTTCATTATACGCTTATCTCTCGGCTCCATCATCCCAGACGCGAAACGTACCACGCTCCGCTCCGATAACAACCAAGAGGGAGTCACCAGCCAAGGAGTCGGTCCCAACCGTGATTGAACATCCTCTGGCCGGGCCTCTCGTGCTCCTGGCGGCCGGGGAATTCAACATGGGGTCGACGCGCAAAGACGAGCAAGCACACGCGAACGAGCGTCCCCAACGCAAAGTCCGTATTCCACATTCATTGTTTATTGGTCGATATGAGGTTACAGTAGCTCGGTTCCGTAAGTTTGTCTCAGCTGTCAGTAACGGTCTGAGTGGGTACCACTTTTTCGGCGAGTCGGGCACCAGAGCGAAATGAGTGGGTTTCGGCGAGTGGGAGCCAGTCAGGTGCTTTCAAGGGTGTGGGCTGGACCTTACATTGGAACGAAGGATCGACCA
>DAIDJG010000419.1 GCA_027451445.1 Singulisphaera sp.
GATCGCGTCGAAGACCGTCACCCCTTCATTGCGGATGTGCGACGAATAGATGCCGCCGTGGCGGTTGACGACCTTGCCGAGTTGGACGATGTCATCGGTTTGGACATTCAGCTCGCGAGCGCCCGCAAGCATCGTCGAGAGCCCGAAGGCGCCGTCCTTCATCGCCTCGTCAAGCAAGGTCGCCATTTGCTCGAGCTGCGCCGTGTTGGGACGATCGAGATTATCGCCGAGGACGCAGTCGAGAAGCGTGCCGAGCCCCACGTAGGTGGCGGCATTGGTCGCGATGCCTTCGTGCTGGAGGGTATCGAGATAGCCGCCAAGCGTGGTCCATTGGAGGACCTTGTCGCCCTTCTTGAACTGTCCTGGTTTGTGCTTTCCCTTGGCTGGCCCGCCGGAGGTCTCTTCGCCGAGCACGTCGGTCGTCACCCCCTGCCGTATCTTGCTTTGCGCCAATCCGTCTTCGAGCAACGGGAGATCGGAGTGTGAATGCATATCAATGAAACCAGGGGCTACGACGAGCCCCTGAGCGTTGATCGTGCGTGAGGCGGGTGCATCCGTAGCGACGCGGCCCACTTTCACGATCCGATCGCCCCGAATGGCAACGTCGCCGACGAACCAGGGATTCCCGGTGCCATCAACAATCTTGCCGCCGCGGATGACCACGTCGTACGCCTCCGGCGCGGGTTCAGCCGCCGAGACGTGAACCGAGGCAATCGACAGCATTCCGAGGAAGAGCAGCGTGCGCAGGCGGGTCATGGCGGGTCTCAACGGTGCAGGCGGGGTTGCGGTTGGCGTCCTGCTCAAACTACAACGTCCGATGGTGCAACGAAAGTTAAAAATCAGGAGCCACGCAATTCGTGAACATCGCCGATGGAGAATCCGGAGCGCCCGGATTATGCTCGCCACCGCAGGGGATCCCAAATGGTACGAACTCGGAGAGTCCTTTCCATGTCTGGTCGCAAACTCACGATGGTGGCGTTAGAGCGCGTCACGGTTGCATTGCGCGCAGCCGGGAGGGCGAGGCTCCGTCCGAGCCAGCCTTGTTCGGAGGACGAGTCTTCGAGTCCTCCGAACATCGCGTGTGATACGGCGGTCCCAGGGCGGCTCGCGATGAGCCCTCGGCTCGAAGACTCGCCGAGGGCTCAAGGCTGGCTCGGACGGAGCCTCGCCCTCCCAAAAAATCCGTGCGCAATCCAAACGTTAATCGCTCTAACAGCTTTCTCCCTCGCGATCGCTCTGCCGGCGCAGGCCCGTCCCCAATACCGCTCGGCGCTCGCCACATACATCGGCGCTCCACTCGCCAAGAAGCTCAACGATTGCCGCACCTGCCACACCGCCCCGAGGAGTGACGATCCGGAAGACGTCGATCCCCGCGGACACAACGCCTACGGAACCCGACTGAAGAAGGCCCTCCCCGAACTGCGCGCAGCGGGCAAGCGAGCCGGCATCAAGAACCGGCTCGAAGCCATCGGCAACGACGACAGCGATGGCGATGGCGCCTCAAATCTCCTGGAACTGATCACAGGCCATTTCCCCGGCGATCCGGCCGACAAGCCCACCCCGGATGAGCAAGAGAAGGGCCTGAAGACGATCTCCGAAAGGAAGGCGGCGTTCGTCCCATTATCAGAGCTGCGCGAGCACCTCGCCCAGGCTGCGGTCGAGGATGGCGGCCATCTCGTCGATTTGCTCGGCCGTGGAGACCAGCGCCGGGCCGAACGCAATCCAGTTGGGATCGAAACGGCAGAGCAGGCCGTTCTCCAGGGCGCGGCGACCGACGCGCACGCCGAAGGCCAACGACGCAGGGAACGATTCCTTCGTCGCCGGATCGCGCACGAACTCGATCGCCTGAAACAGCCCTTTGCCTCGGATGTCGCCGATCACGCCGTGCTTCCGGGCCATCTCCTGGAAGCGGGTGCGCAGCCGCTCGCCCTGCACGCGCGCATTCGCGCATAGGTCGCGCTCGAGGATCTCGCGCAACACGGCGATCCCCGCAGCACACGAGATGGGGTTCCCCTCGAACGTGTGGCCTTCGACGAACCCTGGGTTCTCGGCAATCGGTCCCCAGAATGCGTCGGCGATCCCTTTGCGGCAGATCATGGCCGAGAGCGGTGCATAGCCGCCGCTCAATCCCTTGGCGGTGCAGAGGATGTCGGGCACAACGCCAAACGTTTCGGCCGCGAACATCCGGCCGGTCCGGCCGATCCCCGTGATGATCTCGTCGAAGATCAAGAGCACGTTGTTGCGATCGCAAATCTCGCGCAGCAGCGGCAGATACTCTTCCGGCGGATCGATGACCCCACCGGTGTGACCGATCGGCTCGACCATGACGGCGGCTACGGTGTCGGGGTCTTCCATACCGATCACGTCGCCCACGATCGTCGCGCAGGTGATGCCGCAGTCGGGATACGTCTTGCCGAACGGGCAGCGATAGCACGTCGGCGGAAAGACGTGGAGGAATCCGGGGGCCATCGGCTCGTTGACCGTCTTGCGCCCTTTCAGGCCCCCGGCCGACAGTGCACCGAGGGTCGAGCCGTGCCAGGAGAGATAGCGACTAATGATCTTGTACTTGCCGGGCGACCCTTTCAGCCGGTGATACTGCCGCGCCAGCTTGATCGCCGCCTCGGTCACCTCCGACCCCCCGCACTGAAACTTTACGGTCGAGAGGTCGCCGGGGGTGAGCTCGGCGAGGAGATTCGCCAGTTGCACCGCGAGGGGATTCGTCCCGTGCATCGGCGGTGAGAAGCAGAGCGTGTCGAACTGGCGTCGGATCGCGTCGATCACGCGGCGGTTGTTGTGCCCGACAGACACCACGTAAATCCCCGATAACGCGTCCAGATAGCGTTTGCCGTGGATGTCCCAGTAATGGACGCCTTCCGCCCTGGCCATGATGAGCGGGTGCTTCGACCATTCGGCCATCTGGTCTCGGACGAAGATTTGCCGGAGGAAGGTTTCCTCGCTGGTCTGGGCTTCGGCAATGAGCGTGGTGCTGTCGGACATGCGTACTCCTCACCCCGCGCAGTAGAGCGCGGCGGTAACCGCGTAAAGGTGTGCCACGCGGACAAGGTCATCAATCGACACCCATTCCGCAACCGTATGCTGTCCCCCCGCCCGAGGACCATGCGTGATCGCCGGGACGCCTGCATTCGCCCAGAAGCTGTTGCCGTCGTCCACGAACGGCTTCGGGCCGATCGCCAGCCGCGTTCCGGACACCGCCTCGCCCGCATCCTGAAACGCAGACACAAACTGATCGTTCGGGTCGAGTACGAACGCATCGCGAATGAACATCCAACGGCAGTCGATGGACGTCCCGGTATCGCGCGCAACGTCGTCGAGCAAGCCGCGAAACTCGCGTTCGACGGCGTGGCGGTCGGTGCCCGGGAGCCATCGGCGCGTCCCTTCGAGCCAGCATTCCTGCGGATACTGGTTGAAGATCTCGCCGCTGTGAATCTGGCCGATGAAAACGCTCGCGGCGCCGCAGATGGGATCGTGCTGCCGCGCAAGCTCGGACTGAAGCTTTCCGAGTCTCGCCACGAGCTCGGCCCCGGCCGCGATCACGCTGGGCTCCTCCAACGGCCGCATCACTTCGTGCACGGGCGGCCCCTGACGGCGGATCGTCACCTTCCACGTCGCCGATCCTCGCCCTTTCACGGGCAATGGCTCGTGTAGCGGCTCCGGCAATAGGACGGCGTCGCCGATATAGCCTTGCTGGATCAAGGCGTCGAGCTGACGGCCATCGCCCCAGGGGGCTTCGTGCAGGTCGTGCGCGGTGAGCAGGACCGAGCCCGCAGGTAGTGCATCGGCCTCGCGGAGGGCGCGGAGGGCTTCCACGGCCGCGGCGATTCCCGACTTCATGTCCGAGGCGCCGCTGCCGGTGATCTGCCCGTCGCGAAGCTCCGGGGGAACGAACGGGAGGTGGACCGTATCGAGGTGGCCGTTGAACTGCAGAGTTCTGCCGGCACGCCCGCTCGGCCACCTCACGGCGACCGCGGGTGCTTCGGGATAAGGACCAGTGGGCCGCTCCACCTCAAAGCCATCGGCCGCGAGCATTTCGGCCAGGCGGTCAGCGACGGCCTTCCCCTGACCGGTCGGACTGGGGATCTCGATCAACCGCAGTGCGGTCTCAACCAGCCGCCGGCGATTGATGAAGGGACGGAGCCGCTCTCCGAGCACGTGGGCAGAGTCCATGGTGACGGTTCACCTGTTGCTCGTTGGGGGTTGATCCAATGCCGCCGCTCTACTCTATCGAGGGCGAAAGCGGTCCGCAAAGGGCCGCACCCCTGCGCAACGCGAGCACGATCCAACGTCGAGATCCAGCATCTGCTAGGCAGATTGTAAGCGCTCGCCAGTTGGTGCGTAAAAATGGGAAGCCTTGGGTGGCTGGGGTCGAGCCCGCAGGGCGATGCCCCCGGACGTTTCGGCCGTTCGAACGGACCGGGGGCATCGCCCTGCGGGCTCGACCCCAGTCACCTGACCTCGACACGTGTCTAATCAAAACACAGCGCGTACCAACTGGCGAGCGCTTTCGGCAGATTCTGGCGCCCGCTACGCACAATCGCTGAAGGACACCGGGCGACTTTGCCGATTGTAGGAGTTGTATGGTCTCAATCACGTCTCCCCAGGTTGGCCGTCCCCCCGACTTCACTATCGAGCAAAGGATGATGCGCATGGCCGCCGAACGCCCTCGTACGCGCCGGTCGACAGGATTGAGCTTCGAACTGGAGTCGCTGGAAGCACGGCAGTTGTTGTCGATCGACTTCTCGCACCCCTTCTACGCGACTCCCGACACGACCGGGAGCGCGACCATTACCCTGGTCCGAAACGACGGGAAGAGTGCCCCGACGGGGACCGAGTCGGGGCAGCTCTCGGTCAGCGGCGGGTCGGCGACGCCCGGCGTCGACTACCAGCCCGTGAATGAGACGGTGACGTTCGGCCCCGGCCAAACGAGCCTGAGCGTCACGATTCCCATCCTTTCCGTCCCGAACGGTGGTACGAAGACCGTGCATCTTACGATTGCACCGTCCGCCAGCACTCCGACGGGTGCGGCGGCGTACCTCTCCATCCAGCACGGCCCGGACACGTCCGCGCCTCAGATCATCAACACCCAGATGCAGACGAAGGGACGCCTCGTGACGGGCTTCGTCATCACCTTCAACAAGCCCATGGACCCCGCCTCCGTCGAGAACACGAGTAACTACATCGTCGAGGATTCGCGTACCATTCGGCGCGTCAAAGGCACGATGGCCAAGACGGCCGCGAGCATCCCCCTCACCAGCGCCAACTACAACGCGGCGACGAATTCCGTGACACTCGTCCCCGCCATCCGCATCCGGCGCTCGCCGTTCTATGAGGTCTTGAGTCCGGAGTACGCCAACGCGATGTTCGCCCTGGCCCAGTCGACGCCGAACGTGACCACCCTGAACCTGATGTCGCCCATCACCGATACGTCGGGCAACGCCATCGACAGCAACGGCGACGGCGTTCCCGACGGGCAGCTCCTCACGGTCGTGGCAACGGGTGCCCTGGGCCGAAAGTTCAACAGCCAGCTCGGCGCGTCAGCGGCCTCGCTGTGACAACGCTTTGAGCCTGATCGGCTTGCCTGTTTCTCACGTATCCGTTTTTCGGCCCCAAAAGGGCCTAATATGACATCATTGAGCAACGTCCCAGGTATCCGGGCGATCTCACACGTCGCACATTCACCCACCCCGCTCTCCTCTTTCGCTGGCCTACCGCCAGCGAAAGAGGAGAGCGGGGTGGGGCGGGTTTGCGGTTCGCCAATCTTCCTGGGGCGTTGCCCCCAGGCTGTCATATTAGGCCCCTTTGGGGCGGAATACGAATGGGTGCACGAGAGTAATAGATCAGGTCGGAAGGGAACCCGTCAAACCATGGTGCAAGGCCAACTGTCCACCGCGCCAGCCTCGCCCTCCGGGCTATTATGTCGGTTTCAGTCAGAAAGGGTACCACTTTCTCGGTGAGGTGGGATCCACTCGCACGACACCGGTCCTGTCGTCCCAAACGCCCTACACCCTTGTGCTGAGGGCGTTTGGGACGACAGGACCGGTGTCATTGGAGTGTC
>DAIDJG010000420.1 GCA_027451445.1 Singulisphaera sp.
CGGCCAGTTCGAGACCACGCCCGGATCCATGGGGCAGAAATACTCCGTGTCCGAGGAGATGGCTCGTGGAACGGAATGAGACCCGGCGACGATCCTCGAGACCGAATCGCCGTAGTTGCGCAAGGTTTCCCACTGGGTGGCTACGACAAACGCCAGGGCAAGGATCACGATGAATCGCAGGCGCACCTGGAGCGCACGCAGCGCAAGGCCGAGCGCACCCCAGCGCGTCCGTGGTGTGGGCGGGGTTGCCTCGATGATAGGCGTCGATTCAAAAGCCGGGTGAGTTTCAGCGTTCATGATTCAAGAGAGAGACAATTTCTCACTCCGCTACTCCTGCGGAACGGCGAGGGGTGTGAGAAACCGGCTGAGCCGGACTATGTTCTGTTGCGTTCGTCGGACCGCGAAGATACAGTCATTATGAGGTTGAGTCCGACCTTTGGACTACCTCGATCGATCATTTTTTGCACTCATTTCGTCTCATCACAATGAGAGGAGCCAGGAGTGGGGATCAACTCCCGATCCTGGAAACTGAGCACCAGATCGCTGGGGAGTGTTATTGCGCTCGTCATGGTGTTCGGGAGTGCGCCTACGGAGGCTGTGGGTGGTTGTGCCCACTACGTCGTCTCCGGTGCCAAGACAACGGACTCTTCAGGTGGTATCGAACTCATCGGTGGGTCGTTCGATCGGACGCCTGCGCCGGTGCCGGCTCAGCCTCAAGAGCTGCCGAAGCCGTGTTCCGGGGCACTCTGCTCCGGTAATCCCGGAATACCCCTGCCATCGGGCGTCTCGATCGTGGCGCAAAGCGGCTCTTACGACGTATGGGGGGACCTTAAGGGAACGCTCGCTCCCCGAGTTCTTGCCAGTGAGTCGATTCCGGAAGAGGAATCACTCTTGTATTCGCGGATCGATATCTCGTCGATCGATCGTCCTCCCAGGCTCGTGTTCTCTTGAGCCTGAAGACCACCGCGCGTCTCGCTGATTTGCGTAACGCGGTCTGTCCCATGTTAGCGCAAGCTGCGGTGACACTGCGACCGGTCGTGCTGCGTACTTGGGTTAGCGCTTCCATCGAACGGTGGACTCTCCACATCGAGAGCCGTGAATCGTCGCGTGCCACGGGTCGGTAAGAGACGGACCTCTCGACGACTCTCGCGCGGTTTTCGAGAACGAACCAACGCCCAACGCTATACCTCGCGGCGCGTGAGGGATTCACGCGCCAGGCCGTGGCGCCACATAAGTGATTACGGCGCGCCATGAGGCGAGCGACCGGATGGCGTAACCATCCGAGGGGTTTCTCATGCAAGAAACGACGAAGGTGAGCACGTTGCCTCTGCTCACGGGCCTCCTGCGCTCGGCGAGCACGAACAACACGCCCGCGGCAACGCGGACGGCCTGGGTGCCCATGCTTGCACTTCAGGACTGTTGGAGCCGTTTGCCACGCGTTGAAGAAGGGGGCGGCACAGACCTTCCCAACTGGGCGAAGGCCGTGGCCGTTCACCTCCCTCGCACGGCGGCGGCGATGCTCGAACTCGACCTCGCGCAGCGCACAAGGAGCCCCCTCGATCCCGTGCTCCGGGCGAAGCTGCGCTGGGTGGTTGCGCACGCCAATCGGTGTGCTTATAGCGAAGCGTACGCGCTGGCGGACCTGAGGCGGTTGGGATGCGAAGTGCGAGCAATCAAGACACTGACCGGCCCTATCGCGTCTTGGCCTGAGGAGGACCGTGAGCCGCTGGAATTCGCTCGGCGACTGACGGTCTCGGCGTCGACGATCGATGACGACCTGTTCGCCCGTCTTCGTAGCCGCTTTGGGGATTCTCAAGTTGCCGCGATGGTCCTCCTCGCCGCCTATGGGAACTTCCAGGACCGGATTGTCCTGGGTCTGGGGCTTCCCATGGAAGCCGGCGGGCCGCTCCCGCCGATCGCGGTCAAGTTCGCGCCGGGGGCGTTTCCATCGGCGTTGCACGTGCCCTCGCCTGGCGCGGCACAGCCCCTCGAACGCGCGGGCGAGACCCTCGTTCCGCGCGACCCGGAATGGTCGGAGTTGTCGTTCGACGACTTGCAGGTTCGCCTCGAGCGGCAGCGAGACCGGATTCCTCGCCTGCCCGTCCCTGACTGGAGCGAGATCCGACACCAGCTTCCGCCGACGTTCGCGGCCGCTCCCACGCGAATCGTCTGGAGCCTGATTTGCCTGGGATACGTGCCCGAACTTGCTGTGCCCTGGTCCGTTGCAACACGGACGTTGTGGGCGGAGTGCCCGCAAGACCGGGTGTTCGAGGAGAGTCTCTTCTGGATCCAAACGCGCAGCATCCGCTGCAACTACTGCATGGGGCATTGCGAGATGCTCCTGGAGGTCGCCGGACTCGACAAGCCGAGCGTTAAGGAGCACACTCGCCGGCTCGCCAGTGACGACTGGTCGGCCTTTCCGCCCGCCGAGCAACGGGCGTTTGCTTTGGCGCGCAAACTCACCAGGACGCCATGGCGACTTTCACCTGCCGATTACCGAACGCTTGAAAACGACCTTGGGCCGAAGGCCGCCATGGCGACCTTCTGGTGGCTTTGCCGAGGCCTGTACATGACCCGAGTCTCCGACGGCTTCCAACTGCCGTTGGAACGCGAGAACGTTTTCGCGGAATACGCAACGAAATCATCGACGCAGGATTAGCCTTCCCGAACTCATCCCATGACCTCCGAACTGATTTCGAGGAACGAACATGCTCAACGCACATACGTCCGCCGATGAACGAAACTGGAAGCAAGCCACGTTCGTGATGCTGGGCTTCGTGCTGCTCATGCTCGGATTTGTGGCCGCAAGCTGAGCTCGCCCGCAAAAAGAGGGCGCTTGCGGAGCCTCTCGATTCGACGTCGCGCCGATTTGGTAGACTTCGATTGTCGCAAGACAAGACGAGCGCTTCGCGAGGGCCCTCAATCCTTCGGCGGCCGGCCGGTACATTCACTCATCAGCGAGATCCCTCCCATGAAAGAGCGTCTGTTGACGAGGCCTCTCCCGAATAGACTTCGATTCGCAGCGGTCGTGTTGGGGATCGCGGCATGGAGCCCGATAGCTCAGGCTCAGGGCCCCCAATCCTCGGGCAAGCCGGGCGAACCGGAAAATGTCGCGGTTGCACGGGCCATCGAAGACTCGTGGCCCGATCGCCCGGAGTGGCTGGATATGTTCGCCGACATCCTGCAGGGGAGTCAGCTCGGTCCGAATGACGGTTGGTTCCGACGCGCCGTGTCACAGACACGATTCGACTGGAAGGCCGTCAACAAGACCTACGACCGCGATCACGACGGCCGCATCGCGCGCCAGGAGTTCCCGGGGAGCGACGCCGATTTCTCACGGCTCGATCGCGACCATGACCATGTCCTGACCGAGGCCGACTTCGACTTCTCAGCCCATGCGTTGACGCCGTCGGTTGGAGCGATGGTCTTCTCCCGCATCGATCGCGACGGCAACGGGAAAGTCACGCCGGACGAGCTTGACACTTTTTTCAAAGCGACCGACAGCGGCCAACGAGGCTTTCTGTCGCTGTCCGACTTGCAGGACGCGTTTCGAATGCCGTCGAGACCCCCGAGCGGAGGTGGCGGTCCGTCCAAGGAGACGTTGATCCGAGGACTGTTCCGCCAGGAGATCGGCTCGCTCCAGCCCGGGCCCGTGGTCGGTGACTCCGCGCCCGACTTCACCCTGAAGACCAACGACGGAAAACAGGAGATCGCCCTCTCGAAACGGGTCGGCCCGAAGCCCGTCGTGCTGGTGTTTGGCAACTTCACTTGCGGCCCGTTCCGAAACCAGGCGGGGAACGTCGAAAAACTGTACCGGCTCTATGGAGATCGAGCGACGTTCCTGATGGTCTACGTGCGTGAGGCGCACCCGACCGATGGCTGGCAAATGGAAAGTAACGAGCGCGTCGGAGTGGCCCTCGAACAACCCAAGTCGTACGACGATCGCGCCAGGGTTGCTCAAATGTGTACTGCTCGCCTCGATCTCGGGTTTCCGGTACTCGTTGATACGATGGACGACGCCGTCGGCGCACGCTACAGCGGCATGCCCAGCCGACTCTATCTGATCGATCGACAGGGGAAGGTCGCATTCAAGAACGGTCGAGGTCCGTTCGGCTTCAAACCCGCCGAGTTGGAGCAATCGCTCCTTCTGTTACTGCAGGAGCCGGTCCGCGCAACGGAAGCGGACGCGGCCGGTCAGTAAACGTTTACGCGGGGATACCTTGAGTGGGTTGAAACCGACGACGACTCACTCCAAGATGTCCTTGCCCCACCGTGACCTCGTTTGTACTGTACTGTCACGAACTGTTCGATCGTTCATCCCGAACGTGAGCCCTGCTCAATCCGCGTTCCCTTATCGGATCCCCATGATGTCCTGCCGTCGAATCCTCTCCAACTGGACAACCTGGTTGACGATCATCGCACTCTGCTCAAGCGTGGATGTGTTTGGACAAGATCACGGCCCGTCCGACGCCCCGCGCGCTCATGATCCTCGGCTCGTCGTCGACCTTTTCTGCGCGGCACCACAGATCGTCCATCCGATCGCCCTCGATTTTGACGCGAACGGCCGCTTGCTCGTCATCGAGAGCCACACGCATTTCCGCCCTTCGGGATACGAGGGACCGCCATCCGATCGTGTCCGCGTCCTCGAGGACACTGACGGCGATGGCAATGCGGATCGGTTTAGCACGTTTTACGAAGGTACGCGGTTCACGATGGACATCGCGACCTACTTCGATCGCTCGGTCTACCTCGCGACTCGCAACGAAATTCTCCGTTTGCGCGACCTCGACGGCGACGGCAAGGCCGAGGACGCCCAGCGTATCGTGTTTCTCGACACCGCGGGCAATTATCCTCATAACGGTCTCTCCGGTCTCGCTTTCGATTCGAGCGGCGACCTGCTCTTCGGCATGGGCGAGAACCTGGGCGCGAGCTATACGCTGTCCGGCCAGGACGGAGTCAAATTCACCGGGGGCGGAGAGGGAGGGAGTATTTACCGATGCTCGCCACTGGGCAAGAATCTTCGCCGCGTCGCAACGGGATTCTGGAATCCATTCGGGTTGTGCCGCGACATCTTCGGGCGCTTTTTCGCGGTCGACAACGATCCCGATTCAATGCCCCCTTGCCGCCTTGTCCACGTCGTTGAAGGGGGGGACTACGGCTACCAATTTCGCTATGGCCGCTCGGGCCGGCACGTCTTCCAGGCCTGGAACGGCGAGCTGCCCGGAACCTTGCCGATGGTCAGCGGCACGGGTGAAGCACCCTGCGAGGTCATCGCGTATGAGTCGGACGGCCTGCCTCAGGAGTATGTCGGCAATCTGTTTGTTCCCACCTGGGCCGATCACAGGATCGAACGATTCGTACTCAAAGCGCGCGGGGCGTCCGTGGTTGCGGAGCCGGAGCCCTTCGTCCAGGGCGGAAAGGACTTTCGTCCGTCCGGCCTGGCCGCGGCGCCGGACGGCTCTTTCTACGTTAGCGACTGGGTCCTCCGTGATTACAACCTCCACGGACGCGGGGCCGTCTGGCACGTGCGTTGGAAAGACGCGGCTCGAGTTGACCGGCCCGCAGACGCTACGACCGCCTTGCACCGTGCGCACGGTCCCTGGCGCGAGTCCGCCGCACGGCGGCTGGCGCGAACGGATGAGGGGCGCGAGACGCTTCGCAAGGGGCTCGCGAACGACAGTTCGGTGAGGCTACGTGCCACGAGCTTGACTGCGCTCGTGGACAGCAGCGACTCGCAGGTTGATCTGGAACGCGTCGCCGAGAAAGACTCCGTTCCATCCCTCCGCGCGATCGCGGTTCGAGCGCTGGTGGCGCGCGGAGGCGACGTCGCGCGTTTCGTCGACGCAGGAAATCCAGCGGAGGTCCGTTGCGAGGCGATCCGCGGACTGAAGGGAAAAGATGCGCTGGCACAATGGCTGGCCGTTTTGAAGGACGACGACCGGTTCCTGCGGAATGCTGCCGTACAGGCACTCGCCCACGCGCCCGAATTACTTTCGAGCGTCGATCGTGGGTCGCTGTCTGATCCGCTTCAACGCGTCGGGCTCCTGCTGGCCCAGCGCGCGTCGGGTTCGTCCGACGGCGTCAAGCTGATCCCCGAATTCCTGGCAGATCCCGATGAGGACGTGCGCTTTCTGGCCGTGAAATGGATTGCCGATGAGAAACTCGAAAGCTACAAATCCCGGCTCGTCGAGGCGCTCAAGGACACGCGCCTCAACGTTCGCATGTACTCGGCCCTGTCCACCGCGCTCGCGCGGTTGAATGGGCAAGATGTGAGCGAGTCGAACATGGGCGATTACTTCTTCGTTCGCCTGGCCGACGACCGAAGCCCCCTCGCCTTGCGCGTTAAGGCGCTCCAGCTCATGCCGGCGAACCATCCTCGATTGACGCTCGATCTGCTCTCGAGGTTGCTCAACCAGGGCGAGCCCGCCTTGCAAGAAGAGGCGGTCAGGGCGCTCGGTGAGCACCGCGATTCCCGTCGTTGGGACCTGTTGCTCGGCGCCGCTTGCGATTCGAAGAAGACCGTAGCCGTTCGCGCACAGGCGATCGTTGAGCTCGCGAGTCACGCAGACGCCGTGCGCGGCCAATTGTTCCAGTTTGTAGAAAGCGACATACCAACCTTGCGCGACGAAGCGCTCCGGGCCCTCATTGGAACAGCGCTTTCTCAAGACGAAAACAAGCGTCTGGACGCCATTGGCACCCGCGCACCAGAGGCCGCTCCATTGGTTCGTCGACTGCTCGGCCAGCCCTTGAACGAGGGCCGGCCGCCGCTCGACGACCTTGATGGCTGGATGACGCGGCTTCGGGGCCCGTCCCAAATTGAGGCAGGCCGGCGCGTGTTTGCACATGCCAAACTGGCAGCTTGCTCGCGCTGCCACCGAGTGGAGGGCCGCGGTAAGGACGTAGGACCCGACCTGAGTACGATTGGACGGCGCGAGCGCAAACAGATCCTCGAATCCATTCTCCAGCCGAGCGCTTCGGTTGGTCCCAGCTATCAGAACTGGCAGATCGCGACCGTCGACGGCCGAGTGTTGACGGGCCTCCTGGTCAAGACCGACCTCGATCAGGTCACCTTCGTCGATCCGAAGGGGACTCCGTTCAGCCTGGGCACTTCCGAAATTGCCGAGCGTCGGGCGCTTTCAACATCGATCATGCCCGCAGGATTCGCCGACCTCCTGACCGACCAGGAGCTCCGTGACCTGCTCGCCTACCTTAGCGCCCAGCGCTAAGGGCTCATCCGACTCTGTCGTCGGCACGCTGCAAGGGTTCGTCTGTGGGCCTTGGCCCGCGACCTCGCCTTCGAGGTCCATTGCCGCAAGTTCATCACCGGCGTGTGGAATTGTGCCCCGCATTCATCGCGATTTCTGGCTCGCGGTTTGCATACTGGGTGTTCGAAGTTGTTGAGGCCGCCAAGGTCGCCGAAGCCGGCAGTTCCTGGCCTCATTTGCACCGAAGTGGACTACGCAGAGTTTGCGGACACCGTCGATGAATCGCGCGCTTATTCGCCTTGATTCGCGAAGGTCGATGTCTCGTCCTCGACGGTATCGACAACCAGTGAGGCGACGAGCCATTCCAAGGGGACGTCGAGCCGATTGGCTTCGGCAGCAAGGTGCTTGAAGAGCCGCCGAGAGAGCGTGACTGCAAATTCGGTTCTCGCGTTCATGATCCGGGTCCCTGGGTAAGAGAACGAGTCGAGAGGCTTCCAACCAAACCCTAGGATATGTTTCGAGAAAGCCACGAGCAAAAGCGTCCGAAATTCCAGAACACATTCGCGCGCGGGTGCACTCGCGAAACAATCACGAGAGCCGCGATATCAAAAAACATCTCTGTCATTGCGTTGAATGCTTAGCATTCGTACCCTTTGCACGTCGCTAAAACACGAAATCACAAGGCTTTGCGGCAAATCCGCAGCGCGCCGTGCGATCGTGGATTAGGTTATTGGATGGAGGCAGCCCGGAAACCATGATTCAGCCATAGATTCAGATCCACGCAAGACAGCAGTCTTCTAAGCCTTAAAAGACTTGCTGATTCGCTTGACGATTGCGCGTTCGTTTCTTAGGCTCTAGGAGGGTGGGTCCACCCATGTCTGTTGGGCCTGTTCCGGGGCCGTTGAAGCTCCATGAGTCCATTGCCTAGCCCGTGCACCAAGGGCTCGGTGCCTACCTAACGCCTGCTCCGTTGCCAGGGAACGTGGCGAGATCCGAATGGCGAGGCCAGACTTCCCACGATTGAGGACGTTTCTGGACCCGGCCGCGTATTAACCTTTGAGCAGAACGGAGTCGTCTCTTGGTTCGTTGCGGCAAGCGCTATTCGCCCCGGGGGATCAATTGGATGAACTTACAGACCGCCCGTGCCCCTTCGCTCCGACTGCTCGGCGACTCCGCGCCGGCGTCGTTGCGGACGTTTGACCTGGATCGGGACGTCACGGTCCTCGGCCGCGACCCCGGATGCCACATCATCCTGATGCCGGCAACGGTCTCTCGCAGGCACGCGCGCGTCCTCAGGAGGCACGAGGGCTGCTACCTGGAAGACCTTGGGAGCGCGGGGGGCACGCTTCTGAACGAGAAGCCCCTCACTGGTCCTGTCAGGCTGCGTGACGGCGACCGCATCGGGATCGGCGACTGCACGTTCAGCTTCTCGGATCCGGCCAGCCCCGAAGAATCTAAGGCAGGAGGCGCGGCGATCCTGGGCATCCGTGAGGTATCGGGCTCCGCCGAGCGTGCACTCGCGGGCGTCCAGCCGGAGGGGAAGCTCCGCGCGATGCTCGAGATCAGCAGCGATCTCGTTGGCACATACGAGCTCTCGGCGGTCCTGGAGCGCACTCTCGACGCACTCTTCCGCATCTTCCCCCAGGCCGAGCGCGGGTTTGTGCTGCTGAAGAAGGAAGGCCCCGGTGCGACGAGTCCTCGTGCGATCAAGGTGCGCGGAGGGATGGGATCTGTCGCCGTCAGTCGGACCGTCCTCGAGCACGTTGTGCGGCACGGCCAGGCGATCTTGAGCGAAGACGCCAGCATCGACAGCCGGTTCGGCGGCAGCCGGAGCGTGGATGACGCGGAAATCCGCACCCTCATGTGCGCTCCGCTCAAAGACCACCTGAGGCGCACGGTCGGTATCCTTCAACTCGACACGAAAGACCGACTGGCGCGATTCACCCGCGAAGATCTCAATATTCTGGCCGCCGTCGCCGGCCAGGTCAGCGTTGCGGTTGACAACGCCCGGCTTCTCGACGCGGCGGCTCGGGAACGACAGCGGCTTGCACTGCTCGCCGAGGCCGGTGCAACACTCACGGCCCCCCTGGATCCGCAGGCGCTCCTCGCGGCCCTCGCACGCCTCATCGTGCCCCATCTCGGAGATCTTTGCCTGATCGACCTACGCGATGATGATGGCACGATCCGACGTGTCGCCGTCGCCCACTCGGATCCGGCCAAGCAAATGCTCGCGGATGAACAACTTCGCCGGTTTCCGCCCGACCCGACCGGATCGCACCCGGCGATGCGCGTCATGCGCTCGGGCCGGCCGGAGCTGTCGAACGACGTGACCGAGCAGTTCCTCCGCGACTCCTCGCGCAACGACGAGCATTACGACGTGCTCCGTCACCTCGGTCTCCTGTGTTACATGGTGGTCCCGTTCGTTGCCCGAGGCCAGGTCCTCGGAACGCTCACGCTTGCGGGCACCGAGACCAATCGGTCTTACGGCCCGCCCGACCTCGCCTTGGCCGAGGAACTGGCCCGGCGTGCCGCGCAGGCCCTCGACAATGCGGCGCTCTACCAGTCGGCCGAGGCGGCGCGCCGCCAAGCCGAAGAGGCGAGCCGTTCGAAGGACCTCTTCCTCGCGATGCTCAGCCACGAGCTCCGCACCCCCCTGACCCCGATCCTGATGGCGGTCTCGGCCCGTTTGCCAACGACGACCGACAAGGAGCTGCGCGCCGACCTCGAAATGATCCGACGCAACATCGCACTCGAGGCGCGACTGATCGACGATCTGCTCGACCTCTCCCGGATCGAAAAAGGCAGGCTCCGGCTCGACCGCGACGTTGTCGACGTCCACAAAACGATTCGGCAGGCCGTTGAGATTTGTCGTGACGAAACCAAACTTGCCGGTCTCACCGTGAAGCTCGACCTCGGCGCATCGGCGTACCACGTCGATGGCGACGGGGCCCGGCTGATTCAGATTGCGTGGAACTTGATTCGGAACGCGGCCAAGTTCACCCCGGCCGGCGGCAGCTTGACGATCAGGACGAAGAACGTGCCGCTCGAGCCCGCGGACGCCGACCGGCAGCAGCTTATCATCGAATTCCAGGACACCGGGCGAGGGATCGAGCCGGATTTGCTGGCACGGATTTTCGAAGCGTTCGAGCAAGGACAGGGCGAAGGTGGATCACGGAGTGCCGGGCTGGGCCTTGGCCTTGCGATCAGCCGGTCGCTTGCCGAGGCGCACGGCGGCAGCCTCACCGTCGAAAGCGCCGGCGTGGGCCAAGGGGCGACCTTTCGCCTCGAACTCACAACGACCCCTGCCCCGAAGCCGGTGCAAGTTGCCGCCGCACCTCCCGAGCCCCCGGTCCCGTCGCAAAATTTGAAGGTGCTACTTGTTGAGGACAACCGTGATGCACTTCGGTACCTTGCGCTGGTACTGAATCAACGGGGCTATCAGGTGACCACCGCTCCGAGCCTTTCCGAAGGTTTATCACACGCGGCCACCGATCGGTTCGACGTGCTCGTGAGCGACCTCGAGTTGCCCGACGGCTCGGGACTTGAACTGATGAAGGAGCTGGCTCAAAAGGGAATCCCGGGCGTTGCGATGAGCGGGTACGGTTCAGACGAGGATCTACGCCAGAGTCTCGACTCGGGGTTCTCCGCCCACCTGACGAAGCCCGTTGACGCGAGGAGGCTCGAAGAGACCATTTTGAATGTGGTTCGACAGGCTACAGCGAAGGGGCATGCCGGCTGATCCGCGGTTCCGGGAATCCTTGGAGCGGCGATGGTTTGAAGCCGGACGTGCTGACGGCGCCTGACTCACCTGTCGCAGCGGAATCCTCCCGGTTAAACTGCCCCCCGAAAGCCGCCTGAGCTTCGCTCCGGGTCGCCGGCTTACCCCGATCGATCGTAAAAGCGCTTGGGCCTCATACCCACGCCGCATTCCCAGAAAGTCCGGAACGCATGCGCTTCAGGAACTATCTCGCTGTCTTCGTGCTCGCGTCCGTTGCTTTTGGGCAGTCGGTGCTCTGCGGCCAAGAACTGAACCCATCCGAACGTCCGCAAATTCGATCGCTCAACGTCGTCATCCTGTCGACGATGCTGACCGACAACAAGGGCGTGGGCGAGTGGGGCTTCTCGGCGCTGGTCGAGGCCGACGGCCACCGGCTTCTCTTCGACACGGGGGCACGGCCCCAGACCGTCCTGCTCAATGCCCGAGAGCTCGGCGTAAACCTTTCTGACGTGAGCGAAGTCATTTTGAGCCACCATCATGGCGATCACACGGGTGGCCTCCTCACGTTGCGGCGCGAGTACCAGAAGCGAAATCCTCAGGCGCTTTCGCGTGCGTACGTCGGTCCCGGCATCTTTTTCAGCCGTCCTCGTGAAGACGGCAGCGAGTCGAACGAGACGGTCGAATTGAAGACGCTCTACGAAGAGAGCGGCGGTTCGTTTGTCACGATCGACAAGCCGACTGCCATCTTTCCCGGCGCCTGGCTTACGGGAACTGTCCCGCGAGTCCATCCTGAACGAAACTGGAGCGGAAAGGGAAAGGTCCGGACGCCCGAGGGCCTGGTTGAGGACACCTTGCCCGAAGACATGTCGTTGGTGCTCGAAACCGTGCGCGGTCTCGTAATCATCTCCGGTTGCGGTCATGCGGGCATCATTAACACATTGGAATTCGCCCGGAATTCGGTTCGTAAGGCACCTGTGCATGCCGCGCTGGGCGGTTTCCATCTGTTCGCCGCGGACGAGCCCACGATCGAGTGGACGGCGGGCAAGCTGCGCGACATGGGGGTCACGAACCTGATCGGTGCGCACTGCACCGGGGTCGAAGCCGTTTATTCGTTGCGCCAACGCGTCGGCCTGGATCGGCGTACATGCGTCGTGGGGGCCGTGGGGGCTGGTTATGACCTCAAGAAGGGAATCCGTGCCGGCCTGATCGCGCACTGACGGCTGACCGAACGGCCGCGCGACTCACTCCGCATAACCCGGCGACGCCGAGAACGCCAGGGCGAGCGCAATTCCAACGGGGATGAGCGTCGCGAATTCGGTGACGAGAACCACTTTCCAGGTCGCCAGACGCTCCATTCGTCCCAGGCGCGATACCCAAAACGCGGCGGGAGCGGACACCAGCGCGACCGCGGCCGAAGCTGGCAGCGCCGCGTAGATGAAGCTGTTGAGGAGGAGCGCTCCAAACGTCGCTACCATGACCGGTACCGTCCCGAGGAGCATCGGCGACCCTAGCTTCAGGAGCACCATCGCAGCAACGGCAGCAGCGAGCACTGCGCTCAATTGACCAAGCGCCAGGCTTCCTGACACGACGAGCGCGATCGCGATCCCAAATCCGACGGTTAGCAGCGGAACGCCCAACCGCGCCCCGGACAGCCGATCCGCGAGCCCGCTCAGGTTGGTCCAAGATGCCAGGGCGATCAGGCCGTACACCACGAGGCAGACCGTGCTCGGCCGGTTCTCGCTCGACTCCGCGAAGAGCGGCCCGAGAAGCGCGCTCAAGACGAGCGCCGTGAGGAGCAAGCGATTCTCCCAGAGCGTCCAACTGGGACCCGGCCAGATTGACTCCAGGATCCCCAATATGGCCGCTAACCCCGCGAGCCACGGAATGCGATCCGTGACATCAAGCGGCGGAAACGTGGGCGAGGCGATTGCGGCGTGACCTACGACATAACCGACTCCAACCGCGAGGGCCGCGGCAGCATGGTCCGCTCTCTCGATTCCAAGGCGACGCCCGAGCCAACCTGCGCCGATCATCACCAGCCCCGCGCTGACAAACGGCAATACCAGTGTGGCCAGCATCATCCCCGCCGGGGACATCGGTTGCTCCTTCTCACACAGGAAAGAGTGTCGATACGACGCTGGTAAGTTGACGAGCGGGCACGATTTGCTCGGCGACCGCAACCCACTCGTGCCAACGTCGCTGGAACCCGCGTTACTTCTTGCCCCCCTCAATGCTGACGTTGACCCAAACGTCGTCGCCCACTGGACCCACCATCTTGTTCATACCGAAGTCGCTTCGTTTGAGCGTAAACGAGGTGTCAATGCCGGCGATCGAGCCGCCCGTCGGCCCCTTACCTACGCCCACAGGGACGATCTTCACCGTGATCGGCTTCGTCACTCCGTGCAGCGTCAACTCACCAGTGACATCGTAGCCGTCCGCCCCCTTGGCGACCGACGTACTCTTGAAACTGATCGTCGGAAACTGCGTTGCGTTGAAAAAGTCCGGCCCCTTGATGTGCTGGTCGCGCTTCGCATTGCCCGTGTCGACGCTGCCTGTCTTGACCTGAAACTCGAAATGACTCTGCGAAGGGCTGGCCTCGTCGAGGGCAAACGTCCCCGTGAGTTCGTTGAACCGGCCCCAGGAGTGGCTTGTGTTCATGTGCTTGATGCGGAAAACGACAGCCGAGTGCACGGCGTCGACCGCATACGTATCGGCCGCGGCGCTTTCCCGGGCCGGAGCCAGACCGCACACCAACGCGAGCGCAAGACCAAGCGAGGCGAATCGACGCGACATGGTAACCTCTTTCCGGTTCGAGCCTTGAGTACGAGAAAACCGCACGAGTTTTCTCAGAAACCGCCCAGGGAGTGGTCAGACCGTCTCAACCTCGATAGAATGAGTCCAACGGTGTTGCAGTAATTCATAGTGAACCCCTTCACCAATGTCAAGCACGTTCGATTCGTCGCCGGACGACGAGGCCATGCAACTGCTCGAGGCGTTCCACAGCTACGAACGTGCCTTCGCGCGCTGGTCGCAATCGCTGATGGGATCGGAGGAAGCCACGCCGGCCCGAATGCGCTTGCTCGGCGTGTTGAACTGTAAGGGGCCGACGATCATGTGCGGGCTGCGGGAGCACCTCAACGTCACCGCGCGGCAGGTCACGAACCTGGTCGACGCGCTGGAGTCCGAAGGCCTGGTGCGGCGTCGACCTCATGAAACCGATCGCCGGGCGACGGTCGTCGAGATCACTCGCAAGGGGGCGAAGGCAGCCGCCGAGTCGTGGGGACCGTTACAGCGCGAAATGGCCGGACCGTATCGTGATCTCTCGTCGAAGGATCGGCAAGAGCTGCTTCGGCTGATGCGGGTTCTGTGCGAGGCGGTGCACCGACGCGGCGAGCGCGGCGATTCCGCTTAAGGTCTGGGCCGTTTACACGAAGCGAATCAACGGCTCGCGAAAAGTCGCTGAGGCGAAGGGTGCCCTTCGCCGACGACGAGCTTTGGTCGCCCGATGCCTGTCTGGATCACAGGCGTGGGCGTGGCGGAAACCGCCGAGGAACCAACGCGCGAACTGGAGAGCGTACGCCGATTCGCTGTCGTTCCAGCCCAAAGGTCCCCCAGCGTGACGCTGTCAGGGGTGCTCGAGCTCCCAGGCTGACTGGTGGTGGATGCGTTCGCGACAAGCGCATGCGGCGAGCCATTCGCCGACAGTAAGAACGTTGCGTACACGGGCAGGCTTCCGATTGGGTTGACCAGCGCGTCTCCCCCCGCCGTGACGATTTGCGAGATTGCGAAGAGATCGACAACACCGTTGGTGAGTGGGGAGGTCGGAACGATGATAAGCTGGTCTGTGCTGGGGTTGAAGGCCAGCTTGGCGTTGTACGGGGCGTCGGCGTATCCGGAAGTGCCTGTGGTCGCCCCTCCGGTCTGCGGGATCAACATCGCGGCGAACCGCGAGAGCATTTGAAGATCGAGTCCCTCGCTGAACGTCACCGACACATAGCCGAGTGCGTTCGTCCACGCGGTCCCATTCGGCGGATTCGTCGACACGACGGTCAACGGCGACTGATCCGATCCGACGGGCGCGTTCGTCACGGTGAACGACTTCACAACCTCCTGTCCCAGTGTATTGAGAGCATTCGGGAAGTTCTGATCGTCTGCAATACTTGGGTTCACCACCACTTCGTAGACGGTGCCCGGGACAAGCTGAGCTTCGGGTGTCAAATACGCGGAATCCGTCGTCGGGCTGTAGGCGACTGCGGAAGGGATGTACCGAAGGCTATTCGAACCGCTCTGCGCGTAGAGCTGGATGGTGTTCGTGTTAACGGTCCAGGTATCGAGCGGCTTGTTGAACTGGATGCCGATCGTGTCGGGCTGAGGGATTGCGCTTCCATTGATCGCGAAGGCGCCATTGTCCGTTGTGATCGAAACGACCTGGAGCGGCGAGGCGTTGGAGGGGGAGGCATGGAAGTCGAACGACGAGAAGACCGGTCCCGGTACACCCTTTTGTCCGGTCAGTGTGTTCCCCGCGAGGTCCGTTAACGGCGTGACTTCGATCAGGTAAATGTCCGTGCTCAACGGTTGACGAGGCGTCAATGTGATTGTCGACGTGCCGTCGCCGTTCTCGGTGTAAACCAGGTTGGCCGCGACCGGGAGATCGCCGTTATCAACGCCCGAGGGGGCCGACCAAAGGTTGCCGGTCTGGGACTGTTGCGAGGCGCCGTCGGGTCCGCTGGGGATGAGCATGACGGCGAACGGCGCGCTCGCGAAACCTCGGTTGTTCGGCTGCTGGGGGACCAGGCCCGCGAGGTCGCCGCTATAGGTGACGACGACCTCATTGTTCGGCAAACTGGTCAGGTAGTTTGTGGACGGGCTGATGCTCAGAACGCGGAGGCTGGTGTCGATGACGACCTTTGTCGGCAAGGAGAAAGGACTCACCGCACCACCCGGACTCGTCGAAACCGCGGCCGAGATCTCATGGAGCCCATCGCTCCACGGCGTTCCCGCCAACTCAAGCGAGGCGCTTCCGTTTGTCGCCTGGACCGGCGAGCCGAGCGGAATGGGATTGCCGGGGTTCGTCACGTCGTAAAGGGTGACGTAGGCATTCGGAGGATTCACGCCGCTTTCGTTGAAAACCAGCGGCGCCGTCGTGGAGCCGTCGTCGCGCGTAATGCCGTCCGAGTTGCTCGCCCCCGTGTCGCTTTGCGGCGCCAGTTGCGGCGAAGGGGGGCTCCCCGGACCGGTTGAGAACACATTGAACGGATTCGTCGTCGCCGGCGCCATGCCGCTGCTCGACGCCTGCAGGAGATACCCGGCGCCTCCCTTGTTCAGAGTGATGCCGGTGAACCGCGCCACGCCGTTTTGCGCAGTGACGGTCGCGTTCCCGCCGAGAGTGCTGCCACCTGGGTTGTTGACGATCGAGAGCGTGACTGTCCCGTTGAACGTCGTATCCAACGCGCCCGAAGCCGTATCAACCGCGACCTGGACGGTGAAGCCGACGCCGGTCGTGACCGTGGCTGGCGGTTGAGCGGTTATGGCCAGGTGATCGTTCGCCAGGCCGAAATGCGCCAGGCCGGGGACGAGCAGGTTGGCCACCGGGGTCCCGATCCCCGTCACCTCGTCGTAACCGGGTCCCGCGTTGAACTGGCCATTGCTTCCCCCGACGATGTCGTGGTAATCGGCTGCAGGGAGCGAGTAGAGCCCGGGCAAGGTCTGGGATCGGCCATCGAGCGTCGGCGCCCCGAGCAAAGCGCGCCCCTGGTTCGCGATCGCGATCAGGCCACCCCAGGCCGGCGTGGCGAGACTGGTGCCGCCCTCCTCGATCCAGGGGCCCTGACCACCGTCCAGAAACGAGTCGTAAACCGGGACGCCGGTATTCGGGTCGCCGTCGAACGAGACGTCGGGGTTGGTCCGGGAGCCCGTGTTCTGAACGTTATCCTGGTACGCCGGCTCGGGCTCGAACTGGCTGATTCCTCCCCCACCGCCCCCTCGGCGGCCTGAGCGGAAACCGCTTCCCCAACCGACCTCGCCGAGATAATTGCCATTGGGGTCCACCGTTAGCGTGGTACCGCCTACGGCCACGACGTTGGGCGAATAAGGGGGATAGGAACTGGTGCCATAATCGCCAGTCGCGGCAAGGAACGTGACCCCCTGGTGGCCGGAGGGTGTCACGAAGTCGTTATCATACGACGGCTCATTGGTGAATTCGCCGAAGCCCCAGCTCATCGAGACGACCGACACGCCGGGAAGTTTCGCCGCGGTGGTCACTCCCGCCACGAGGTCGTCGATCGACTGGTCGCTCAAGCACTCGACCAGAATGATTTTCGCGCCAGGGGCAATCGCGTGTGCCCACTCGACGTCGAGCGCCTCCTCTTGCTCCCAACCGCCCGTCGGGTCGGTGCTCGGGCGATTCGTGCCGCCGTCCTGATTGACGACACTCAAGAATGTGGAGGCCGCCCCATACTGCTGCGCGATCGTTGGGCCGCCCGTGGTCAGCGAGAACGATTGGTCGAAGGCATCCAGGTCGCTGAATATGGTCGGATCGTCGAACGCATCCACAATCGCGATCGTCTCTCCGGTGCCGTCCCCCTTGGTGTTGCCGAAACTGATGGCGCTGATGCCATAGGCGTTTCGAATCTGCGAGGGGGTGTAGCCGTCGCCACTCGCGCTGAAGTCGCGAGGTCCGCCAACATTCAGCAGAGGGCTCACCGCCGGTGCGAGACTCGCGGGTACGAGGCGTTCTTCCAAGCATTCGAGACAAATGCGTACAGCATTGCATCGCTTGGCTTTATGGCGAAATGCACGCGATCCCATGGACTTCCCTATGATGCAAGACACGATGCGCAGCGAGGGGGTGTCGAGTTAACCTTTGAGCGTGAGTCAGTAGGAGCGGATCAGCGGGAATTCATGGTTGGTCAAGAACACTACGAGTCCACGGACCGAAACGGTCGTGGGTGTCTCGGATTTTTACGGCACGGTTGCCTGGTATTGCGTGGGATCCAGCGTCGGAAGCACGCTCCTTGCGGGATTGTCGCCGTTCTCGTAGCGTAAGTTGGATTCTACAGGCCTTGCTTCCGGAATGGGATGACAAGTATCCATGTCCGATCAGCCTTCTCAGATCATCGAGACCACGGCCGAGACGTTCGAGAGCGACGTCATCGAGAAATCGCGGGAACTGCCCGTCGTTGTCGACTTCTGGGCGGAGTGGTGCGGTCCCTGCCGCTTACTGGGCCCCCTGCTCGAAAAGGTTGTGGCCGAGCGTGGCGGCGAGGTCGCGCTCGTCAAAGCTCAGACCGACCGGGTTCCCCACATTGCCGAGGCGTTCGGCGTGCGGTCGATACCGGCGGTGTTTGCGGTCGTCGAGGGGCGGGTGGTCGACTCCTTTGTCGGCGTCTTGCCCGAGTCATCGCTCCGGGCGTGGGTGGAGCGGCTGGTCCCTTCGCCAGCTCAGAAAGCACTCTCGGAAGCGAAGCAGTTGGAAGCCAGCGACCCGGCCGAGGCCGAGGCGAAGTACCGACTGGCGGTCGAGCTTGCGCCGGAGGATCCGGCGGCCAAGATCGCGCTGGCTCGCCTCCTCATCAAACGTGACGGAGCCGTGGAAGCGCGCGCGCTGCTCGACGGATTGGAGCGTCGCGGGTTCCTGGAACCGGACGCGGAGAAACTGAAAGCCGAACTGGAGTTGCGGCAAGCGACGAGCCAGGCCGGCGGGCTCGAAACCCTCCGGGCCGAGCTCGCTCGGGCGCCGGGCGACATGAGCCTCCAGCTCAAACTGGCCGAGGCTCTGGCGGCTAACGAGCGATTTGAAGAAGCGCTCGAGCTCGGCATCGCGCTTGTGGAACGCGACCGCAAGGGCGCTGGGTCAGAGGCTCATAAGCTCATGTTGCGAATCTTCTGCCTCCTCCCGCCGGATTCCGAGCTTGCGAACGACTACCGCCGACAACTCGCGGCCGCGCTCTTCTGACAGGGTGATTGACTCCGTCGTTGCGACGCGCAATCATCTCGATTCACTCCACGCAAGCCCCCACCGCAATGCGGGAACACCATCCCTGAAGGAGGAGCCATGCGGAAGCTGCTGACGATGGTTGCCGGCCTCGCGCTGATGTTTTGCACGCTGATTGCGTCCTACGCGGCCGACAGCGCGATGACGCTCGACGTCTGGCCAGGCCCGGCGCCCGGCGAAAAGGAAGATCTGGGCGAAGAGAAGGCCAAGACAGGGAACGACGGCAAGACCGTGGTTTCGATCACGAACGTCTCCAAACCAACGCTCACCATCTCTCGGCCCCGCGCCGAGGACGACACGGGCGTCGCGGTGCTGGTCTGCCCGGGCGGCGGCTACAGCGTGCTCGCCTGGGATCACGAGGGAGAACAGGTGGCTCGCTGGCTGAATTCGTTAGGTGTGACTGCGGCCATCCTCAAGTACCGCGTTCCTCGGCGTGCGGATACGCCCAAGGACGAGCCTCCGAACCAGCCGCTCCAGGACGCCCAGCGAGCCTTGCGGATCATCCGGAGCAAGGCGAGCGCCTGGGGGATCGATCCGAAACGCGTTGGCATGCTTGGATTCTCCGCGGGCGGGCACCTGACGGCGGCAACGGCCACCAATTTTGACCGAAAGATTTATGAATCGATCGACGATGTGGATCAGCTCAGTTGCCGCCCCGATTTTGCCGTTTTGATTTATCCTGGGGGCGCGGTCAAGAAGGGAACCGACCAGCTTCGTCCCGAGATTCGCATTAGCTCGGAGACGCCTCCCGCGTTCTTTGCTCATGCGGGCGATGACCCCGTCACACCCGAGAATAGCGTTCTCATGTACCTCGCCATGAAACGCGCGGGTGTCCCCGCCGAGCTCCACATCTATGCGTCGGGCGGACACGGATTCGGCATGCGGCCTAGCGACAAGCCCTGTGCGACCTGGCCGAAGCGCTGTGAGGAATGGATGCGGTCGCAGGGGATCCTGAAGAAAACGGCCAAAGACTGAGAATTGGGATCGAGTGCGGCAGTTCATTTGGTCACCCTTGCCCGTGCAAGAATTTCCTGGCGCCCAACAGTTCGTGCGCCCCGACGAGCGGGATGGGTGGCCGGGGCAAAGGGGAGCGCAGCTCCACGTGCCCCGGTGGGCCGCGAGACGCTTCCGGGGCACGTCGGCCTTCCGGCCTCCTCTGCCCCGGCCACCCCAGGTCTCCCACATTCGCGCACAATCCGTTGGGCGCCAGGAAGAATTTAGGGCCACGGATGAAACACGGATGAAACACGGATAAGAAATTCTTTGAATCTTAAATCCGTGTTTCATCCGTGTTTCATCCGTGGCCGAACTCTCCTCTCCATTAGACAGCGGCGGAGCTGGGATTTAGTGAGTCGAGGCAAGGGAGAATCTGACCAACGAGCCGTTCTTCCTGTCTACATCCGCGGCGCTCAACCCATTGACTCGGCGGTCATCATATTGTTTGGGAACGAAACTCGGCTCACAACACAAGAGGCGAGTTTCCAAAACGCCACTTTTGCGCAAAAAGGTGGGCGCGGGCTGCATTTCGGAAGAAGATTCCGCAGATTGAAGTGACGAGACGGAATTGGTCTTTGGCTTTGGATCAGCAAATGTAAGGCGACTTGGCGTCGCTTGAGTTTTCGCGACGACCTTCAATCGAATCTGCGGCGGAGGAAGAGAAAAAGGACATCCGCGGCAGATCAACTGACTTGGAACCTCATTCAAGATTCTCTGACTCACGAGACGAACATGCCCAAGGATTTCCGTAGAGATCAGCATTCCTCACAGTCCGACCCGGCGAAGCGGAGTCGAATCCATCCTGAGACGGAAAGTCACGGGGAAGACGTGGTCGCTCAAAAGGACGCTGTCTGGTTTGGACGATGGGTGGGCGCTCATTTCGTGATTGAAGTCTGTCAGGTCCGCCGGATCAGCCATCGCGGCGCTGTGGTCACGCTGGAAACCTCTCTGGACGAGGGGCAACCCGTGTGGTTGCGGTGGCATTCGGGCGGCGAACGGCCTGATTGTCTCGAAGCAAGCGTGGCTCGAGTGACGCTCGTCGCCCCCACGTCCGTCGAGGTTTGGCTTACCTTTCGCGAGCGATGCCCTGCGGGGCTCACACTCGCCGCTGTCTCCAGCGGATTGGGCCTCGATACCTCGTACAATTAACGTACGCGGTCGACGCCCCCCTCGGTCGAACGACGTCGCGATCGAGAGTTGGCCTGACAGACCCGACCCGTCACCGGGATGATTCGGGCTTCACCGCGTCTTTTGAATGGGCAGGTCGTTGGTCGCGGCGCGTTCGCCGACGCTCTCTCGCCGCGCGGCCCAATCGATCGCGTTGCGCAGCAACCGATTGAACGCCGGAATCTTGAAATCCTCAATTTGTCCGAGCGACGTGTAGAAGACCCGGTTCTTCGAAGCCGGCACGTTTGTCCACGCTATCGGCTCGGCGTCGTGCTCGGGGATCGATCCCAGCAGCAGCGGTGTAGCCGAAGTCGCGAGCGGGCTCACCTTGTACAACGAACCGTGCCCGACCAGTTCGCTGGTTTGCACGCCTTTGAGGAGGCTCGTCGTCTCAGGATCTTTCGCCAGCGTGACCATCACCGCGGGACCATCGCCGTAGTGCCCGTGATAGTTGCCGCCGAGGACCTCGGCGTCGAATTGCTCCCACGCGTCGTGGCCCGAGGGCAACGCCCCCTTGGCACGAGGCGCAAAGGCGTGGCTCGCCGTCCGCAATCCGACCACCGACTTACCGGCGGCCACAAACCGGCGCATCGCGTCGAGCTGTTCCTTAGGCAAGATGCGCCGGCGCACGCTGACGACCGCGACTTCGGCGGTGTCGAGAATCTTCATGCCAGGAAGTTCGTTGAGATTTCCCTCATCACCCAAAATATAGCTGAGCAGATAGTCTTTCGTGAGCTGCGTCGAGGCAAAAATCGGCAGCGTGACTTCCGTCTTGTACTCATCCTCAGCGATCACAAACGCCACATGCGGCCGCGCGTCGTCCTTGAACCGGAACGGCGTATCGCCCAGAAGCTGGTCACTCGTGATGCTCGGCGCGACGAACTTCTCGACGTGCTCGATCATCAAATCGGTGCCGGCGAAGTGGCTCACATATGGTGCCCGCTTGGGGTTATACATCGTGTCGGTCATGTCGCGCATGAGGACGACGTGCTTCCCGTTCTTCGCCATCTGCCGCAATCCAAAGGGCCGGCCGAGCACGCACATATTCAGGTGAACGCCCAGGAGCACGACATTTTTGATTCCGCGCTCTTCGAGGATGCTCCAGATCTCTTCGCCGTTGTCGCTGATATAGTCCGAGTCGGCGATCGTCAGCAGGTTGGTTTGTGACTTCCAGGGTGCACGCGGGTTCCGCCCCATCGCGGTCAACTTCGCGGCCCACTCCTCGTGCTCCTTCAGGTCATCGTCTTCCCCGCCGTCAGACTGATCGATCGGATAGGTTCCCTTTTCTTCCGAGGGAATGCTCTTGCACCAGAGTGCGATCTCCTTGGGAAGCGCTTTAGAGCGAGCGGTGTCGCTGGCATGCTTTCGAGCGGGGTGATCTTTATAGGCGTCCATGCAACTGCTCGGCGCGTGAATGATGATCGCACCCTGAGCCCGAGCGGTCTTGAGCACGCGGTCCATTCTGGGAGCCATTTCGGTGCCGCGCAGGACCGCGTTCTTGCAATGGTGGAGGTCCCACATATCGCAGACGATGATCGCGGTCTCCCCGGTCTTCCAGGTTTCCGGCTTTTCAATCACGCGATAGACGCCGCTGCCTTTTTCGGTCTCCACGCGGGACCGGAGGCGAAGGGAAAGCTCGCGATTGTCATCGGCCCACCCGGCGCGGGGCGCGAGCGCCAATACGGCCAGCAGCGTCCAGGTGCCGATCCGGATCGTTTTTCGTTGTTCCCACCCGTGTCGGTTCATCGTCTTCCCCCGCGGCTGCACCGCGATGTTGGGCGCGGTCGATAGCCCATGAGTCTGTCGCGAGATTTCCAGTCGTCCCAGCCAACTCCACATCAATGAGAACGCGACCCAGGCCGATTGGAAAGAGGGGAGCTTCCCATCGCCTGGGTTTTCCGGGAGACCACGCCAATCCGCGGGTCCGCTTGCGTTTCGTGTGCGAGGCGATCAAACTGGGTGCTGAAAAACGCCTGATCGCCCCGGAGCCCACCCCAATGGACCTGCCTCGCCTTCACGGGATCGTCCCGCCTCTGCCGACGCCGCTCAATCACGATGAAACCATCGACATCGCCACCTTCAAGCGTCTGGTCGACTTCCAGATCAAGGCGGGCGTTCACGGCCTCTGGGTCCTCGGCACGACGGCCCGGTTCGACCTGATCCCGGACGCTCGCCAGCGCTCGATCGCTCAGGCCGCCGTCGAGGCGGCGGCGGGGCGCGTGCCACTGGTATTGAACGTCTCCGACATGGGGACGGAGCGGACCCTGGCGCGGGCGAAGATGTTCGACGAACTCCCGTACGACTACTACGCCGCGCTGCCGCCCTGGTATCAGCCCATGACCGCGGCGGAAGTGACCGATTTCTTCCACGCCCTCGCCGACCGGCTCGCGCGGCCCTTGGTGATTTACAACGCCCCCTGGATTTGCAACCAGCTCAGCTTCGACCACCTCCGACGCCTTGCCGACCACCCCCGAATCGTCGGCTGCAAGGATGTGTGCCCCAGCCTGAGCCGCACGCTCGACTGGCCGGTGGCCGAGCGCCGTCGGCAGGGTTTCAGCTACTTGCACGGAACTGACCAGATTGGCCTGTCGACCGAGTTGACCTCGGACGGTTTCGTAACGAGCCTGGCCAACCCGTTCCCCGAGCTTGCCGTCGCGCTCTGGGACGCCGCACGTGCGCACGACGCTGCTGCGGCCTTCCGTCTGCAATCGCAGTTTTCAAGACTAGCTCGGGTCACCGGTTTCGGGCCCATGCTCGCCTGTCTGGAATCCGCTTGCCGGCACAGAGGCCTGCTCGAACGAATGCTCCCCGCGCCGCTCCGGTCGCTCGATGACGCAACGCACCGCCGAGTGGCCGCGGTCATCGATGAAGTCGGCGCAGTCCCGAGTGCGGGTTGATTCACTCGGGACGAGGGTGCTCCGGGTCACTTCCGCTCTCGAAGCTGTTTCGCGACGTACTTGGCCGTCTCATCGCCGATGACGTGATAGCCGGCCAGGTTGGGATGCCGGTCACCGTACCAACCCGGTAAGTCGCCGAAGTGGGCGTCGAGCCGATTGTCCATCACCACGACCTGGTTTCCACGTACGAATGCCTTGACCCAGCCTCGGTGCTTCTCCGGGATTTTTTCCAACGGATAGCGGCGGTAATTGAGCATATTGGCGCCGTGTTCGAGCTCTGCGGCATACCTTGTGTAGACATCGAACACCGGGAGTTTCTCGTCGGAGCCCACCTGCCGGATCAAGGCGTTCACTTTGTCATCCTTCTGCTGCCCCATGTACGGGATGATCGTCGTGGGCACGAGGACCGCCCCCGGGAAGTCCTTGCGCAAGCGGGCAAGGAGCTCGGCGTAATCCTTCGTGAAGTTTGCGTCGAAATCTTTGCGTTTGTTTAGATCGTTGATCCCGTAGCGGATCAGAATGTAGTCAACTTTCTTGAGCGGCACGATATCACGGTCGTAACGCCCGGATTCGAGCAACCCCTGGACGTACTCGCCGTCGCGCCCTTGATTGATGACCTCCGTTGCGGGGAGATCGGTCTCGGCGGCGAGCAGTTCCCGGATGACGTCCTCAAGGAACATTCCCTGGGGATCGGTCTGACGACAGACACTGCCGATGCACGTGCTATCGCCGAGCAAGAGGATCCGCACCCGAGTGGGCGGCTCGGCTTGGACCGACGTGGGCCGAAGCCCGATCAATCCCCACATCAGGACGAGATACGAAAAGCGTCGAAGCATCGGAGCCATACTCCCCAGCCTAAGAACTGCGGTGTTCAAGGAGCGTTCAGGGTCCCAGTTTCGCTGGCGGCCTTTCCGGACGCAAGCGGCCGATGCCTGACGCCGTCGCGGAACACTCGGGGTGCTCCCATGGTGGAGGCGAAAACGAAAAAACCCCGGCGTTGCACCAGGGCTGGTCGTTTGGGAGTACACCCGAGAGGATTCGAACCTCTAACCTTCGGTTCCGTAGACCGGAATCGGGGCACTGAACACAAGCACCTGTGTCGCTGAAGTCTCTTTACTGCCAACGACTTACGTCTATCAGAGGTTGCGGATACCAAAGCATAATAGTCGCGATTTTGGTGGAATTCAAGACGTAGAACGACAGTTAGAACGACAGCGATCAACGTTTACTTCTGAGTAAAAAGGCGGCGGCAGGCAACGTTTGAGCGCTTGACATCCGTCGATGTCTCGGTGATACTTCGTTCAGCGCGGTAGAGCAGTTGGCGGCTCGCTGGGCTCATAACCCGGAGGTCGGCGGTTCGAGTCCGCCCCGCGTCACTCTTTTTCGCACGCTTAAAACCTTTTCGAACCGTGAACCCGGCGCGACGGATTCTGTTGGCGAAGAACCCTGATGTGTTGCTCTTGCCTATTGCGTTGAATAGCCAACAGCGAGCGATGCCACCCCGATGTCTGCATGAGGTTCTCGCAAAGTTAATCGCAGGTCTTTAGCCGTTCGAAAGTTACGCGGCTGCCCTTTCCGCGACCTCACCGTCGCGGCCCCATTGAAGCTCGCCGCCAAAGCGATCGTCCCGGCCGCAATAGAGACTTTCCGCGACCTCACCGTCGCGGCCCCATTGAAGCCACACACATCGCCCGGTTCCTCGCAAGAGGGCCGGGCGGTGTTGTTATGATCGGCCGCCCTTCAACCCATCGTCCGGCGGGTCGTATTTCGTTCCGCGCTCGACGGGTCGCTTCGCAAGGTCCGCTTCTGTTGGGTGCCCGATCAGCTTCGCTTTCCCGCTTCGGTCACACCCCAAACAGTACGTCCCGGCCGAGAGCTGTTTCAGGTGCTGACAGAACCGGCACACCCACTCGCCGAGGGCCTCGTCCCACAACCATAGGGACTCGGCCCCGGACCATGTCGGCGACTGACCGAGGAACAAGTCGAATCCGAGCCGAGGGCCTTCCCACGGATTACCGGGGCCGCCCCAGATTTCCTCTTGGGCGGCGGCGATCGACTCCCTCGAGTCCGGGTTGTGCAGGAGTCGCTCCTTGAGCTTCGGCTCGCGAGCGGTAAGCGCCTTGAGTACCCGCGGACTCACCTCGATGGCCCAACGATCCTCCTCGACTTCAACCCAGCGAGCGCCCTGGTCGTCGTCGACCCACTTCACGAACCGACGTTGGACGTGCATTTTCATGCCCCTCGCACGCACTCTCGCTCTCGGCCATGACGTGCCAAGTGGCCGCACAAGAGATTTTTTTAGTATAATCAAGCGATACACTTGCAGCAAGCAAATGGACACAGTGACCGCGCGTCGACTACAAAGGGGTGAGGGGCAAGATTTCGCCGACGACGTCGCCGACGAGAACCATGCAAGCCGTCAATGCCGACCGAACCGCAGATATGAAACGCGCCATCGTGCACCTGAAGAACCTCGGGTGGAAACGCCCGGAGCTCTTGCGCGTGCTGCGTTTATCCGACCGGACGCTGCGGCGCCATGAGTCGGCAATCCGACAGACCCGCAAAACTGTCATGGGGGGCAACGACGAGTGATCGGCTGGTTTCTCGACCTGATGTTCAAGCTCGGGCTGCTGAGCGTGTGGCACGCGTTCACGTCGCTCTTTTACCGTCCGTCGTTCTGGTGTCACCGGCACTGCTATGACTCGGGCTGGCGACATGGGGCCGTTACTGGAGTCGAGCTGGTGCTGGCGCTCCTGATGGTGCGGGCGCTTGGCGTCTTCGTCGTCCGTCAGCTCGCGAGGCGGTTCGATGCTGAGTAAGTTCTTCGGCGGTCTGCTCGCGTTGCTCGTCGCGGCCGGGTTCGTGTCGGTGCTGGCCGCCAACGTACAGCTTGCGACCGAACTCAACACCGTCCGCGCCGACCTGGTCGAGGCGAAGGAAGCGGCGTCGTTCTGGTCGCACGACTATCACCACATCATTGCACGCGACGGGTGGCAGGCGGCCACGTTCGACGCGGGGCGGCATTGGTACTACGTCACGACCAACGTGCGTCTCGGTCGGCCGACTCCGCGCGAACGGGAAATGATCGTCGTGGGCGAGGTCCGCGACACCGCCGGCCTGGCCGTCATCGCGGACCTGTCACAGCGCAACGGCTGGACGCGCAAGCCAACTGGGGAGCTACCGAAGTGAAACGGACCATCACTTTCGTCGTGCTGACGCTGCTCGGGTCGATCCGTGTTTCTGGGCAGGATATCCCGCAAGGCAAGCGCGAACTCGAGGTCGACGCGCCGGCGTACGGTGGTGTCCGCGCCTCCAGTCCGATCGCCGACGCCAACCGGATCCAGAACGAAGGCGGCTCCGATGGCGCTGGCCTCTGTGTGATCGCGTCCCTCGTTCAGAACGGCCAACAGCAAGGCGTTCCCATGTGCCAGGGCGGGAAGGACTCCGCGCTCTGGCGGTACGCGAAATCGCGGCCAGGTGGCTACTCGCCCGGCAAGCTCGAGGCGGCACTCGATGCGATCGATCCTGATGAGAAGTGGTTCTCGTACCTCGGGACCGACTTGAACGTCCTGCGATCTGTGCTGGCCATGGGCTATCCCGTGGGGATTACCTACTCGTGGGGCGATGTTTACGGGCGGCGGATTCACCACATGGTTAGTGGTGAGAATGACACGAGCGGGTATGCGATGGTGGCGGACAATAACCGGTCCGCGCCTCCCTTCGTGAATACCCCGAAACACACGGTCATGACTCAGGCCGAGTTCGAGGCGAGAGCCTTCGACGGTGGTCAATACTGGCTGTTCGGGTGGACGCGCAAGCCTGCCGTCGTCGAGGGCCTGTCAGTCTCTCCTCGCATCGTCAGCGCGATGGTCATCTTCTGGGGCGGACTACTCTCGGTCGTTCAGGCCCTGACGCACGCGAAGAGCGTGGCCGATGCCGGAGCGTTCGCACACAAGACGTACAAGGCCGTTAACGCGCGGCGGATCGGAGTGACCTCATGAAAGCCGTTGGAATCGCGTTTGGCCTCCTGTTCGTGTTGCTCCTGGGGATCGTCGTTGGGCTCAACATCGACGCCGCGCGTCCCAAGGTCGTCGTGCCGATCCCAGCAAGGCCGAAGTGCCCGAACCGGCGCTGTCCGAATCACCAGCACCTCGATAGTCCCTCGCCGGGCTGTCTGCGGTGTAGTGTCCTGTCCCTTCTTCCGGGGTAACTGTCATGCGAAGCATCTTGCCGTTTCTCTTGCTGGCCTCGCTCGGGGCCGGCCCGCCGTCTCCTGTGCCGCCGGCTCCCGGGCGGCAATTGCTCGATGGGCAGTTCGGGGGCCAAGTGGTCAAGGTCTGGGGTTGGTCGATCGTCGATGGGTACGGGCGGCGATCGGTTGGGTATTACCCACACGAGAATGCGCACCTGTACGCTGCCAAGCCGGCCAAGCCCGCGGCCGACAACTACCCGAACTATGGGCTAAACCTCCAAGAGATTCATGGTCAACCGAGTGGTACGGTCATCTCCAACGACTTGAAGTTTGAAAGGGAGCTGCGCGAGCGTACGACGAACGTTCCGATCATGAACCGGGACGGGCAGACGATCCGCGCGGGTCCAACGCTCGAAAGCGCACCGATCCTCGGCGGCCGGACTCCGATCCCGGAAGTTCAGGCGGTGAGTACCTTCGCGCTCGATCCATCTTGGGGGTGGGTCGTTGGTTCGTTTTGGGTTGTGGCTGCTGTGCTCGGGCTGGTCGGCTTCTCGAAGCGTAGGCACCTTCAGAAAGGGTAAGTCCCGCCGTGGAACCCGCAACGATCCTTTGGTTCTTCCTGGGAGCGGTTGGATTGGCGCTCTGCGTCTGGGCGCTGGTGTATGCGTTCGGTGGTAACAAGCCGATCGTGTCCATCTCTCCTGCCGGCGGACCGCTGAAGTCGGTCGCTCGCGCCTTCATGGATGAGACCGACGAGTCGGCCAAGGACCTGGCTGCTGAAGAGCATCAAGCCGAGGAGATTCGTCGGAAGGCGGACCTCTTCAAGCAACAGCATTTCGGGGCAGGACGCTCCGACCCAAAAGCCCCCAGTTCCAGCGCTCCAAGCTCGGCCCCTGGCTGATCTGGCGCAAGCACTCGAAAGGGTAACGACTCATGCGATGGAAGGTTGGCCCCTCGTTCGGACGACAGACGCTCAAGGCTCCGCCGGCGCCTCCGTCCCCTCCGCCGAAGCTCGACGTCGACGTATCGGCGGGTCCGATCACGAACGACATCGCGACAATCAACGTGCCGGCCTACGACCTGGGCACGCACAACCACTTGATGGAAGTGCGCGTTTACGTCGTGCTGGTCGGGCAACCGGTCCCCTCGGACGCGGACGGCTACATCACCAGCGCCTACCCGTTCGGGTCGGGCGATGTCTCGGCCTCACAAGTGGCCGCAAGCTACAACGTGGCGCTGCCCGCCGTGGCGGATGGCGATTACTTCGTGCAGGTCATCTTGGGGTTTGACGCATGAGCGCGGGAAGCAACGCACCGGCGGCGCCGGCTCCCAAGCCGTTCTTGAACCGGGTCGCGAATGGATTTGGGCAGGCCCTGGGGACGGTGGGCAAGGTGCTGGGTGAGATCGGCTCGGAAGTCAAAGCCGGCTGGAGCTCCGTCGCTCCGGCGGTCGAGGCGGAAGCCAAGGTGATCGGCGGCCAGTTGCTCAAGGCTGAAGAGCAGGCCCTCGCGCCTGAGATCACGGCGGCGGTAACTGCGGCGGTGGCGGCCGAGGCGCCGGCCCTGGCTCCGATCGCGGGGACGGTGGCCAGTGAGGTTGTGCAGCTCGGGGAACGTGTGGCCGAGGGTGTGGTCGATGGAGCAGCCAAGTCATGAAGATCAAGCAAGACGAGCTCGACAACCTGTTCGCGTACCATCCTCCTACCGACTCTCAGCGCAAGCGGTATGAGGAACTCCGCGCGGGTGCCAAGGCGTTCGCCGAACTGGTAGTCAGGCTCACGCCGGGTTGTGCTGACCAGCGTGCGGCCGTGCGTCATATCCGTGAAGCGGTGATGACGGCGAACGCTGCCATCGCGTGCGAACCGGATCCCGATTACATCGAGTCCGAGGCAGGCTGATCCGGTTGTGCCTCGTCGTGTGCCCACCTATCGAAAGCCGTTTGCTGACGCGGGTCGCCAGCTCGCACGTGCGGCGTACGAACGGCGTCAGCAACGGCTCAATGACAATGCCTTCTACAACGGCGCCAAGTGGCGGCGGCTGCGGCTCAAGTTCCTCATGGAGCATCCGCTCTGCTGTCGGTGCGACAAGGAAGGCAGACCATCCGCGGCCACGGTCGTCGACCACGTCAAGCCCCGACGTGCTCACCCTGACCTGGAGTACGACTGGGACAACCTACAAGCGCTGTGCGCTCGTCACCACGGTGAGAAGCGAGCCGAGGAGAAGCCCCGCCCTTGAGCGCCAGAACGCTTGGGGGGAGGGTTCTTTTTGTATGAACGAGTGCGTCATAGCGACGCTGACCCCTCGCGAAAAAATACGCGGGGGAAAAAGGGTAAAAACCTTGCGGTGTTTACCAAAGGAAATCGGCCTTCACCTTCCGCATGCCGGCGAGCTTCTTGGCGGCGCGGTCGCGAACGGCAAGGTACGGGTTCTCGATGGGGTTGCCCGTCCGCGGGTGGGCGACGATGGCGCCGTGCTGGTCGATGTTGGTGCTCGCCTCGCGGTACTCAATGAAGGCATCGGCGTACATTACGGCGGCGTCTTTGCGGGTGCCGGCGGCAATCAGTTTCTCAACGATCTCGGCTTTCGTCATTTGGCCCACGTTTTGATCCCCTCGAACATCGTCAATTGAGACTGCTCGAACGCTTTACCGACCTGGGTGGCATTGCTCGCATCGACGCGGCTGTACTTGCGCGGCAAGACGGGGAGCTCGTCCTCGATGCGCTCGACGAGGGCGAAGTCCTCGCCGCCTTCGGTGATATCCAACTGCTCGAAGCGCGGGTTGAAGTTCAGGTTCATCGAACCGCGGAGCAAGAGGCGGAAGTTCTCGTTCCAGACGCGGGCGATCTTCGCATGATTGAGGCAGATCCGAACCTGGGACTCGCCGAATTGCTTCCGCCAGTTCTCGATAATCGTCGCGTTGCGGTGGTCTGCGGAGCGGTCGATCACCAGGCGGGCGCCGAGGATATCGGCGCGGCTCATCAGGCCGGCCATTGCTTCGACCTCGTATTCGGCAATCGTCCACGTCCACACGCTGATCTGGCTCGGTCCAATCTCACGAAGGCAGTGGAAAATCGCGTCAATCATCGAGAATTGGCCCCGAGTCACGGCAAAAAGGCTCATTTCCCGTTTAATCGGCCCGATTGTCTCGGCGGCGGACCGGAATCCCTCGACAACGCGTTTTCGCTTCATTTTGACCCCCTATCGGCACTGTAAACCACTACTCTATTATACTACATACATATAGAAAGTCAACAGATAAAGTTATGGCAAAACGCGGTGCCAAACCGAAGAAAACCCGAAAACCGAAGCTCCCGCCGGCGGTGTGGCGCTGCCCGGCACACCTCGACGGGGTGGCGGCGGACGAATACACGCGGATCGTTGGCGTGCTGCGGGAAGCGGGTGTGCTCGATCGGACGACACCGCGGCTGGTCGAGCTCTATGCGATCAATTACGCGCTGTTGCGTCAGGCGTACGTCGTCATCGAACGCGACGGGCCGACGGTCGAGAGCGACCGGGGGAACGTGGCGGAGCATCCGGCCATCAAGACGCTCAACGCGGCCACGATTCGGATTCGAGGGTTGCTCAACGACTTCGGCCTCTCGCCGGCGTCGGCCAAGCTCACGGCGCCGACGGAGAAGTCGGGCGACAAGAACCCCTGGGAAGGCATCTTGAACGTTGTCGGGTAAGGCAGCCAAAACGCGGAAGGTCGACCCGGGCGGTCAGGCGGTCAGGTTCATTAACAACCTCTCGCACACCGGGGATTACATCGGTCAGAGATTCCGACTGCGGGACTGGCAAGAGACCTTCGTGCGCAAACTGTTCGGCACGCTCCGGCCGGACGGCGGGCGACAGTATCGGAAAGGGTTCCTCGCCCTTCCCCGAAAGCAGGGCAAGACGGAGCTCGTCGCGGCGATCCTGCTGTATCTGATGCTGGGTACGGGACGCAAGGAACAACGGATCTACTCGGCGTCGGGGGACCGCAATCAAGCGAGCCTGATCTTCGGCGCCGCGGCGTCGATGGTCGAGAACGACCCGCAACTCTCTCAGGTCTGCACCGTCTACCACGGTTACAAGAAGATCACTTGCGATGGGATGGGGTCGACCTATCAGGCCCTCTCGAGTGAAGCCAAGCTCAAGCACGGCCTTGGCCCGTCGGCGGTGCTGTTTGACGAGGTTCACGTCCTGCCGAACCGTCAACTGCACGACATCCTCACGACGGGGTTCGGTGCGCGGCGCGATCCGTTGACGCTGTACATCTCGACGGCGGGGTTCGATCGGGCGTCACTCTGTTACGAGCTCTGGCAGCATGCGCGGCACGTTCGGGACGGCATCGTCACTGACCCGACGTTCCTGGCCACGCTCTTCGAGGCGGATCCCGAAGACGACTGGACGAGCGAAGAGACCTGGTTCAAGGCAATGCCGGCTCTGGGCGATTTCTGCTCGCTGGAGTTCATCCGGGAAGAGTTCCATAAGGCGAAGACTCAACCGTCCTTCGAGAACACGTTCAAGCAGTTGTACTTGAACCTCTGGACCGAGCAAGCAACGCGGTGGCTGCAAACCGAGCGGTGGATGGCGTGCGCGGGCCTCGAGGAGACCGAGCTCGACGGGCGCGAGTGCTATGCCGGTCTCGACCTGGGCGTCACTCGGGACATGGCGGCACTGGCGCTGATCTTCGCGAACGACCTGGGCGGGTTCGACGTGGCGGTGCGCTACTGGGTGCCGATCGACGGAATCTGGAAGGAAGAGCCGCGCAACTTCGAACTGTATCGCGACTGGCACAACCGCGGGTTCCTGGAGTTCACGCCCGGGGAAGCCACCGACTTCGACCAGATCGAGAACGACATTGTCGAGGTTAACCGGCGGTGGGCGATCCGGTCGCTGTTCGCCGATCGGGCCTACGCGTCGCACATGCTCTCCCGGCTGTTCAACTATCACGAGCTGCCGGTCCAGGGGATTCCGCAAGGGCCAGTGACGCTCAACGAGGCGATGGTCAAGGTCGAGACCATGCTCCTGAATCAAACCATCCGGCACACCGGGAACCCGGTGCTGAACTGGAACGTCGCGAACGCCAACGTCGAGCGCAACAAGACGGGGCTGATGTACCTCAACAAGTCGGGGACGACGTTCCGAATCGACGGCGTTGCGGCACTGGTGAACGCGGTTACCGCGGCGATCGCGGACGGGGCGACGGATGCGGGGCCGTCTGTGTACGACACGCGCGGAGTCTTTGTCCTTTAACCCTTCGAAGGGAGAGGTTTGTTCATGGCAACCACGGGTTCCAACTTCGTTTCGCTCCTGGCCGCGACGCTCGTCAATACGACCGTCCAGGCGGTGAGTACGCTCGTCGCGTACATGGCGGCGGACGCGGCGCGCGTCGCTCAGAATGGCGGCGGGAAGGTGGTCGACAAGGTCACCATCGACTTCAGTAACGACGGGTTCGCCAAGCACGGTGGGGCGAACTATCAGCTCACTGGTACCACGGCTCAGACCATCGACCTGACGGACCTGACGGCGAATACGCCAACGTCATCCGCGGGCGACACCACGTTCGCCAAGTGGAACACGCTGGTCTTCAATAACCTCGACGCGGCGGACGTCACGATCGCGCCCGGCGGCTCGAACCCCGCGCGGCTGCTCCTCAGCGGTACAGGGCCAACGCTCACGATTCCGGCCAACACGTCGATTGCCCTTTCGTCGCTGGCGGGCCTGGTGATCGACAGCACACACAAGATCATCACGGTCACCCCTACGTCGGGCGGCAACACGGCCGGCAACTTCTTCATCGGGGTCGCCGGTAGCTAATGCCGGACCTGATTCCCGCTCGAGCTCGCGCGGCTCGACGCCTCGGCCTGGGGCGCGAGTCGCGCGATATCAACGGCCAGTCGTGGCAGGGGTTCGCGCTCAACGCGCCGGTACTGTCCGGCGTGCTGGTCACACCCCAAACGGCTCTGACCCTGACGGCGGTGTATTGCGCGATCAATATCATCGCGAGCGACGTGGCGAACCTGCCGCGGTACCTGTACCGGCGCCAGAAGTCGGGCGGCAAGGTGATCGACACGTCGAAGGAAGTGAACGACCTGGTGCACTTCGCACCGAATGGCGAAATGCCAGCGTTCTTCCACTACCAGGCGGCCATGGGCCACGTGCTGGGGTGGGGAAACAGCTACTCGGAGATCAAACGGGACTACGGCGGCAACCCAACTGGGTTGTACCTCCTCCACCCGGGCACGACGAAGCCGAAGCGGACCGAGAAATCGAAGGCCCTGTACTACGAAGACGAGGCGACGGGCAAGACGTTCGCGCCCGAGAACATCCTCCATATCCGAGGGCTCGGGTTCGATGGGCTGAAGGGGTATTCCCCCGTCACACTCGCCCGTCAGGCCGTGGGCCTGGGGATCGCGGCCGAGGAGTTCGGGGCGGCGCTCTTCGGCAACGGAGCGATTCCCAAGGGCCTGCTCAAGACGCCGAAGCGGCTCACGGAAACGGCGGCCAAGAACCTTCGCGAGTCGTTCGAACGGGTTCACCAGGGGACCAAGGGCGCGCACCGGGTCGCGGTACTCGAGGAGGGCGCGGACTGGGTCGACACGCAAATCAACCCGGACGACGCGCAGTTCCTCGCGACCCGGCAATTCCAGGTGCTGGAAGTCTGCCGGATCTTCAACCTGCCCCCGCACAAGCTCGCCGACTACTCGAAGACGAACTATTCCACGGTCGAACAGGCAAACATTGCCTACCTGACGAACACGCTGTCGATCTGGCTGGCGGCGATCGAGGCCGAGAGCAACTTCAAGCTCCTCACCGCGAAGGATCGGAAGAAATGGGTCGTCGAGCACGACGTCAGCCGACTCCTCCGCGCGGCGATCGACACGCGGATCCGCTACTTCGAGTCGCGGTACCGGATGGGCTCGATCACGCCGAATGAGATCCGCCTCAAGGAAGGCGAGAACCCGTTCCCGCCGGAGCTCGGTGGCGATCGCCCGATGGTCCAGGCGCAGATGGTTCCGCTCGAGCAGGCGGAGCAAGCCACCGACGAGACCGTGAAACCGGTCGAGGTCGACGCCAACGCCGATGTGGACGCGGGGCCGGTCGACCCTGCCACGCTCCCAAAAGACCCTCCCGACGACCAGGTCGAGGTTGAAGACGATGAGCCAGAACCCAAGCCAAAGAAGCGACGCGGGCGGCGCTACCCCCGCACCCTCGAAGACTGAAGTCCGCTCCTTCCTGGGGACCGTCGAGCTCCGGGCCGCGGCCGATGGCAAGGGTCCGGGAGTTGTCGTCGGCATGGCGGCGGTCTTCAACAGCTACTCGGAAGACCTCGGGTACTTCCGGGAGAAGATCAACCCCGGAGCGTTCGCCGATGTGCTGCTGCGGGACGACGTGCGGGCACTGTTCAACCACGACGTCAACCAGCTCCTCGGCCGGAACAAGGCCGGCACGCTACGTATGGTCGAGACGGACGACGGGCTTGCCATTGAGGTCGATCTTCCCGACGCCACGGTCGGGCGCGATGTCGCGGAGTACCTCCGCCGGCGGGACGTAACCGGGATGTCGTTCAGCTTCGACATGGAAGACGGAATCGAGGAGTGGGATTACTCCGGGAACCTCCCGTCGCGAACGCTCGTCAAGGTCGGGCGGCTGTACGACGTCGGGCCCGTCACTTTCCCGGCCTACACGAACACAAGCGCGGCACTGCGAAGCCTGGAGATTCACCGGCCCAAGCCTGCGCCTCCCGACAACTCTCTTTGGCTGGCGCGCGCTGGCCTGCTTTCGCTCTGATTTCTCGAACCGAGGATGAAACGCAATGGCACTTCATGACCTGATGCAGCGGCGCGCCGACCTGGCCAGAGAGGCGCGGAAGCTCGTCGAGACGGCCGACAAGGAAGGGCGGTCACTGACCGAGGGGGAACGGAATCGCTTCCAGGCGATCGAGGAGGAAGTCCGCGGTAAGGACGGTAAGGGTGGGCTGGATGCGGAGATCGAGACTCGCCAGAAGATCAGCGCGTTTAGCGACGCGGTGACCGAGGGGCGGTCGAGTGATCCGTTGCCTCACGATCCGAGTCAGACGAAACACCGGTATTCGCTTCTGAAGGCGATCCGTCAGGTTGCGGATCGGATGACAGGGAACGGCGGCGGCCTGGATGGGCTCGAACTCGAGGTGAGCCAGGAACTCATCAAGCGGCGCGGTTCGCCGCTGAAGCGCGGGGCGAGTTTCTGCATGCCGACGGACCTCCCGATCAATATGGGGGTCGCGGCGCGGTTCGCTCAGCAGTGGGGGCGGAACCTCGACGGCACACAGAAACGAACGTTCGACACCACGGCCGGCGCGGGCGCGATCCCCACGATCCTGGATACGAACTACATCGAGTTGCTGCGCAACCGGATGGTCGTTGACGAGGCGGGGGCGACGTTGCTGAGCGAGATGCAGGGGCTGTTTGCGATCCCGCGACGGACGGCAGCCTCGACGTTGTACTGGGTGGCGGAAGGGGCGTCGATCACCGGCAGTAACACGACGGTCGATCAGGTGCCGTTCACGCCTCGAACCGCGGGGGCCATGACGGACATCTCCCGGCGGTTGACCGAGCAGATCAACACCGACTCCGAGACGTTCGTCCGGCGCGACCTGTCGGCGGTCGTCGCGCGTGGCGTCGACCTGGCGGCACTTAACGGGACCGGCCAGAATAACCAGCCTCTCGGAGTCGCTCAGAATCCGAACGTCGGTATCGTCGCGCTCGGGACGAACGGCGGCCCGCCGACTTGGGACATGGTCGTCAACCTCGAGACGAACGTCGCGACGGCAAACGCGGACCTCGGGCGCTTGAGCTACATCACCAATGCCAAGGGTCGTGGGATCCTGAAGCGGACGGCGAAGATCGGCTCAACGTTCCCGATTTACCTCTGGGACACACAGAACCCGGATACGCCGCTCAACGGCTACCCTTGTCACGTTACGAACCAGTTGCCATCGAATCTTTCCAAGGGTACCTCGGGTGCGGTGTGCTCTCCCGTCCTTTACGGGAACTGGGAGGATCTCGTCATCGCAATGTGGAGCGGACAGGACGTCATCGTCGACCCCTTCACCGGGAGCGCGTCGGGGACGCTGCGGCTGGTGATGTTGCAGGACATCGACATCAACCTTCGTCACCCCGAGTCGTTCCAGAAGTGCGTCGACATGACCACGTGATAAGCGCGGCGGGCAGGGACGCCCGGTTCTGATTTCGACTTGCACCCTTTCGAGGTCAAATCAATGCAGTATGTGAAGCTCTTGAACGACACCTTCGTCGGCAACCGTACGCGTTCCGCCGGCGAAGTGCTGCCGTTCGACGACAAGGTCGCGGATATGTACGTGCGGGGCAAGCATGGGGTCATAGTGCCGGCCCCGATGGCTCCGGTTGAACAAGCCACCGTTGCGCCGGGGCCTGAGTCGGCAACCGGGCGACGGCAGCGCCCAGTTTGAGGGACCTTCTCGTATGCGACGTCTCAAGATGCTCTGCACGGGTCACACCGAGGTCAAGAACCCGGACCCGACCAAACCGTCCCAAATCACGCACCACCGGCCGGGCGATGTGCTCACGTTCGAGGACGCGCGCGAAGCGGACGCCTTGCGGCTGTGTGAGCTCGGCGTGGCGATCGACGTCACGGCCGAGACGGAACCCGCTCCGGCCGCGGCTGCCAGTCCGGCGGCTCCTCCGAGCTCGTCTGCTCCGCCGTCACCCGTGCCGGCCCCTCGACCCGCTCCTCCGCTTACGCCTGCTCCGCCGGCAAGCTAACCGATGCAGCGCGATGCTCTCGTAATTGGTCCCTCGGTCGAGCCGGTGACCCTGGCGGACGCCAAGCTCTGGATCCGCCAGGACATCGCCGACGACGATGCGATTGTGACCAGTCTGATCACGGCGGCGCGGCGGAAGGTCGAGGCCGAACTCCGCCAGTCGCTCATCACCCAGACGTGGGATCTGTTCCTCGAGGGGTTCCCCTCGGGTGGCGGGTACTACGATCGCAATGTTCGGCAGTCTGGAATGAGCCTTCAGTGGCTGCCGACAGCCTCGACGCCGATCTACATCCCGCGGCCGCCGCTACAGTCGATCGTCTGGGTTAACTACGTCGACACCTCGGGCAACACGCAAACGGTCGATCCGAGCGTCTATCGCGTGGGTTCCGGGGCGCCGGCGCGGATTCAGCCGAACTATGGGAACGTCTGGCCGGTCAACCGGCCGATTATCGACGCTGTCAACATCCGCTACGTTTCCGGGTACGGCAACGATGGCACATCGGTTTCCGAGAACATCAAGACCGCGATCAAGATGATTCTCAACCTCTGCTACGACAACCGCGACGGGGCCTTCGAGCTGCCGACGACAGTGCAATGGTTGCTCGGGGCGGACGATCACGGCTCCTATGCCTAACGTCTTCACGCTCAAGATCGACGTCGGGCAATTGCGTCATCGGGTGGCGATTCAGCAGCCGGCCTTGACCGATAGCGCATACGGCCAGCCGAAACCGACGTGGAACACGGTCGCAACACAGTGGGCGCGAATCACGTCCCTGAGCGGCCAAGAGCTCGTCAATGCACAGCAGCACCATGCCGAGACAACGCACGCGGTCGAGATGCGGTTCAACCCGGACATCAGCATCGACCCGACGTATCGGCTTCAATACGGGACTCGCAACTTCAACGCGCTCTCTGTGATCGACGTTCAGGAGCGACGTATCAAGACCGTCGTTCTCTGCGTGGAGCAGGTTGACCCGACATGAGTGTTCCCATCATCTACAGTTGGACGGAAAGCACCCGCTCGAGCAACGGCGGAAACGTCTCGGCCTCCTGGCAAGACATCGGCACGATCGAGGTCGTTCCCGAGGTCCCGGTCGCGGCCGGCGCGTCGAACGCGACGACGGGGATTGCGTTCAACGGAACGAACCTCCAGGCCATCGAGCTCATCTCGACGCAGAATTGCACGCTCTACGTCAACGCTCCCAGCGGCGGAAGTCCGTTCGCTACGATCAACCTCAAGGCTGGGATCCCCTACACCTGGTCGGCGTCCAAGGCGCAGATTTCCAACCCGCTCAACACCAACGTCACCCAGATCTACGTGACGGCGACGTCGGCCTGCATCATCAGCGGTCGGATTCTGACTACCTGACATGCCGACTGACTTTGAGACCGCAATCAACACAGCGCTGCGGGCGAACGCGACGCTTACGGGGCTGGTCGGGACAAAGATCCGGCCGACGAACCCCGCGGAAAAGGATCTTCCGCCGTCGCTCACGTTCAGCGTTTCCAAGAAAGCGCGCGAACAGTCCCTCGACGGCCCGATCGGGGTTTGCCGTTGCCGTTTGTCCCTTGTGGCGCGGTCGCTCGATTACGACGTCTGCAAGGCCATCAAGGAAGCCCTCCGTAACATGCTCGACGGGTTCGTCGGGGACCTGAGTGGTGTTGCCATCGTCGAGGCGAGCATGGCCGATGAGTCTGACGTTTACGAGCAACCGGCGGACGGCTCCGATCAGGGGACGTTCGAGGTTCCTTGTGAGTTCTTTGTTCGTTTCCGTGAACCTCTACCAGTGAGGTAATCCATGTCGGTCGCTCACCCTCAAGCCTGGCCCGGCAAGGGCACACTACTACAGCACGGCGTCGGGACCAGCCCGGTCGTCTGGACTACCGTCGCGCAACGCGTCGAAATCGACGGTCCGGATGGGGAGTTCGGCACCCGCGATACGTCGCACCTCGACAGCGTCGCCAAGACGAAGGGCGGCACGATCCTTGACCCTGGGGATACGTCGATGACGATCCTCTACGATCCAGGGGAGACCACTCACACCTTGCTTCAGACGCTGTACCTCGCCGGGACTGTCGAGCAATGGCAGCTCGTGCACACCGACGTCATCACCAGCGGCGTGGCGGCCGGCTCGACGCTCGCATTCAGCGGGATCCTCAACAAGTTCAAGCCCACCGGTATGAAGATCGAGGACAACCTCCAGGCGGAGTGCAACATCGCCGGTAGCGGACTCCCTGTCTTCACCAAGGTTTCCTGATCCCGCGGCCGTGTGGCAGCGGCTTTTCCTGGATGCTCTTTCGAGGTTGTACTGATGGCTCTCCGAGACCAGCTTGAAAAGACGCCCCTCCCGATCGAGCGCGTGGACACTCCGGAATGGGCGGATCCGACCGATCCCGACTCGGGCCATACGTTCGTACGCACCCTGAGCGTGAACGATCGCCTTAGCCTCGAGGAAGCAATGGGGCGGCACAAGGATAAACCGTTCGCGGGGCTGTTGCTGTCGTTCTGTCTGTGCAAGGAAGACGGCACGCCCGAGTTCACCGAGGGCGATATCGACCTCCTGAATCGGCAGAGCTCGCGGCCGATGCTGCGCTGTTTCAAGGTGGCGGAACGGCTCAATAAGATCAGTAGCGACGACGTCAGTCAGCTTGAAAAAAACTCCTGAGCCAGCCGGGGCGGATCGGGCTGTTTCGGCTGGCGCGCGATCTGGGAGTGCCCGTCCGGGAGCTCTCCCAGGCGATGGGGAGTAGCGAATTCTCTGAGTGGCTTGCCTACCATCGCATCGAACCTTCGACCTATCACGTTCAGCTCGCAATCCTCGAGGCCGTGGTCGATCTGGTCAACTGCTGGCAAAAGAAGCCGGTCTCGATCGACCGGTACCTTCCGCGGGGTACGTCCTCACCGGCGGTACCACACCAGAGGTTTGAAGATCAGGTTGCACTCATTCGAGCAAGGTTCGGCGGCCTGAAGGTCATCAATCAGGTGGCTCGTCCGTGAAAGACCTCCGAAGTCGATTTGATGTCCTCGCCACCGCCGCGGAAGGCGCGACGCGGGACTTCCAGGAGCTCGACGATGCGATCCGGTCGTTTGCCTCCGAGTTGAGCGCGGCGGCCGAAGACGCGCGGAACGCGTTCGCCGGGGGCGACAAGGGCGCCGGCGGTGCGTCCGGCTCGGTCAAGGTGGCATCGGACACGTCGGGGATCGGCTCGCTGACGCAGAGCATGCAGGCCCTGCCTGCCATGGCGGGCATGATCGGCGGGCAGGTTAGCTCGGCGATCGCCGGCGCGTTTCAGCCTCTCTACGGCATCGGGCAGACGCTAACCGCCATCATGAATCAGATGTCGGGCACGCTTACGACGTTTGCGCGGCGCGTCGATGCCGCGATGAAGTTCCAGGCGGTCTCGGGATTCCTTGACTCCCTCAAGTCGAAGATCACGTCATCCATCGGGCAAGCTTCCCAGGTTGCGGCGCAGGACATGAACGGCTTGCAGCGTGCGGTGATGCGGCTGGGCCCGGCCGCGTTGACGTCGATTTCGGCGTTCAACGCTTTCCGCAACGTCCGCTCCTACCTGTCGTCGGTGGGGGACGTCGCCGGCAAGTCGCTGAGTCGGTTGACGGGGATCAACTTCTCGGCGGCCGTGGGGTCGGCGAATAACTTTGCGTTCTCCATCACCAATATCAACAAGGCCGCGCGCGTCGCGAGCAGTGGCATGGCAGCGTTCGGTCGCAACGCCCTCGCCGCGCTTGGTTTCACGGCGGTCACCTACAAGGCCGTCGGGTTCCTCGAATCGGGGATCAAAGGGGCCTCTGACCTCAATGAAACCGTCTCGAAGACTCAGGCCATCATGGGCAACGCGGCACCGGCCGCTACGGCGTTCGCCGATGGGCTGGTGAAGGAATTCGGCCTGGTCAAAAAGGACGTGCTCGAGGCGGAAGCGGCGTTCGCCGGGCTGGGCAAGGGTCTCGGTAAACTCGCCGGTGGCGATCTCTCCAACTTCTCGAACAAGTTCACGCAACTGGCTGCGGACCTGGTCAGCTACAACAACATGGATTTTGGGCAGGCCACGAACGCGCTGCAGACGGCCCTGGCGGGTAATCAGAGCGATGAACTGAAGAAGCTGGGCGTCATTCTGCTGGACGACGCGGTCAAGGCCAGAGCGGTGGCCGAGGGCTTTGCGAAGTCGACGAAGGAAGTCTCCGAGTCCGCCAAGATTCAGGCGCGGGCGCTGATGATCAGCGAGCAGCTCGCGGATGCATCGGGGGACCTCGCGCGCACGGCCAGTTCGCCCGCGAACGTCTTCCGGAAGATGTCGGGGACACTCGAGGGCCTGGCGACTTCGGTCGGCCAGGTGATTCTCCCGGTGCTGTCGTACGCGGCAAAGCAGTTCACGGAGTTCGCCTCGCGAGTGAAGACGGCCTTCGAGTCGAACACGCCTCTGATCAACTCAATGCGGACGGCTCTCTACACGTTCGTCGGTTCGATCGAGACCGGCCTTAGTCGTGCTGGGGAAACGTTCCAGGCGATCGGCGATTCGATTAGCAGTGCGTTCAGCGACGAACAGAAGGCCGGGGCCGAAGCGTTCGGCACGTCCATCGTCGACACGGTCGGCAGCTGGGTGAACGGAGTCGGGTCGTTCATTCGGAACATCCCGGAGTATTTTCAGATCGCCGTTCTGAAGGCGGGCGAGTTCCTGAACATCCTCCAGACGAACCTCGACACCATCGGCGCCTGGATCTCGAACAACTGGGTCAAGGTCATCGCGGATGCGATCATGGCGGCGGGGACCGCGTTTGGTGTCGGGTCGGCGCGGCTGACTGACGCCCTGGGCCGGTTCATGGCTAACCCGTTCGACGGCTTTCACGTCGACTTCTCCGACCTGTTGAAGGACTTCAAGGCGACGACGGAGCAGTTCCCGGGGATCATCAAGCCCGACCTCGCCAAGTCCGAGCAGGAAATCGACCGGCTCTGGGCAAAGATCCAAAAGAACGACGAGGCGTTCCGTAACCGCGTGGCGGGTCAGGTCGCGGAAGCCGGCGCCGTCGGTCCGGCCGGCGGCATGGGGGCGTTCAAGCAACCGGCCACGGAACCGGAAGCGAAGGCCGACAAGAGGGGCAAGATCGAGACGGCTGGCGCCTTCGAGCTCGGCAGCAAGGAAGCGTACTCGGCGATCGTCAAGGCGATGAACGGCACCGGAAAGGACAGGGCAACCGACACGATCGCCAAGAACTCGAACAGGCAGGTCGACGCCTTGCTCGATATCGCCAGGGGCGTCAACCGGATTGCGAACCTCGACAAGGGCGGTTCGTCCATCGTCTTTAACTCGGCGCCGGGCTGATCATGGCAATCTACTCGGTCTTGGAGCAACGGGGCCGGTCAGGGACGATCGGCGCGGACTGGAAGCGCGAATACACGCGGCGTTTCCTCGTCATCACCACGGACAAGATGGACGACGTGACCGTCGTGCGCACTGCGGTTGATCCGAGCGGTTACCCGTTCATTCCGACTCTGGGAAGTATCTACACGAACGCATCGCTGAGCCCGAGCACACTGCGCCGGGACTTTGGCTCGTACGTCGTGTCGATCGAATGCACTGAGACGGACCCTCAGGTCGTACAGACTAACGGGTATGATGCTCCCCCGAATACCGGGTCATACTGGGAGGTGACCGTCAAATACGGTCCCTACGACCCGCAAGCGTTCGACAGTCAAAACCCCCTCGACTCGACCGAGAAACCCAAGGTGTCGTGGGGCTTGAGTCGGTTCACCAAACCCTTCGATCAGGACACGGATGGCAACGCGGTTCTCAACTCGGCCGGGGACTACTTCGATCCTCCGATTGAGCTCGACGATAGCCGGCTCGTGCTGCGGATCACCCGCAACGAAGAATCGTATGATCCCGACCTCACGAACCAGTACAAGGATGCCACGAACTCCGACGAGTTTTGGGATTTCCCGCCCGATCAGGTCAAGTTGATGGATCGTTCGGCGGAGCTCCAGAGCTCCGGAGACTGCCCGATCAACGACGGAGAATACTGGGCCGTCTCCTATGACTTTGAGATCAGGCCGGAGGGGTGGACGAAGCAAATCCTCGACCAAGGGTGCAAGGTTCTCGACGATTCCGGAAAGCTCGTGAACGCGACGGACAACGACGGGCAGCCCGTCAATTCCCCCATCCTCCTCGATGGCAATGGGAAGAAGCTTCCTGAGGGTGCCGATCCGGTCTTCCTCAAGAAAAAGGGCTACAAGCAACTGCCGTTTGCTGTCTTCGGCCTGACCAAGCGAGGTCCCTGACGTGGCTCACAAGACGTCCAAGACACCGACGTCCTTCACGAACGGCGACGCGCAGCGCGTTATGCGAGCAACCAAGCGCCTCGAGCGGGGTCCGTTCAACTCGCCGCTTCCGAGGGCGAGAGGCCCAATCGTCAGTTTCGGCTTCCTGCCAGCGGCCGATAGTGGGGCGGGATGCGCGGCGGGGAGCCGAAGTTCTCCCACGTCCGGGCAAGCCTTTCTTCAGGTGCCGGGCACGCTGCCTGGGCAAGTAAACGGTACGGTCGAGATCACCTATTACAATCGGTGGTCTCAACCGATCCCGCCGAATGCGACGATGGACGTTTACACGTGGTACGGTAAATACTATGTGGCTAACTTCGACTGTGGGGCCACGTCGTAATGCCTGGACCCGGGCTGTGCTGCCCCACGGTCACCGTGCTCGGGTGTTTCGGTGTCCCGATCGCTGGCGCGACGGTCACGATCACGTTGGCCGGGGAGACCGAGCCGTTTTTCTCCGGAACGACCGATTCCGCGGGTAAACTTAAGATCCCGTATTGCCGTGGGTCGGGTGAGACGCTCGACATCTCGGCCGGCCCGCGTTATGTGGGAGTTTCCCTCAGGCGTGATGCGGGATCGGCGCTTTCCTTCCTCGTTCAACTCGAGGCCGACGATTGCTATGTGTGCTGCATCATTGACAACATCAAGATGCCGATCGCACGCACGCTCAGCTACACGGATTCTCAGGTCTCGGCCGGCGTAACGTACGGGAGTTGGTCGCAGATCGGCCCCGGGGGCGAATCCATAGTTCACGGCTGGAAGCTGTGCTACACCGCGACGACCGCTCACTTGCTCGACTCCGTAACCTCCGTCACGAGCGGAGCGTGCTTCGACAATACGACGGTCAAAACAAAGACCGGGACCGCTCCGGTGGTCATTGCTGGGACGTGCGGTTTCATCTCTCAATACGCGATCGTCTGTGGTGGGCCTGAAATCTGCCCTGGTACGGGTGGCCCGGGAAGTATCGGCTGGGGTCCGGGCGCTGCGATCGTCTCCCCGACGCTCGACGTCAGTCTGTGTAACCAGTTCACCGACCTCCCTCAGATGGGCGGGACGGGGCAGCTCTTCAACTTCGCGCCGCAAACCAACGACATCGCGAACGCGGGGGTCACGATCTTCGGCGGGACTGGGATTACCTTCATCGTCCCGCCTGACCCGCTGAGTGGTACGGCATGGAGCTATACGGGCACGTGGGGGAGCGACGTCAACGGCAACGCTCCGGCCGTAAGTGGATCGTTCACGGTCACTGAGGGGCCGTGCGGCGGCTCCGGGTCCGGCGGCGGTGGCGGTGGCGGCGGCGGTGCGCTGCCCGGCTCGATCACGCTTACGCCGGACTCGTCGGCGATCTGGGGCGCGGTCGCGGGCGTGGCGATCACATTGAACTACGATTCGACCGCCGGGGACTACGACTGATGGCTTGTGAAACCACGACGACCGATGGGGGCATCTGCGATACGGTTGGGTCGACCAACGGCCTGGTGACGGTCACGTTGACGCCGAACGGGGACGGCACGTGCAACGTCACGGCCCAATGGACCGGCGGTGTTCCTGGGAGTGGCTGCGCGGACGGTTCTTGCTCGTATTATGGAACCGCGTCACTCGACCACGTCCCGATGGACAATAGCCCTCACGCGCTAGTCTTCACGTCGTTCACTTACACGGCCGGCGGGCGAGCAATCTACTCTCAGAATTGGGACGGCGTTACGGCTCCCGCGCTGCCATCCGATTGGGTCTGGTCCAGTCCCTCTCAGTGGGCGACTACCGCAAGCGCGCCCGTTGGGTCGATTTCGGGAGGCAACGCGGTCGGCTGGCTCCTTCCTGGCTCAGGCAACGTTGGCGGGTGGAATACGCGAGACGGCGCGGATGGTAACGTTTGCTGGTCCGCTAGCGTTTGCTCGACGGACACCTTCATCGGCTCCGCGGATCAGCCTGAAGTTTTCCTTCGGGTCCGGTGCAGTTCGGCGACTTCGCAAAGCACGGAATATCAGGCTCAATTTGTCTGGTTCAATGGTCCCTTTGGCGGCGGCTCTGCGTTATATATTCATCGGTGGCTGAGCGGAACCGGGTCGACGCTTGCCACTCTCGTTGGTTTCCCTGTCTCCACTTCTGTCTGGTACAACGTTGCCTTTACGTGTGTCGGGTCGTCTCTGTCTGTCGTCGTGCAAAGACTCTCGGACGGCTTCTACCTCAATTCCTCTGGGGCGTGGCAATCAGGCGCTGCAACGGCTCTCTCGGCTACCGATTCGAACATTACTGGCGAAGGCTATGTCGGCCTGATTGCGACCAGTGATTCAAGCCCGAGCGACGTCTTCATTGACGATTGCAAGCTTCTCGCGGTCGGGTCATTTACCCGCTCGGCATCCGTGCACACCGAGAGTTTTGGCGGGGTGACGCCTCCGGCTTTGCCGTCCGATTGGACCTGGGATTCCTCGGCAAATTGGAAGACGACGGCAAGCCCGCCAAGCGGCTCGATATCCGCAAGTAACGCTCTTACCACTGCGGTCATCATCGGCGGGGCCTACGCCGGCTGGAATACGCTCGACGGGCACGGTGGGAACGTCACTGTCTCGGCCAGCTTCTCGTCGCAATCCATCACATCGGGGTCGGGCGCTTTCGTGCAGGGTTGGGTACTGGCGCGGTGGAGCTCGCCGGGCGCAACGTCCGGCTTCTCGGCGTACACCGCAAAACTCGTCTTCTACGACGGGGCAACGGCCGCGCCTGCGGTTCGCCTGACGAAATTCATCAGCGGTTCGGAGACCGTCCTCGGCACGCTTGCGCTTTCGAGTGGCGCGATCGCGAATAACCATTGGTACAACATCGCGCTATCGTGTTACGGGTCGACGCTCTTTGTCGTCGTCAAGCGGCTCACGGATGGGAACTACCTGCAGCCTGATGGGACGTGGGGCTCAACGTTGGCTCAGGCGCTGTCCGCGACGGATGGGTCGATAACCGGACAGGGATATGCGGGGATCGTCCTCGGCGACAACGGCGGCGGCGGTGCTGGGGACGTGTACGCTGATGACTTCTCGATCAGCACGCTTCCGACAATGACGATCCAGGTGCCCGCGCCGTGAACCACTGCGAGCGCTGTCCGCTCCGCAAACACGGTCGCCCCTGTCCAGCACATTGGGACGGGTGCGCGGCTACGTGTTCGGTGATCGATGTTGGGCACTTCCGGCATGAGATCGTCCGTGCCAGTGATCCCGCGGTATTCCGCGGCCGACTCGCCGAGGCCCTCCGGTCGGCATTGTCGGTTTCCATTGTGGTCATCAGCCACAATTACGGGCGGTATCTCGCCGAGGCGCTGGATAGCGTCCTGGCGCAGACGGTAGCGCCTCGGGAGGTCCTGGTCGTTGATGACTCCTCGGACGACGACACGGCCGAGGTCGCGGCTCGGTACGTAGAGCGCGGGGTGCGGTACCTCAGGGTCGAACATCGGCACGTCTACTTATCGCGCAAGAGCGGATTCGAGGCCACGTCGGGCGACGTGCTGTTGTTCCTCGATGCGGACAACAAATTGCCGCCAGACTACCTCGCGCGCGGCCTGCCTCTGTTTGCCGATCGACGCGTCGGCATCGTGTACGCGGACCTGCAGCAATTCGGGGACTCGACCGAGCTGCGGTCATTCCCGGAGTTTGACGCGGCGTTGCTGGAGCGACAGAACTACATCGACGCGTGCGCCCTGGTGACTCGCCAGGCCCTCGTAATCAGTCGGGCGCTCGACGCGCCGGCCGGCGAGCAGTCTCACGCGGATTGGCGACTGTGGCGGCGGGTCGTCGACGCGGGGTTCGTCGCGAGAAAGCAGCCTGTTCCCTGTCTGTACCGGATTCATCCCGGACAGATGATCCGGTCGGCGCCCGCGGACTACTTCGAGCGCGCCGGCCTGGCTGATGAGACGATCACGCTGTTCGTGCCGTTAAGCGGTCGCACGCGGGCCTGGAACGAGTACCTCCGTCCCTGGCTCGATGGGCAGACCTGGCCGAGGGCTCAGACGCGGTTGGTGCTCGCCGATGCCTCGTACGGCGACGAGTTCCATGCGATGGCGAGGCGCTGGGCGTTCGAGTCGGACTACCCCAACGTGAACCTCTATCGCGAGATCGTCGGGACGTCCGGCCTGGCCGATCTTCCGAGAGCCAACCAGGTCGGGCACACCGAGGCCGTGAATAACGCTTGCCGGCGGATCTATGCCCGGATGGCGCGAGAGCTGGGGACGGCTTACGTCCTGGTGATCGAGGATGACCATCAACCCCCGCTCGATGTCGCGGAACGTCTCCTGCGGTCGATGGACGAACGGACCGCGGCCGTCAGTGGGTTGTACCGGAATCGGGAGCGCGGAGAGTTCGTGGCGTTCGGGGGCGATCAGCCGATCGGGCCGGTCGACTCCGGTCCGGCGATCGAGATTACCGGGAGCGGGTTCGGGTGTCTGCTCTTGCGGCGGAGTGCGCTGATCGGTGAGACGTTTGCGCGTCGACCTGGTGAAGAGGTCTTTTACGATAACGCGTTCGCGTACCGAACGCGGGCCCGGGGATTCCGGTGGAAGCTGGATCGGAGCATCCAGGTTGAGCACTGGGGAGCGAGGCCTATCCGTCCGAGGCCGGTGGCGTCAGAGCTCGAGGTTCTCGAGATAGTGGCGAAGTGCTCGTTTGCGCGGGTCTGCAACTGCATTTACCGCGGGAACGTGGAGTGCCAACCGGGCGGGAAACGACCTGGCGAGAAGTTGCCGCCTGCCGTTTGCCGCGAATGTCTGGCGTCGTCCGTGAAGTTGGTCACAGTTCCCGATCGGGCTCCGGCTTCCCCTCCGGCTCCGGCTCCGCACCGAGGAGTTCCTTGACACATCTCGGAAGGCCGGCGGTCAACTCCCACACGATCAACGTCAGCGCGCCGACAAAGAAGACCGCTGCCATACCTTCCTCGTGGCGTAGACAGTATTCAATCAGCTCCGGAATCACGTTCTCTCACTTTAACGGTTCGAGAATAATCACTTCCTCCAGCACCACCGGCTTGAACCGACGGCACAACTTCTTGGCGAATCGATAAAGGCCGAACGCTCCTAATGTGATCGCCAAAAACGCGAGAACCGGAGCAATTAGAGACAGGATCGCCATTAAGATCGCAAAAACTGTTTCTATTATGTTGAAAATTGGGTTTGCTATACCTCCGGTCGCTGCTGTCATTCCTCCCCGAGCAAACGCCATCACCGTGCTGGTGCCTCCTGCGGCCGTCCCTCCTGCGACGGCTGACAGAATCCAACCCATTGCTGGGTCGACGTTTTCAACGATCCATCCGTGCGTCATGAGCGTCCCGGCAATGGAAGCCGAAGGGACCGAGATTACGTCGAGAGCGTGGTCGACCCAGGGAATCAGATAGCCCAAGATCTCAACCATCGTCGCTATCGACAGAATCAGAAGAGCTGGCCCCGTCATTGTCCATTCGAGTCCAGACCCAAGGTGCCAGCCGTATGTTCTTCCAAAAACGCCAACCGCAAGAAAGGGAACGAACACGCGGAATCCGCACGTCGCAGATAGGCTTATCCCAAGAATCAGCGTAAGAACGGTGTTCATTGCCTTCTCCTTTCTTTTTCCTTGACTCACGACCTAGTGTACAAGATACTGTACGCGACTGATGCGTTTAGCTCGCGATGTTGCGGCTCCCCGGTGGAGTCTAATGCGAGGAAACGGGTCGGTTGCACACTTGGACCCACATCATGCCGCGCCTCGATTCCGAAGAGGGAACCGCCAAGGTCCGCGCTAGGATGCCGATGCTTCTCGCCTGGGAGATACCTATCTTCAGCTCCGACGGCACAGCAGACGGCTATCTTCGTCTCCTATGGATGAGTCAACGTCGATGGAATCGAAGCCGGTCGTGCAAGTCTGGACTGTACAAGACGCTGCCGATCGGTCCCTTTATCGTCGCGGCGCGAATCGTGGATTTTTAATCAAACTCACCTTTATGCGAACGCGGGTTTCCGAGCCGTAGCTTTGGCTGCGGCTCTTTCTTTTCCGCGTCGGGATCGGGCCAGGGACCATTTGCGGCAATGTCTCGTTTTACCTGCACCGCTAGCCCTAACCCTGCGATTGCTGTGTCACGGTTGATCGCGCCGGCGGCTTTTAGGGATCGATAATTCTCAAGCACAAATCGCTCGTCGTCGGTAAGTCCCTCCGATGCCGCGGGAAACTCATCCATCTCGTCGTCGGCCAGATAGTCGAGCGTTACGCCAAGTGCCCTGGAAAGCCTTAGCGCAACGTCATCAAAGGGACGGACCGCGCCGTTCCACCAGCGGCTAACTGTGTTCTTGCTTACTCCGCCTACGGCTCGCGCAAGGTCGCTCTGGTTCCATCCTCTCGCCTCGCACAAAGAAGTCACCTTTTCGTCGAATGTCATGGTGTCCATTCTGGGACTCCCAACTTCTGATTCGCAACCGCCTATCAGATCAGCCAAAAAAAATTTCCGTTTGGGTATTGATCGTCCTAGAACTAGGACGTATTGTGTCTTTGTGGACACTAACAGCCCTGACGAGGCCCAACAGGGAGAACTATGGCACTCGAACCTCTGTATTCGCTTGAGGAAGGCGCCGACAAGTTGGAGACCTATCCAACGCTGCTGGCGAACATCCTTGATGAGCACGACATCGCCTATCGGACGATTGGCAAGAAGCGCCAGATTCGCGTGCTGAATGATGACGCGATCGAGCAAGCTCGCCCTCACGTCTTGGCCTGGATTAATCGTCCCCGCATGTCGAAAAGGCAAGCCGCCGCCACCGCCTGACGGAGCCTGACCGTGCCGAAGCGCTCGCCTATCCCCGATCCGCCCGCGTCGCCCCAACCGGAGCATAAGCGGCTCACCGTCACGCTCCCCCCGGCGCTTCACGAGCGCGTGCGTCGGCTAGGCCACGTGGCCGGTAAATACGGCGGTCCCTCGAAGCTCGTCGAGGCGATCCTCGCTGAGCACTTGGAGCGCTACGAGCGCTCATAGTCGAAATGTCTTCGCGGTGTCATCGCGAATATTCAGACCTTTTCACACTCTTGGTGTGCGCGGAGATTCCGCGCGCCGGAAAGGAACGTCCGTGACGAAGTTCACGATCAAGGATCGTTGGAACGGCTCGACGCTCTTTGAGCGCGAAGCGAACTCCCTCAAGGAGTTGTTGATCGCGCTGGTTTCGGAGAGGACCAACCTCATCAGAGCCAACCTCATCAGAGCCAACCTCAGCGGGGCCGACCTCAGCGGGGCCGACCTCATCAGAGCCAACCTCAGCGGGGCCGACCTCAGCGGGACCAACCTCAGCGGGGCCAACCTCAGCGGGGCCGACCTCAGCGGGACCAACCTCATCAGAGCCAACCTCAGCGGGGCCGACCTCAGCGGGACCGACCTCAGCGGGACCGACCTCAGCGGGGCCGACTGGGCCGGAACGCGGGACGACTTTGTCTCCGTGTTGAACTCCTGCCCTGCCGAGGTCTCGGGTCTGAGAACCGCGATCGTCGAGGGCAGGATCGACGGCTCGACCTACACCGGAGCTTGCGCCTGTCTCGTCGGGACGATCGCCAACGTTCGCGGAGAAAGCCCCTACTCCCTCCCCGATTTGGCGCCGAACAATAACCGCCCTGCCGAGCGTTTCTTTCTGGGAATTCGCATCGGCGACACGCCCGAGTCTAACCCGCTTTCGAAGCTCGCCGTCGAGTGGATCGACGCGTGGAGCGCCGAACGAACAGTGGCCTCTGTCGGCTAAGGAGCTCGTCTTGCCCACGTTCCTCATTACCATCGAGTCCCACGATCCGCCTCAGGCGGTCTCGACTCCGTTCGACGCAGACTCAGACCGTCACGCCGTGCGCGGTGGTAAAGCGTACGTCGCCGCAATCCGATCCGCCTTCAAGGGCGACGTCACCCGCTTCATGGTCGACACTCTCTCGATCGGTCGTTTCAACCACGCGACCGGCCTGATTGAAACGACGTCTGACGTGCGGCTTTTTGACTCGGCCGACGAAGACGTCGAATTCCGCAAGTTGGTCGCTGCGTTTCATCTGCCGAAGGGCGATCTCGACCCGCCTGCGGTCGACCCGCCGATCGTAGCGCCTGGCCACAGCCATGCCCACACGCTACAGCCCGGTGCCCGATCTGGACCTCTCTGAATGCTGAGGAGGCCCTCTGTGCAACGCCTCGCTTACGTTCTCGCCCGCGATGTGCGCGGGACCCCGATGTACCTGGCCCGTCGTTCGGGCTCGAACCTGATGGAAGACAGCTCGCCGCTCGAGGCTATGCGCTTCGAGACGCTTCGGGTGCTGGGCGACTTCGTTGATCGTCTGCCGACGCGCGAAACGCTCGCCGAGAAGGGCCACAAGCTCAGTCCGAACGACCTCTCGCATCGCGAGGAGTTCGACGGCGGCGGCTACAAGGCCAAGCTTCTCCGCTTTGACATCGACGTCGTTGAAACCGTTGAACTCACACCAAAGGGAAGGGCCTCAGCGATTGCGACTCGCTGAGGCCCTGGAGGTCTATTCGTGCTCACCCAATCGTACGCTTCCGCTGGTCCCAAGCCAACCCCAGTCATGCTCGCCAAGCGGGCTTTCGACCTCGTCGCGGCCGCTGCTGAATGCCGCTCTTTGCCCGACGAGCAACGCGGGCTCATCAGGGAGGCCCGGGCCGTCGTCGCAGATCTCGGCGAGGCGCTCGATCTCGCCGCGTTCAACGAAAACGACCGGTTTCGTTGCAAGCAGGCAAGCGACATGCTCCGTCAGGCCGCGCGGAATGTTATGCGGCCGTTTTCTTTGACGTACGCGCAGCTTTGCCTGGAGAAGATCGCCGGTAACTGACACCCAACGAAGGGACGCAACCATGCTGGTGCTTACGAGAAAACGCGGGGAACGGATCGTCATTGACGGCCGGATCATCGTCACTGTCGAGCAGATCTGCGAGGGCAAGGTGAGGCTTGGCTTCATCGCCGACAAGTCGGTCTCGATCCATCGCGAGGAGGTTCAACTGGCGATCGAGAGCGAAGGGAGGTCCTCGTGAACGATCCGAACGTCGACCATCGCCTGGCGGCTCGTCGGCTGATTAAGAAGTGGAAGGCCAACCGAAAACATCGATTTCGGCTGGAGAAGCGCCTCGCGAAGCTCAACGACGATCATTCCAGGCTGGAAGAGATTGAGGGCGACCTCGAGGCCTCGATCTGCAAAGCGCTCCTCGCGGCCGGCGACCTGGTGATCGACGGCAAGGTTTACACGACGCGCGAGGTTACCGAGCTGGGCGAGACATATCACCGGCTCGACGTTCTTACGGTTCCTAACGACGTCTCTTCAGTCGCCTTCGAGCTAGCCGCGGGGAGCGTGGCGTGAAGACCGCGCGTCGCCGGCAACCCCGTTACACCGCGGCCGACTGGCCCTTCTGGCGGCCGGGAAGCAACCCGGTCGCCAGCGAGACGCCTTCCGAAGTCCTTCGCATCGGTCGTCTGTACTTCGCGGGACGGTGCTTGCACGAGGGCCGACCGCAATGGACTCACGATCGCCCACTCATCGAGGTGATCGAGGCCTCTCCTGGGGCCCGCAACAAATACCACCGGGCCGGTGATTGGCTCTTCGGCCTGTTCGACCACGGTCGATCGACGCTCAGCGTCATTCCCGCGTTCAGTCGCCTTTATTCCAGGAGCTGACCCATGGCCACTGCTGAGTTGGCCGAGCCGACTCTCCTCGAGCTGCCTTTCGAGACCAGTCCCCAGGTTGACAAGATTCTCCCCGCGCTCATCAGCGCTCAGGCAAAGATTCAGCCCGCGGTGAAAGACTGTCAAAATTCCCATTTTAAGAGTTCGTACGCAGATCTCGCTGCCGTATATGACGCCTGCATGCCGCACTTGAACGGCGCTCAGATCCTCGTCACTCACCCCCTACGACCCATCACCGGGGCCATCGAGGTCGCGTGCGTCCTGTGGCATGTGTCCGGTCAGTGGGCGCGCAGTCGCCTTGAAATGGCCTGCGATGCTCGTCGGCCGCAAGAGATTGGCAGCGCGATCACCTACGCTCGCCGTTACCTTCTGGTTTCCCTTCTCGCGATCAAGACGGAGGACGACGACGGCGAAGCCGCGCACGGCCGGGGCCTCGGCCAAAATGGCCACCGAGAACAACCGCGGCGGGATACGCCTCAGCAACGCGCTCAGGCGACACAAACACCAGTGACGAACGGTGCGCGGCGCCAAAACGATACCGGGAAACCCCAAACGTCTCAGTCAGAGACCTGGTCGTCCTGGATTGTCGACTTCCTCGCTCGCAAGAACGGGGACTTCTTGAACGATCAGGCGATCCATAACGTCGACAAGACGAAGCGCAAAAAGGAGTTGATGAACCAGTATCAGGCCGTCAACTTCATCGCTTCCGAGCTGCTTCGGGCGGGCACGATTCAGTCGAAGCATATCGAGCAGAGCGACAACCCTGGAAAGCGGGATGCAAAGAAGGCCGCTGACATCGTCGCCCGATGCTTCGCCAAGCATTCCGACTGGGTGAAAGAGCTCATTGCTGACCACTTCGCCGAGAAGGTCAACCAGGCAGCTATCGAACTTCGGATGTGGAACCCGGATGCGGATCCCGTCGAGCAAGACGGCTCGCCTGACGTTCCCTATTGACGGTGAAGGGCCGGTCACGTGTCGCGCGTGACCGGCCCTAACGTTTCGCGGCACCACTCATAGACAAACCGCAAGGGCATTATACGATGCACGCCTACAACTTGGCTACCCGTCGCGACCTTGGCGCTTTCGCACGTCTCCTCATCCCGATCCTCGAGCGTAAGGCACGTGGGTTCGCCGAGTGCTGGTCCAGCAACGAAACACTCGCCAGCGCGCTCGGCTGTTGCGAGCGAACCCTCCGGCACGCGCTCGACCAGCTCGAGCATTCCGGGTTGATTCTGCGTATCCGGGATTACTCCCTCAAGTCCAGGAGACGGATCAAGCTTCTCTGGAAGGAATGCCGGGACCTTTTTAGCTCATCGGTGGCGGCAGATACGTCCCCCGACTTGGAGGCGCATTTTGCCGCCAGCTCCGAGGTCCCCCCACACCCCCCTATAGAAGTCCCTGAGGGGAGTAGCGAGAAAGAGAGCGACGTCGAGCCACAACCGACGGCCCTCGAAACGCCGCTGCCGTCTTGCCCTCCTCAAAAGCCTCAGCAGGAAGAACGTCGCAAGGCTACTCCCGCCGAGGTGGATGCCGCCGCCGTCAAGGCCGCTCCCATTCTGCGTGTTGACACACCGACGGCCCGGGCCCGCGTCGTCGCCCTGGCGAAGCGGTGGGGCCTCTCGTGGGTCGTTGCTGCACTCGAGCGGGCCGAGGTCAAGGCCGCGCAAGAGCCGCTCCGGAACCCCTCGGGCTACGTCGTTCGTACGCTCGAGGGCTTCCAGGCCGAGGGCGGTCCGCCGGCGCCTCCCCCTGCGCCGATCAGTGACGCGGAGTTTATGGCCCGGCTCGACGCGGTCGAGGCCGAGAGGAGGGCGTTCATTGAAAGCCTCTCTTGAGTTTTTGCCGATCTTCTTGCGCGAGCATCTTGCACGTCACCCGCGTGCGGGATTGCCTGCGATCGAGTCCAAGGAGGGCGGGGTTGTTTACGCCTCGTGGCGGAAGCTCCTCGGCCAGATCGAAGGCCTCGATTACGACGCGCTGACTATCGCCTCCGAACGGCTCATCGTCGAGCCGGCCAGCGACAAGAAGCACTTCACGGCCTTGGCCGCGTTTGCCGCCGAGGTCGTGTTGGCCAAGGAAGCCGCGAAGCGCGGCGGTAAACCGCGGCAAGATCTCTCCACGCATGAGGGCTCTAAAGCGGCATCCCTCGGTTGCGAGCGATGCCATGGCGGAGGCCTTGTCACCGTTTTCCGGCGGCCGCCCGTCCCTGAGCGTTGCCCCCCTGCCGTTGCTGCGCATTGCGTCTGCGCGATGGGCCGTTGGATGCGTCGGCGTCTTGAAGCACAGGACCCCGTTCTGGCTCGGCGAGTCGTCGACCTCGACCTGGTCCTACGCGGTCCGTCCGATTGGGTTGTTGATCCCGAGTTCGAACGCGCCCCCTACTGAGGAGTTTCCCGTGGCAACCGTGTATGAGCCTGCCGACAAGGGATCGGACGTCGTTGACCTCATGGAGCGAGTGCTGCAAAAGTTCGAGCGGTTCCGACCGATACGGGATTGCGACGCCCGGATTGAGATCCTCTGGGCGAGCAACGAGGACGATCATCCGATTCGCTGGGGTGGCTGTCCGGCGGTGTGGAAGACAAAGGTCGTCGGTGGCGAGGAGCGGAGTCGCGGCGGTCCGGATGTTCGGATCCTGCTCGACGAGCGTCGGTTCAATCATCAGTCGGGGCTCGAGCAAGAGGCAACGCTCTTCAGTGCCCTCTACGGTCTCACCTGGTCGAAGAAGCTCGACGCCTACAAGCGGCCGAAGTTCCGCCTCGAGGTGTTCAACATCCACGTTACGGGGTTCATTCAAGCCTACCAGGAATACGGCCGCCATTCGCTCGAGTCGAGGTCGTACGAGGTTCTGAAGAACGCATTCTCGCAGTTGCTGTTGTCGTTTGGTGATCAGACCGAGTCGACCGAGGCCTTGGCATCCGGCCGTACTCCGGAGGACGTCATCCGTCGCGTCATCAGTGCCCTCGAGGCATTCGACGATCAGGCGAGGGTCGAGTTTGGACAGACCTCGCTGAGCGAACTTGAGCTCCCGGAGTTGCTGGTCACTCAGCTTGACGGCCAGGGTTACGAGACCGTCGACAACGTTCTGGCGCGCGTCACTCGCGGGTTCTTTCTGGACCGCATCGACCATATGAACGAGTCTCGCGCGTTGATGGTCGCCGAAACGATCGCGGTCAAGTTTGCGGCCTGGTCGGCGGCATTGCTCCGCGCGTCCGCGGCGAAACTTAACGACGACGTTGCGGCCGCGGTTCGGACGGTCGAGGCCTCCAGGGCGGAAGTCAACGCCGCGTTCCCGATCGCCGAGTCGCCGACCGACGAGGCCGCGGAGTGGCGAAAATTGTTTCTCCGCGTTCTTGACGTCCCATCGTCCGTTCTCGGACGGATCCAGGATTCGACGGAGATGCTCACTCTCGGGGAACTCGATGATTTCTACGCCGAATTCGATGAGGATCACGAGGGAGCTATCGAGGCGCTGGCGACGACTTGCGGTATCACCTCCGATGAGGCTCGATCGGTGTTTGATGCTCTTGCGAGCGTTCACACCGAGCCAACGTCGGCCCCCTCGACCTGGCGCGAACTGTCGATCGATGCTCTCGGTCTTGATGCCGACCTTGTCCAGCTCGCCCGGCAAGCGGGGGTCGACACCGCGGGCGCGCTCGACGCCTGGCTCCGCGGCGACTCCAAGGGGCTCGAGGACTCGGCCCGCGATGCCTATATCGAAGCGCTCGACGCGGTCGAGATGCCGAACCGCTCGTGTCAGCGCTGCCTGTTTGTTCGTGCCGGCGGCGACGTCTGCCCGCGGTGTCAGTCGAAGGCCTGGAACCGCACGGCGGACGATCCTGGCAAGCTCGACGAACTGCAGGCGCAGTCGTGGAAGGCCGCGGCGGAACACTCCAGCCTCGACATTTACGGGCAGGGAGAGCGCGAGCCGGATCCGTCTTCACCGGGAACGCTTCGGATCGGCACCAAGGATGTGCCGATCAAGGGGCCGATGGTCGAAGAGGACGATGCCAAGCCGAAGAAACGGCGTAAGCCTAAGCTGAAGAGCTTTGACGTCTACGATTGCCCGATCGGCGGAAGCAGTCGGAAATTCGTCGGCACTGTCGAGGCCTCGGATCCTGACAAGGCCAAGCAAGAGGCGATCGGTCGATTCCCCGAGCTGAAAGGGCGGCCGGTGACTGACCTTCGCGTTGTCGTCGTTCCTACGCCGAAGACGCCAAAGCAGCGCGATGCGTTCTACGGCAACCGCGAAGATCCCGCCGAGGTCAACCCGTTGCTCGATCTCTTTTCTGTGTATCAGGCCAGGAAGAAGGTTCCTCTCTACCTGGTCCGGGCGACGTCGCTTCGCGAGGCCGTCGACTACGTGAAGTCTCAGCATCCGGCAACCTCGAAACTCGACGTCAAGCCCGCGCCGGTCGACTTCGACACGAAGGGCTTTATCGTCAAGATCGCCGTCAAGAGTCCTGCTGCGGCGGCCATTTGATCGGCTCGAGGATAACCGAGGATTCTATGACTTACGACAAGGTTCGCTGCGGCACCTGCGGTGTGCCCTGGTCAGAGCATACCGAGGCCTGCCCGAGACACGCGCACCGTCCGCGCTGTCTCGGGCACGAGTTGCCGCCGCGAGAGATCGACTTCAAGTGCTGCGACCGGGCCGGAGAGTACAACGGCTTTGCGTCGGGGCCCCTGCTGTTTACCTGTCCGGAGAGCTGCTCCTGCCATGACTGAGGCGCTTGTTAAACGCTGTTGCACCGAGGCCGAGGTCCTCGTGCAGGTCCTCGAGGCATGCCGCATGTACGGGATTGACGTCGACCGCCAGAACACGGGCGCCGGCGTCAACCCGTCCGGTCAGAAGGTGCGGTTTGGCCAGCCCGGAAATAGCGATGTCTCGGGCATGCTCCCGGATGGCCGGAAGCTGGACATCGAGGTCAAGCGCGAGGACTTCGATCCGTCGAGGCTCAGAGGGAAAAAGCTCGAGCACTTCAAACGTCAGCTCGCGCGGCTCCGTCGTACGAACGAGCAAGGCGGCGTCGGATTTTGGACCGACAACGTCGACCTGGTCTTCAAGGTGTTGCCGATCGTTCTCGCTGGCGGTCGTGTTGAGGAGACCGAGTTGGGGGAGCTGCACGTCGTTCCCAGGAGTCAAATGTGAGTTCTGCACCCTCGAGGCCTGTTCTTCGGTACCACGGTGGCAAGTGGCGTCTTGCCCGTTGGATCATCAGCCACTTTCCAAAGCATCGGACCTACGTCGAGCCTTACTGCGGCGCGGCATCCGTGCTGATGCAAAAACCGAGGTGCTATTCCGAGGTGATCAACGACCTCGATGGGGACATTACCAATCTCTTCTCGATCCTTCGCGATCCGGCTCGAGCCCAGAACCTTCAAACGGCTTTGGAGTTGACCCCGTTCAGTCGTTCGGAGTTTCGCCTGGCCTATCAGCCAACCGATGATCCGCTCGAGCAGGCCCGTCGGCTGGTGGTTCGATCGTTTCAGGGATTTGGATCCGCGGCTCACAATCCGCGCCATGGAACCTCGTTTCGCTTCAACGCAAATCGTCGCGGTACGACTCCGGCTCTCGACTGGTCGCGCTACCCTGGTTGCATTCCGGCGTTCGTCGAACGCATGCAGGGCGTCATCGTCGAAAACCTTCCCGCGTTGGCTGTCATTCGTCAACACCAGCGACCGGATACGCTCTTCTACGTGGATCCTCCCTATCCTCGATCGACGCGGAGGATGCTGGTCGAGAGCGGTAAGCGTGGTTACGTGCACGAAATGACGGACGATCAACATCGCGAGCTCGCCTACGTCCTCCGAGGCCTGAAGGCAATGGTCGTTATTTCTGGTTACGCGTGCCCGTTGTACGACAGGGAGCTTTACCCGGACTGGATCCGGGTGGAGCGCCGTTCCCTGGCGGACAAATCGCAGCCAAGGATCGAGTGTCTTTGGCTGTCGCCGAGTACCTCTCGCCGGATCCAGCCGTCGCTCTTCAAGGAGGTGTGAGATCGTTTGTTGGTTGTTTCGCTTGTTGTTTCCCCGTCGTCGCTCGGTGCCGACGTTCCGAGTCATCGTCATTCAGGGGCCGGCGGACCAAATTCGAGCGATGGCGGCGGCCGGCATCCGTGTCCAGCTAAAAAGGGGTAAGAAAACGTGAGTTCGCCCGCGGTCACACCACTGATCTTGCAACCTGGTGAAGCTGCAGCTCGGCTCGGCCTTACCCGCGCCGACCTGGTCGCGATCATCCGCCGGCGGCAATACGGCTTCACCGAGATCAAGCCCGGGGGTAAGCCCGGCGATCGCGGCCCAAACCGGTGGGGTCTCACCGAGGCCCAGATCGCGGCGATCGTCCGCGGGCAGGCCAAGGTGCTGCCCGATCCGGCGGGCTCCGACAAGCCGGACCGGATCCCGGCGTCGACGAACCTTTCGCCAGACGGGAAATCCCGTTTACCGCGTATTGGCCGGGCGAGGATGTGAACGCACCCGGCCTGCGACAAGCTTCTCGGCCGCTGTCTGGAGGTGTGAGTCCAGCAAGTGGCCGTAGTGCTTGTAGATCATCTCTGGGCTCGTTCCTGTCAGCTCGGCCACGGTCGGCACGTCGACGCCCAACATCAAGAGCGACGATATCGCCGTGTGGCGCCAGCGGTAATTCACCAGCTTTTCGGCCCCTTGGTCACTGACCGCGACTCCCGCGAACCATGCCTCTCGACCTGTCACCTTCTCCTTTCGCTTGATCCTCTCCCGTAACTCACCCTGGATCCCGATCAACTCTCGGCGAACGCGCAGAGTCGTCTTGGACAGCACCGAACCACTTTCCCACGGTTCATCCGCGCCTTCTCCACCACGGCCGGCGCGGTGAATGAAGACCCATTCCTGGCTCGGCGGTGAAGCTGCGAGTCGTCGGAGCGCTCGAGTCAAGGAGGGCGTGAAGTAGATCGTTCGGGGCTTGCGCGTTTTTCGGCCTGCCTTCCACCGGTCATAGGGGATCACGCCTTTCGCGCACACGTGCCCGGCCGAAGTCGTCCACCCGTCCCAACGAATGTCGATCCACTTCAGCCGGCAGAGCTCCATCGGACGCGCGCCGGTCCGAATCAAGACTCTCTGGAGTAGCAGGGTGTACCGATCGTAGCGGCCTCGAATCGACTTTCGATCGAACCTTCGTAGCCAGTGAGCGACAAAGGCCGCGGCTTCCTTCCTTTCGGCAAAGCGGGCCGGCGACTGGGGAACGCTCGGCAGGCGGAACCCCTGAGTCGGGTTGCTCGGAATCAGCTTCGCGGGCCGCACTGCCCAGTTCAGCGCCGCACGGGCCGAGGCGCAGACGTTCCGCGCGTACGTCGGCGAATAGGTTCCCTCGAGACGTTGCCCGAAAGCCGTCATGTCGTCTGGCTCGAGGCCTGCAACCGCTCGGGCGCCGAGGGCTCGACTGAAGATCCCAAGGTGAATCTGTTTGTTGGCGTATTCTGAGTTCGCCAGCTTCCCTTCGTTGCGAAGCCGCTCGGCATGTGCGAGGTAATGTTCGCAGACCATCGCGATCGTAGCCTCGCCGTCTGCGCAAGGGCCGGCCGCCTGGCGTCTGATCTCGCCCTCCATCCAATCCCAGGCCTTCCCCTCGTCCGCCTTGCCGATCTCGGCCGGGGCGAAGACTTCCCGGGCCCGTCCGTTTTCGTCGCGCTCCCCGATGTTCGCATACCACCTTTGTCGCTTGTCGTGCCATCGCGGCTTCGCTTGTCGAGGCATGATCGGACCTCCAGTAAGTGAGCTTTAGTCCACTATACTCGGTGATCCGAACCTCTGCTAACCCTTTTTCCGCTGCCGTTGAACGATGCGTTGAACGATTTTTAGAACGACGGCGACGATTTCGGGCGGTCGAAAGTCGTCTGGCAGGAAATGAAAAAAGCCCTGGTTTCCCAGGGCTTTGCGTCGTCAGTACACCCGAGAGGATTCGAACCTCTAACCTTCGGTTCCGTAGACCGATGCTCTATCCAGTTGAGCTACGGGTGCGTTACGCCTCGTTGTATGCGGCGAGGAGTTATGGTAGCGAACTCACGCCGCCGTCGCAAACCCAAGTGCCGAAAAAAACGTTGAAAGGCTGGCAAATCGTCGCTTTTTTGAGGTTCAAACAGCCCATTGAGCACCTTCGTCCGGCACGGTTTCGGGTGGCGAACGGATTTCCTTTTATGCCAGGAACCACGACGATGGTGCGTCGCAGACGACGGTTTCATACGTTAGTATTGGGGGCGAGCAAGCGACGAGATGAACGAGCAAAACGTGGCGAGGCAACCTCACTCATGCGATCGTGCCGCCCGACGATTGGTTTTGTCCTTCTCAACCTGCTGTTCTGGGGCACACCCTTTGGCGCCTTCGCTGCGCCTCCGCGGGCGAACGAACCCGCGTTACCCGGCTTTCGCGTTCCTGAGGGACTGACGGTCGAGCGCTTTGCCGACGAGACCCAACTCGCCAATCCGGTCGCGTTCTGCCTTGACGAGCGGGGGCGAGTTTACGTGGCCGAGGAGTATCGGTTCAACCGAGGGACCGAGGAGAACCGCACCCGGCCGTTCTTGCTGGACGATGACCTGCAATTGCAGTCCGTGTCCGACCGTCTGGCGATGTTTCAAAAGTGGGCCGATCGATTTGAAGGAGGAATGGCCTGGTTTTCCAAGCATTCGGACCAGGTGCGGTTGCTCGAGGATCGCGACGGTGATGGACGGGCCGATCGATCGACTGTCTTTGCGGACGGGTTCAACGGGCCCCTGGATGGTCTGGCCGCAGGAGTGATCGCGCGCGACGGCAACGTATATTTCACGTGCATTCCGAACCTCTGGCTCCTGCGCGATGAGGACGGCGACGGCCGAGCGGATGTCCGCAAGGCGATCCATACCGGGTTCGGCGTGAACGCTGCATTCCTGGGGCACGACTTGCATGGCCTGGTCTGGGGACCCGACGGGAAGCTCTATTTCTCCGTCGGCGATCGCGGGTTCCATGTCGAGACGAAAGAGGGATCCGTCCTGCATGGCCCGCGCACCGGTGCCGTGTTTCGTTGCGATCCCGACGGCGCCCACCTGGAAGTCGTGGCTCGGGGACTGCGCAATCCTCAAGAGCTTGCGTTCGACGCCTATGGCCGGTTGTTCGCGGCCGACAACAACTGCGATATGGGGGACCATGCCAGGCTGGTTTACATTCTTGAGGGAGCTGACTCAGGATGGAACATGGCCTACCAGACGATCCGCGAGCCCTACTTGACGGGACCGTGGCACGCCGAGCGCATGTGGCACCTGCCGCACAAGGGGCAACCGGCCTGGATTGTGCCCTGTGTGGCCAGGCTCGGCGCTGGACCTTCCGGCTTTGCGGTGTATCCAGGGGTGGGGTTGCCCGAGCGTTATCGCGATCACTTCTTCTACTGCAACTTTACCGGCAACGGTGGCGTTGAAACCTTTGGGCTGCGTCCCAAGGGTGCGGGGTTTGAGATGATCGATCACGGCGACTTCCTCAAACCGCTGATGGCGACGGACGTTGACTTTGGATACGACGGCGCGGTTTATGTGTCGGAGTTCGGCAAGCTCGAATGGGACGGCAGCAACAAAGACGGACGGATCTATACGGTCGCCGATCCTTCGCTGCGTGACACGGCCGTTGTCCGGCAAACGGCCAATCTCTTCCGGGATGGATTTGCAAAGCGTTCTGACGACGAACTGGCCGTTCTGCTTCGCCATGACGATATGAGAGTTCGCCTTCGGGCGCAATTCACTCTGGCCGAGCGCGGCAAGCAGGCGGTGCCCGTTTTTCAGCGCGTCCTCGCGGGTAGCCATCGACTGGCCCGGCTTCATGCCGTGTGGGGCCTGGGACAGATCGGACGCGCGGAGGCCTCGGCATTTGGCCGGCTGGTCGAAGTTCTCGGCGATTCCGACGCGCTGATTCGTGCCCAGGCAGCAAAGGCACTGGGCGATGGTCGTTGCACGTCGGCCGCGGAGCGAATGATCGCACTTCTCAAGGATGCCGACGCGGAGGTACGACTCAACGCGGCTCTGGCGCTGGGCAAGATCGGAACGGCTGCGGCGATTGAACCTCTCGTGGATTTCATCCGCACGAATGACGATGCGGATCCGTTCTTGCGGCATGCCGGCGTCGTGGGTTTACTCGGCGCAGGGGACCCTGAGGCAGTCCAGGCGAAAGCGCAACATCCGAGCGCGGCAGTGCGACGGGCAGTGCTGCTCACCCAGCGCCGGCGACTGGACCCTCGGGTCGCACAGTTTCTTCGCGATTCCGATCTGAGCGTGGCGACCGAGGCGGCGCGGGCGATCAACGACCTGCCCATCGACAGTGGGACGGAAGCCCTCGCGCACACGCTCGACCGCGCGAGCGGCGCAGAGGGTGCCGACCGTGAGCCGCTCCTCCGGCGCGCGATCAACGCACGGTTCCGGCTCGGCCGGGCGGAGGACGCCAGGGCGATCGTGGGATTCGTCACCGATAATCGACAGCCGCTCGCTCTGCGCGACGAGGCATTGGCGGCCCTCGCTGACTGGGAGAATCCGCCGAGCCGCGACCGGGTCAACGGGTTTTGGCGTCCGCTTCCGCATCGCGACCCCGCACCTGTGCGCACGGCGATCGACGAGTCGTTCGATCAATTGCTCGCCACGACGGCCGGCCGGACCCAGGCCCGGGTCATCGAACTGGCTTCGAAGCTCGGAGTCCAGAAGCATGGTGAAGTCATTCTGGGTTACCTCGACAACTCCGGAGCCGAGCCCGCGGTTCGCGTGGCAGCGCTGCATTTCCTGCTGGGGAACAGCGGACGCTGGCGCAACGTCGCGCTGGATAAAGCCCTCGCATCGAAGGACTCAGCGCTCCGTGCTGAGGCGCGGGCTCTGCTCGCGCGAATCGATGCGGGCCGGGCTGTGAAGTCCATCGAATACGCTTTGAATGATGCGTCGGCTTCCACGATCGAGCGTCAGCGCGGGTTCGCGAGCCTGGCCGAGATGAAGTCGTCTGAGGCCGATGCCGTGCTGGTCCAATGGGTGAAACGGCTCGAGGCGAATCGCGTCCCCGCCGAGATCGAGCTGGATCTCGTCGAAGCGGCATCGTTAAGGGAGGCGCCCGAGCTTCGTCGCGCAGTCGAGGCGGTTCGGTCCCGCAACACCCAGGGAGACCCACTCGGTTCGTTCCGTCTCTGCCTCAAAGGTGGCGATGCGGAGCGCGGGCGTGCGCTGTTTGTCGGTCACCGCCAGGCACAGTGCTATCGTTGTCACAAGACAGGCACGGGAGGCGGGACGGCGGGTCCTGACCTTGCACATCTGGCGGCAAGGAATGATCGCGAGTATATGCTTCAGTCATTGATCGATCCCGACGCGAAAATCGCTCCCGGGTATGGAACGGTCCTTCTCGCGTTGCGCGATGGCCGCATCGTCTCGGGCGTCTTGAAGGCGGAAGTGCGGGGCGTGCTCTCCGTGGAGAACTCCCAGGGACAGGTAGTTCAGATCGCTGGCGACGAAGTGGAAGAACGAGCGGCTCCGCGCTCCGCCATGCCAACAATGAAGACCGCCTTGACGCTTCGGGAGATTCGCGACCTCATCGAGTTTCTCTCAACGCTCAAGTAGACCGGAGGGTCGTCGATGCGTCTCTTTGCCGGTTTCCTCACACTTGGACTTGTTGTTGGCGCGAGTGGACGTGCCGAGCCGCCGCCCCAGGCGGCCGATCCACGTCTTTTTGAGGACCAGGTTCGTCAGATTCTGACCAGCAAATGTCTCACCTGCCACGCGAGTGACGCCAAGAAGGGGGGACTCGACCTCACCCGGCGCGCGAAGTTGCTGGCGGGCGGTGAGAGCGGAGCTGCGGTTGTCGCTGGCAAGCCGGAAGAGAGCCTGCTCATCGAGAAGCTTGAAGCCGGGGAAATGCCGCCGAAGAACCCGCTGAATGCGGAACAGGTGCGTGCGTTTCGTACGTGGGTCGAAGCGGGTGCGCACTATTCCGAGGAGCCTCTGGTTCCGCGACGGGCCGGGCCGGATTGGTGGTCGCTCCGACCTGTTGGGAGGCCCGCGCTGCCGGGCGTTGAGGACCGTGCCGGCTGGATACGAACGCCCATCGACGCCTTCGTTCTCGCCAGGCTGGCCGAGCAGAAGGTTCAACCACAACCGGAGGCCGATCGCGTCACGTTGATCCGCCGTGCGAGTTTCGACCTCATCGGACTTCCACCGACGCCGGATGAGGTTGAGGCATTTGTGAATGATCCTGACCCGGAAGCGTATGGGAGACTGATCGAGCGGTTGCTCGCTTCGCCTCATTACGGCGAGCGCTGGGGGAGGCACTGGCTCGATGTGGTGCGCTTCGGTGAGAGCGAAGGGTACGAGATGAACCACATCCGACCCAACGCGTGGCCGTTCCGCGATTACGTCATCCGGGCGTTCAACAGCGATACCCCCCTGCCCCGTTTCGCGCTCGAACAGCTTGCAGGCGACACGCTTCCCGAAGGCGACTGGCTTACGAGAGCCGCGACGGGCTTTCTCGTGGGGGGCACACACGACGAGGTGGGCAATGCGACTGTCGAGGGGCAGCGACAACAGCGCATGGACGATTTGGATGACATGATCACCGCCACGGGTTCGGCCTTTCTCGGTCTGACGATTAACTGCGCGCGGTGTCACGATCACAAGTTCGACCCGATTACACAGAAGGATTATCACGCGTTCCAGGCGGTGTTTGCGGGGGTCCAGCACGGCGAGCGCGCTGTTGTCGAAGAGGACACACAACAACGTCGCCGGGAGGCGGCAGCCGTCGCGTCTGAGCTGGTCAGCGTCGAGCGCCAACTCGACGACCTCGAGCCGCTCGCCCATCCGCACGCTCAGGTCGGGACGCGGCCGATGGTCAACGCCAAACGGAATGTCGAGCGTTTCGAGCCTGTCGAGGCACGGCTCGTGCGCTTCACGATTCTGGCGACGAACGACGGGACGGAACCGTGCATCGACGAGTTGGAGGTTTGGGGACCGGAAGGGAACATCGCAATCCCCTCGGCGGCCGTCAACGCCTCGGCTTCGTCGGAATTTCCGAACGCGAGTATTCATAAGATCGTTCACCTGAACGACGGCCTCTATGGGAATGGGCGGAGCTGGATCTCGCGGGAACCGGGCAAAGGATGGGCGCAACTGGATCTCGCCCGTGTCCACACGATCGACCGTGTGATCTGGGGACGCGATCGCGAGGAGAAGTATAAGGATCGGCTCGCGACGGATTACCGGGTCGAAGTTGCCATAGAGCCTGGAAAGTGGCGCGTGGTCGCCACCTCGAACGACCGGCATGCCTATCAAGCGTCGGGGATGCCCGAGTCGGTGAGCTCAGAGCGAAGCGACCTTCTCGAACGACAGCGAGGGCTGAGGACTCGATTGGAGGAGCTGAGCTCAAAGCACAAAGTCTACGCCGGCACATTCCGGCAACCTGATCCGACTCATCTTTTGCGGCGTGGCGATGTCATGCAGCCCGGCGATGAGGTTGTTCCCGCGGGACTGAGCGCGGTCAAGCCTTCCCTGGTGATGGCGTCTGGGATGCCGGAGAGCGAGCGCAGGGCGGCCCTGGCACGCTGGATCGGTGCGGCCGAGAACCCGCTCCCCGCGCGCGTTATGGTCAATCGCGTGTGGCATTACCATTTCGGTCGCGGACTGGTCTCGACTCCCGGTGACTTCGGCTTCAACGGCGGACGGCCGTCGCACCCGGAGCTGCTCGATTGGTTGGCCCGCTACTACATCGAGTCGGGCTTCGCACTTAAACCGATCCACCGGCTCATCATGCTGTCCGCGACCTACCGTCAGTCGAGCCGGGCCGACGACCACGCGCTGAAGATCGATCGCGACAATCAATTCCTCTGGCGGATGTCTCCCCGCCGCCTGGAGGCCGAACCTCTGCGCGATGCGATACTGAGTGCCAGCGGACAGCTCGATCGCCGCGTGGGAGGACCGGGCTACGACCTCTGGGAAAACAACACGAACTACGTTCATGTGTATCAGCCGAAAGTCGTCCTCGGTCCCCCCGAGTTCCGGCGCATGGTTTACCAGTTTCGACCTCGAAGCCAACTGGATCCCACCCTCGGCGCGTTCGACTGCCCCGACTCCGCGCTGGTGATGCCCAGGCGAACGGTATCGACGACCGCTCTTCAGGCCCTCAACCTCCTCAATAGTTCGTTCGTCGTGGCGCAGGGAGAGTCGTTCGCAGTTCGGCTCCGGCGCGAGATGGGAGATGATCCCACCCGGCAAGCGGAACGCGGCTTCCTGCTTGCGTTCGGCCGGCGACCCAGCGATAAGGAATGGTCCGGTTCGGTCGCCCTCATTCGAGCTCAGGGGACTGCAGCTTTCTGCCGGGCACTCTACAACGCCAACGAATTCCTCTACGTCCCGTGAAGGGTTTGCGGTTTATGAAAGGTCTCGGTTGTTTGTTTCCGGTGGTCGTGATGCTTTGCGCTTCGGACTTTGCCCGCGCGGGGGAGAAACCGCTCACGCTCGAGCTCTGGTTCGGCAAGGCCCCCGGTGAAGCGGGTGACGAAAGTACCGAGAAGCTTGTCGCGAACAAACCCGGGCAACCGGAAGTCAAAAGAATCACCGATGTCGCGAGGCCGACCATCGTGGTGTTTCGCCCATCCGCGGACCAAGACACTGGGGCCGCAGTAGTGATCTGTCCCGGCGGCGGGTACACGCACCTGGCCTGGGACAAGGAGGGTGAGGAGGTCTCGGCCTGGCTCAACTCACTTGGAGTCACTGGGGTCGTACTCAAATACCGCGTCCCCAAACGCAAGGGTGACGACGCGCACCTTGTCCCGCTGCAGGACGCCCAACGCTCGCTGAGGCTTGTGCGGTCCCGTGCGCAGGAGTGGCGACTCGATCCCAAACGCAT
>DAIDJG010000421.1 GCA_027451445.1 Singulisphaera sp.
GACACTCCAATGACACCGGTCCTGTCGTCCCAAACGCCCTCAGCACAAGGGTGTAGGGCGTTTGGGACGACAGGACCGGTGTCGTGCGAGTGGATCCCACCTCACCGAGAAAGTGGTACCCTTTCTGACTGAAACCGACAGACATTCCCCAAGTGCCGGCGAGCGCGTGAGCGATGACCTTTCCTCCGTGTGAATTGACGATATCGCTACCGTCGAATGACATTGGCGGTGGGCGGCGGCCAATGCCCACCCCCCTTCCCAAGGGGGGGAGTTAATATGTTCTCGCCCTTGCAAAGCGGGAGGAGCCGGATGGTGGCGACGGTCGACGACCATTCACCCCTCAACGGCGGTGTAATTCCTCCGCCCCTGGGATCGGGCGAGCGCTCTTGTCGGTCGGAGGTTTGTCGAGCGTGAGGTACTTGAACAGGTCGACCAGCTCCTGCGGTTTGAGCTGCTTCTCCAGGTCCTCGGGCATCAGCGAAAGAGCACCGATCTTCCGCTCTTCGATGTCCTTGTTGGCGAGGGTTTCGAGCTTGCCCCCCTGCCCTTTCAAGACGACGCGCTGGTCGTTGTCCTCGACGAGCAGACCCGTCAGGACGCGGCCGTCCTTCGTGGCGACGGTCGTTGCCTGGTAAGACGCTCCGATGACCAGGCTCGGGTCGAAGACGTTCGAGAGAAGTTGCTCGTACGAGCCCCGTCCATTGTTGGTAATGTCGGGGCCGACGTCCTGGCCCTCGCCGAAGAGCTTATGGCACTGGCCGCAGACACGTTTGAAGACTTGCTGGCCGGCGGCGGCGTCGCCGGGCTGTCCCCGGAAATTCGTGCGCATCTGGGAGATGATCTGCTCGCGCTGAGGATTACGTCCTTCGCGTACCGTGCCCCATCGAGCCTTCACCTGCTGAACGACAGCCGGGTCCTTGCTGGCGAGTAGCTTGCGGACCTGGTTCAGGTTCAATGCGCTCGCTGGGACCTTGCCCTCGCCGATGGCTTTCAGGAGCACGAGGCTCCAGCTCGTGCGTTCGGTCAGCAGCTCGACCGCCCTGGGCTGGACCGTGGGTTCGAGCTTCGGGAACTGCGCGAGGACGATGTCAGCGACTTTGGGGTCGTCAAGCTCGCCGAGTGCACCCAGGAGCTGGCCGCGAAAATCGGCTGAGCTCGCGGATTGGTTTTCCAGCACGCGCGCGACGCGGTCGAGCGTCTCACGATCGCGGGCGCCGATGAGCGCGTTGAAGACCTGGAGGCGACGAGGATCGGGAAGCTTGCCTCGATCGAGAGCAGCCTTGAGCGCCGCGAGTGCCTCAGGGTCTTGCCAGGCGGAGGCTACGAGGGCGGAGTCGAAATAGAGGGGGGAGTCCGGGTTACCTTTCACGATGGCGTTCAGCGGACCTTGCAACTCCGCTCGCAACTGCGCCAGCTTCGGCCCTGCCAACTCGTCAGCCATGATGAGGCGGAAGAGAGCGTCAAGCGCCTTCTGCGACGAATCGGTTGTGTCGCCGGTACCCACGCCGATCAGCGTCTTGAGCAGCGTCGTCACCGCGGCGGGGTCGGAATGCTTGCGGGCGAGTAAGCGCTCCATGACGCGAGGCATGAGCCCCACCAGCGCGGGTGACTCCTTCAAGCGCGCGGGTGTGATCTGTTGCGCGAACACGTCACCTTCAGGTCCGAGCATCGGGTGCAGATTCTGCCAGACAATGTGGGGGATCAGGGGATCGTCGCCGGAGTGTGCAAGGATTACAAACCACACGGGGAACGGCTGCATGCTCTCGATCTTCCCGGCGGCGATGGCGACCTGGAGCACGACGGACGGGTCCGGATCGTGGGCCAGTTCGCTGACCTTGTTCGACACACTCGAGTCGACGGTCCGCTGATTGCCCGCCGCTCGGACACCCCAGGCGCGGTAGGCCGCGTCTTTGTGCTCCAGGAGGGCGAGATGGAACTTTGGCTCCAGCGACCCGCCGCCAATGCGGGCCCAGAGGGCGTGCATTCGCGATTTCCTCGCGTGGCTTTCATCCATGATGAACGACTCGATCGTTTTCACGGCGTCCGGCGCCGGTGAATTCTGGAGCCGTTCCGTCAGGAGCCGCTGTGCGATGTCGCGGTCGTATACGTTCGCGCTTTGAGCGAGCGCGAGAAGCCCTGCGAGGTCGCGACGGCTCCGATCCTCGGGCTTGGCACGCGGCGCTTGCTCATAGCGAATGCGGTACAGCCGCCCTTTGAGGCGATCGATGCCCGCGGGGTCACGATTGGCGTCCTGGTAACAGTGATAGCGGTCGTACCAGTCGAGGATGTACAGGCAGCCGTCCGGCCCCGTTTTCTGGACGACGGGCATGAACCAGGCATCGTTCGCGGTCAGGAAATCGGGAGCCGCCTCGCCTCGGTAGGTTGAGCCCCGGCGCTTCAATGTATCGACGTTGATGCAATTACCGTGAATGTTCCCCATGTAGAGGCGTTCCCGGTATTCGGGTGGGTAGGCCTCACTGTCAAAGAAATGGATGCCGCAGTACGCGGCCTTCTGGTGTTTGTGGTCGACGATCGAATCGATCTTCCAGGTGAACGGCGGGTAAGGGCCGCCTTGCCGGTGGTAGTAGCCCGTTTCCGTCAAGTGCCACAAGTGGTCGATCACGCAGGCGCTCGCGAAGGCTTCGCCCTCCGTGTTCCACGCGATCCCCCAGGGATTGCTCGTTCCTTCGCAGAAGAGCTCAAACGCGCGGGTCCTGGGATGGATCCGGAAGATGGCACACGTGAAGTCGTAGGTCTTCCCGCGGTGGACGACGTGACTGGGGTTGAAGACGCCGTTCCAGCCGTAGAGCCACCCGTCCGGCCCCCAGGTCAGCGAGTTGGGCAGCTCGTGCGTGTCGCTCCGGCCGAACCCGCTGACGACGACCTCTTTCGTGTCGGCCTTGCCGTCGCCATCGGTGTCCTGAAAGAAGAGAATATCCGGTGAGTTCGCAACCCAGACGCCGCCGTGGCCGACGGCGATTCCCGAGGGGATGTTCAGCCCATCGGCGAAGACCGTAAAACGGTCGGCTTTTCCGTCACCGTCCGTGTCCTCGAGAAATTTGACCCGATCGCGGCCGCGGCCGGCCTCGCGCCGGGGGTATTCGAGGCTCTCGGTGATCCAAATCCGACCGCGTTCGTCGAACGTCATCGCGACGGGATTGACGATGTCGGGCTCGCTCGCGACGAGCTCGGCATGGAATCCTGTTGGCAATTTCATCCGTTTGATGGCTTCCGCAGGAGTCATCGGGGGGTTGGGCGGGCGGTCCTGGGCGTGCGGAATGGGCTCGGCGGCCATGCCGGGGTTGGTGAGGGCGCAGAAAGTGATGAGAACCGAAACGACGAACCAGGATCTGACGACCGATCGCATCGCAAACTCCCGATCTGAGAAACTGTCCGCTTTGGAGCAACTCGCTCCATTTCGATTATTTGGGGGCTGAGGGCGATTCGTGTTCCAGGAAGCCGTGCCCCTCGATGTCCGCGAGGAAGCTCTCGATCCCTGCACGGGCGATCGCGGCATCCTGTTCCCCCGTGCCGCCTCCGACGCCAACGCCCGCGATGACCTGCCCCTCGACGACAACGGGGACACCTCCATGGAGTGTCGTCACCTTCCCGCCGCTGGCGGCGGCGGCGTTTTGAAGGCTCAAGTTCAGCAAGAGGTCAGGCTGGGTCGCGCCCGCAGGGAAAGGGCCGGTGGCCTGGCGGAACGTCGCGGCGGCGACGGCCTTGGTGGTCGCGGTGTAGCCGCTCGCGGGGCGCGCACCATCCATGCGCTCGAAGGCCATCATGTGTCCCCCGTCGTCCACAACGGCGATGTTGACCTTGAGGTTCAGTTCCTTTGCCTTGGCCTCGGCTCCCGCAATCACGCGACGCGCACCGTCGAGGGTGAGCCGGACCTGATTGCGGACGATCAGGCTGGACGTCGTGATTGGTACGAGCTTCCCTTTGGCCTTGGCGTCTGCCATCAGCTTCTCGATGGAATCGATCCCTTTTTCCAGACCGGCGTCGAACTCGCGCTGGCGGAACTGGTTGATGAACGCATCGCTGACCGCCTGCAAGTCCACCTGGCTAAAGACGGTCCCGAGCTTGGCGACGACCCTGGTCTCGATCTTGGCTTCGCGTTTGGGAATCAGAATGAACATCCCCTGCGCGCCCGCCTGTCGCGCGAGCCGGATGACCGCCGTGTTGAGCGCCTCGCCCTGGAGCGATTCGATCGATTCGATGATGACCGGGACCTGGAACGTCTTATCGATTTGCGCGAGCCGGGCTTTTGCCTTGGACACCGCGTCGGGCGAGAACAGCTTCGCCTCATCGCGAATGTCCGAGGCCGCTGGCGACTGCGCCCACACCGTGGATGACGACAGTGCCGCGAACAGCGCAAGCGACGCCAACGAGCAGAGGCGGAGAACGTGATCTCGGATATGAACCTGCATGGATACGCCCTCGTGAGTATACCTGGATTTCAAGGCCGCGCCTGAGCGAGCATCCACTCGACGACCGCTGGGTCGTTGTAGGCCCGGTCCCAACTGTTATGGCCGACCGCGCGGTATTCCGTGTGTCTGGCCTGGCCTCCGGCGGCGCGAATCGCGGTGACCATGTCCCGGATGTTCAGGACCGTTTTGTCACTGTCGCCGTCGCCGACAATCGCCCAGAGCGGGAGGGTCTTGAAGCGATTGGCGGTCTCGGTGTCCCCTCTTCCGCAAATCGTCACCACCGCGCTAAAGCGCTCGGGATGGGCCGCGGCGATCGACCAGCTTCCACTCCCGCCCATGGACAGGCCGGTGAGCACGACTCGCTTGGGATTGCCTTTGTAGTGGGTCAGGGCATCATCGAGCGCCGCCAGTGCGTTCCTGGCATCGTCCGAGTCGGCCTTCCAGGACTCTTCCGCCTGCGGGAAGACGCCGAGGAAGGGGTAATCGTCGGGCCGCGAGGCGATCGCCGGAGCGAGGCCTCCCTGAATGCCGCCCAGGCCGTCGGTTCCCTTCTGTCCTGATCCGTGCAGGAAAAGGACCACGGGGTAGGCTCTCGAGCCATCGAATCCCCTGGGCACGTAGACGACGTACTTACGGTCTCCCTTTGCCGTCTTGATGGTCCTGGTATGAAAGCCGGGATGGTCGGGGTTCTCGGCTGTCGCGCGGGGATATGGCTGGATGTAAAGATCCTTGAACTGGATCTGCATGGGGCCGCCGGCATGGATCTGAACGGCAATCTTGCCGTTCTGCGCGATCTTGGGATCCTCTTCCACAAACTTGACCGATTCGATGTCGTTCAAACGGAGCGTGATCCGATTCCCCACCGCGCGGATCACGTATTCATTCCAATCGGTCTTGTGGAGCCCTTTGACCGCGGCCTCACTCGGCTGCACGAGGACCTTGTTGCGTCGCGATTCGTCGTACAGGGCGCCCCAGTAATTCTGCCCGATGTCCGCCTGGTAGCCGGACATCTCGTGGCCAGGAATGCGGACGCTCCGGAACTGTACACCGCTGTTGCTGCTGTCGGAACCGATCAGGCGGAAGCAGAGCTTGAGGTTGAAGTCGTCGAAGTTCCGAGTCGTTGCGAGGAAGTCGTTGTGCTTCAGGCCGGGCGACGTGCCGACGAGCATTCCGTCGCGAGCGGACCAGAGCGACGTGTCTCCCTCCCAGCCGGCGAGATCCTTGCCGTTGAAGAGCGGCGCGAACCCGGCCGTCTCCAGCAGAGCCGGTTCGCCGTTCAGCAAGCGCGCCCAGTGGAGGATGATCGACGCGAAGTAGGTACCGCCGCGATCGTTGGGATTATCGGCCCTTGTGCTGTAACTGCCGTCCGAGTGCCGGCAGCGTGCAATGAACTCGACGAGACGGTCGAGATCGGGCTTCTCGCGCATCATGTAGAACGCCCGCATGATGCGGTACGTGGCCTCGAGGTCGGAGGGGCCTTCGTCCTTTCCCCAGGCGCCGTCGGCACGCTGGGCGGCTTTCAGGTTGTTGAGGACCGCCTCGCGCTGATCGAGCTTGACTCCCATTCGCAACAAGGCGACGGCGGCCCCGCCGGTGTCGCGCGCCTGGCCCGGTCCCTTGCCCCAGGTGCCGTCCGCGTTCCGAGTTGCGTTAACCTGAGCGGTCCATTTCTCGAACTCGTGCGTTGATTTCTTCACGGCTTCGAGACCGGCGACAGCAATCCGAATGTCCTCGAATGAGTGAACGTTCTTTTCGAAATAGTCGATGGCCTTTTCTGCGAGTTCGTCCGATGGGATCTTCAACTCCGCGACCGCCATCAATCCGACGGCCGTTGTGCGTACGTCAGGCTTACCGCCGGGTTCGGTCAGGAACCCGCCCGTTGCGCCGTCGGCGCAGGACTTGACGTAGTGGATGCAGGCAAGAACGTCGGGGATCGATCCGCCCGTGTACTTCAAGATGCGGATGGCCGAGGAAGTTGCTCCCAGAGAAGACCTCTGGCCCGCGGCGGCACCGAATCCGCCGTCACGGTTCTGGAGCGCAGCCGTGTACGCCGCTGTCCGCGCCAGTTCCGCGGGGGATTGAGCCAGCACCGCCTGGCCGTTGAGTAGGATGCCGATTCCAACAAGCGCGCAAAGTCGTTTCATGGTGTCACTCCGCCTGGAACGCGTCCCCGACCGGTGCCTCGCCGACCAGAGCACAGTTTGCCAGCCGAACGGTTCGTCGGCAACCGTCTGCCGAAACGGCTGCGCGGAACCGCGGGCGCCCGTCCCTCACAAAACGGCGACACCCCATTGCCGCGCCGATCGTGGGGAGTAACCTGGGGGATGTCGATCTGTCGCACCAAACCGGAGTCGCCACGCATGTCCGACCAAGGGCGAGAAGTCCGAGGCGTCAGTCGCAGGGCGTTTGTCCAGGCGGGAGCGGTGCTGTCGGCCGCAAGTTACCGCCGCGTGCTCGGCGCCAACGACAGGGTCGGCGTCGGCTTTATCGGCTTCGGACTTATTGGTGAGCGGCACGTTCTGGACTTTCAGGCGCAAGATGACGCACAGCTTCTGGCCGTCGCCGAGGTCCACCGTGGTCGCCGAGAGGAGGCGGTCTCGGTGCTCGGTGCCGGAGCGAAGGGATATGGCGATTTTCGTGCCCTGCTCGAGCGCAAGGACATCGACGCGGTCGTCGTTTCGACGCCCGATCACTGGCACGCGTTGATGACCATGCTCGCCTGTGCGGCCGGGAAAGACGTGTACGTTGAGAAACCCTTGACGCTCTTCGTGCGCGAGGGGCGCTGGATGGTCGACGTCGCGAAGCGTTATCAGCGAGTCGTCCAGGTCGGGACTCAGCAGCGCTCCGGGCCGCACTATCAGCGTGCGAAGGCCCTCATCGAGGGAGGACACATCGGCAAAGTCAGCTCCGTACGCATGGCGGCCTACCGCAACATCATGCCCGGCTTCGGTACACCGGCTGATGAGGAACCACCCGCCGAGCTGGACTGGGACCTCTGGCTCGGGCCGGCGCCCAAGCGTCCGTACAATCCCCACCGAGGTTTGTATCACTTCCGCTGGTTCTGGGACACCTCGGGCGGTCAGATGACCAACCTGGGGCAGCATGCGCTCGATATTTTGCACTGGAGCTTGAACGTTCAGGCCCCGCTCGCCGTGTCGAGCACAGGGGGCCGGTTCTGCCTGACGGATAACGGAGAGACGCCGGACACGCAGGACGCGTTGATCGAGTACCCCGGGTTCACGGCGTCGTGGTCGCACCGGGAGGCAGCCCGAGGAATCGTCGGCACGCCCTGGCCCACCGAGTTTTTCGGGTCGAAGGGAAGTCTGGCGATCTCGCGGTCAGGGTTCGTTGTAACACCCGATCGGAAGATCAACCCAGAGAGCGCGGTGCCCAGGTTTGCGGGTGCACATCCCGTGGGAGGTCCCCAGCGCGCTGAAACCGCGCCTCCTGATGCGTTCTGGACGGAGCCCGTCAAGGACGAGTCGGGCAAAGACCTCGACCAGTTCCGGCGGCATGTGCGCGACTTCCTGGATTGTGTAAAGACTCGCTGGCAGCCGGTATCGGACGTCGAAAGCGGGCACCGGGTAGCGACAGTGTGCCACCTCGCGAACATCTCGTTGCGGCTGGGGCGAAAAGTACGCTGGGATGCAGAGCGGGAGACGATTGTCGACGATCCCGAGGCGGCGAAGTGGCTGGTGCGTCCTTATCGAGCGCCCTGGGACAGTGAGCTCAAGAACCTGGGAGTCCTCTCATGATTGCCAACCGCCGTGAATTCCTCATCGCGGGAACCGCCGCCCTGCTTGGCGGACGCATGCTTCGCGCTGAGGAGAGAGCGCGCTCGACGATGGGGATCGTTTCACATTCGTATACGATCCGAAACGCGATGGCGCGCGCGAGGGGAAATGTTGGAGAAATCGACGCGAGCGAATTCGTGAAGCTCTGCGCCGAGCGGGGCGCCGGAGGGGTGCAGTTGGATCTCGGGGACCCCAGCGACGAGGATGTAAAGAATCTGCGCACGAATCTCGTAGAGCATGATATGTATCTCGAGCTCTCAGCCACGCTACCACGAAACCGGACTCAGGTGGATGATTTTAACGACAAGTTGTTCCAACTCGCACGATCGGATCAATTATCGCAATTCGTGATACGCACCGCGCTTCTGTCCGGTCGCCGCTACGAGGTTTTTGCGACCGCGTCTGAGTTCCGGGCATTTAAGAACCAGGCCTACAAATCGCTATCGCTCGTAAAGCCGCTCCTTGACAACTGGAGACGCAACAATTCCTGGAGATTCAAGCTCGCGATCGAAAACCACAAGGATTTTCGAACGCCGGAACTGATCGAACTCCTGGAACGGCTTGATAGTCCGCAAATCGGGGTGTGCATTGATACGGGCAACAATCTGGCGCTCCTGGAAGACCCCATGGAGACCATCGAGGCACTCGCCCCCTGGGCGTTTTCCACTCATCTCAAGGACATGGCTGTCGAGCGTTATGCGGACGGGTTTTTGCTGTCCGAAGTTCCGTTGGGGCAGGGATTCCTCGATCTGCCGCGGATCGTCCGTACGCTCCGCCGGGCGCGTCCAGAGATCAATTTCAATCTCGAAATGATTACGCGCGACCCGTTGAAGATCCCCTACCGAACGTCGAAATACTGGGAGACGATGAAGGACGCGCCGGCTCAATCCGTCGCTCACGCGCTCGACACGGTCCGGGACCATCTGGCAAAAACGCCGTTGCCTCGCGTATCAAACCTAAGCCAGGAAGAAAAGCTCAAGCGCGAAGATGACAACGTGCGTGAATCGCTACGCTACGCCAGAGAACATCTGGGAATGAGTGCGTAATGTCGAGACCGGGACCGTCGCGCTGTGGCTTTCGCCAGCCGTTGTCAGCTTCCGTTCCGTTCGAGTATTCTGGGAAGTGTCTGGGTACCGCCACGTGTACCGGATCGTGCCGGCTTCCGAGCCGCCCTGCCTCACAAAACCTGCCCAGCAGCTTCCCGATGGAGCGAATGATGAGAGCTCTCCAGGCCACCGGATTGCTGGTGATTTTTTGCCTTGGCCCCGCCGTCGCACGCGCCGACGCCCCCGTCGACTTCAATCGCGATGTCCGGCCAATCCTCTCCGAGACTTGCTTCCAGTGTCACGGCCCCGACCAGAAGAAGCGCAAGGCCGACCTTCGGCTGGACACAAAGGACGGGCTCTTCAAGCAGGCCGACGGCTACGCCAACATCGTTCCGGGCAAGCTCGATGAGAGCGAGCTCTACGTCCGAATCGCGTCGGATGATGAAGCGGAGCGCATGCCGCCCCCGAAGTCGGGCAAGACACTCACAAAGTCCCAGGTTGATACGATCAAGCGCTGGATCGAAGAGGGGGCCGAGTGGAAGGGGCACTGGGCCTATCAGAAGCCGACGAGACCCGCGGTCCCCAATGTTCCCGCGGCGCCATTCGTGAAGAACGATATCGACCGGTTCATCCTCGACAAGCTCAACGAACGAGGCCTCAAGCCCTCGCCCGAGGCCGACCGAGCGACGTTGATCCGCCGGCTCAGCCTCGATCTGCGAGGACTGCCGCCGACGCCCGACGAGGTCAGCGCGTTCGTCAACGACAACGACGCGAACGCGTACGAGAAGCTCGTCGATCGGCTGCTGGCCACTCCTCAGTACGGCGAGCGGATGGCGGTTTACTGGCTTGACCTGGTTCGCTTCGCGGATAGCGCGGGCTATCACAGCGACAACCCTCGGGACCTCTGGCTCTATCGCGATTACGTCATCAAGTCGTTCAATGACAATATGCCATTCGATCGCTTCTCGATCGAACAGCTCGCGGGCGACTTGCTCCCCAACAACTCCGACGAACAGAGGATTGCCTCCGGCTACAACCGGCTCCTTCAGACGACGGAGGAAGGAGGCGCCCAGGCCAAGGAATACATGGCCAAGTATGCGGCCGACCGGGTGCGCAACGTCGGGTCGGTGTGGCTGGCGTCGACGCTGGGGTGCAGCGAGTGCCACGACCACAAGTACGATCCGTTCACGACGAAGGAATTCTACAGCTTCGAGGCGTTCTTCGCTGACCTGAAAGAGCGCGCGGTGGGACGGCAGGAGCAGGTGAAGATGCCGTCGCCCGAGCAAAAGGAACAACTGCGCCAGCTCGATGCGGAGATCGCGGGCCACCAAAAAGTGCTCGACACGCCGACCGCCGAACTTGCCTCGGCGCAGGCGGAATGGGAAGTGGCCGCCAAGACGCGCAAGGTCGAATGGAACGTGTTGCGGCCGGTCGAAGCGAAGTCCCAAAACGGCGCGACGCTCTCGACGCTCGAAGACGGCTCGGTCCTGGCGACCGGGAACAATCCGGATAGCGACTCGTACACGCTGACCTTCAAGGCCGATCGTCCCAAGCTGACGGCTCTCCGATTGGAGGTTCTCCCGGACGGTTCGCTGCCGGCAAGTGGTCCAGGTCGGACTGGCAACGGGAATTTCGTGCTCGATGAGCTCGTTGTCTCGATCGGAGGCAAGAACGCGGCCTGGTCGAGCGTGACGGCGACTCACTCGCAGGACGGGTTTGCAATCGCGAATACCACCGACGGCAAGCCCGGGTCGGGTTGGGCCATTCTTCCAAACGCCGGAAAACCGCAGACGGCGGTGTTCGAGGCGGCGAGCGACCTCGGGGAGACCACACCCGTCGAACTGACCGTCACCCTCCACATGAATTATGGCACTCAGCACACCATCGGTCATTTCCGATTCAGCGCCACCGACGCGGCCCGTCCGATTCGCGCTGACGGTTCGGAGTGGCCCAAGAACATCGCGGCTATCCTGGCGATTGAGCCGGACAAGCGGTCGGACGCTCAGAAACAGGAGATCGCGGCGTTCCATCGGACGATCGCTCCCTCCCTCGAGCCCACACGTAAGGCCATCGCCGGGCTGAAGCAACGGAAGGAACAGCTCGAAAAGGCACTCCCCACGACTCTGGTCGCGGAAACGATGCCCGCGCGCGACATGCGCATCCTGCCGCGCGGGAACTGGCTCGATGAAAGCGGCCCGGTTGTGACGCCGACGGTGCCCGCTTCGCTCGGCGGCCTTGAGGTCACGGACCGCCGGCCGACGCGGCTCGACCTTGCTCATTGGCTCGTAGCCCGTGACAACCCCCTGGTCGCCCGTGTGTTCGTGAACCGGCTCTGGAAGCTCGCCTTCGGCCAGGGGATCGTCTCATCGCTCGAAGATTTCGGCTCTCAAGGCGCCTTGCCGACGCATCCGCATCTGCTCGACTGGCTCGCTGTCGATTTCATGGAGAACGGTTGGGACGTCAAACGGATGCTCAAGCTCATGCTGCTCTCGGGAACCTACCGCCAGTCGTCGGTCGCCCATGAGGAACTCCGCCAGAAGGATCCGGCGAACCTATGGCTGGCGCGACAGGGCCGGTTCCGACTCGACGCGGAGATGGTCCGCGACAACGCACTGTCAATCGGTCGGTTGCTCGTCGCAAAGGTTGGCGGCCCCAGTGTGAGGCCCTATCAGCCGGAAGGTTACTGGGCCCACCTCAATTTCCCCCGTCGCGAGTACGTGGCCGACCACGGTCCCGACGAGTACCGGCGCGGACTTTACACCTGGTGGCAGCGCTCGTTTCTCCACCCGAGCCTGCTCGCGTTCGACGCGTCGACCCGGGAAGAATGTGTCGTTCAGCGCCCGCGCTCGAACACTCCGCTCCAGGCGCTCGTACTCCTGAACGACCCGACCTACGTCGAAGCGTCGCGCGCCTTTGCCGAACGGATCCTGCGCGAAGGGGGAAGCACAACCGAGTCGCGCATTCAACGTGCGTACCAAATTGCGTTGAGCCGCCCGGCGCGTGCCAACGAGGTGGCGTTGCTATCGAAAGTTGTCCAGCACCAGCACGAACAGTTCCAGGCGGACCGCGCCGCGGCGAACGAACTACTGCACGTCGGCGACCGCCCCGCCCCGGCCGACCTTGATGTGGCCGAGCTTGCGGCCTGGACCGAGGCCGCCCGGGTGATTCTGAACCTCCACGAGACTATCACGAGGAACTGAGCGATGAATCCTTTTGCCGACCATCAAAGCCGCGTCACCCGCCGCACGCTCTTCGGCCGCTCTGCCCGTGGGATCGGCTCGCTCGCGCTGGCCTCGCTGCTCAACCCGCGACTCTTGCCAGGGGCCGAGATCAAGGTCCAGGTCGACCACTGGAAGGGTGCACTGAGCAAACCGCACTTCGCGCCCAAGGCCAAGCGGATCATTTACCTCTACATGGCGGGCGGACCTTCGCACCTGGAGACGCTCGACTACAAGCCGGTTCTCGCCAAGATGGCCGGCCAGCCGATGCCGGCCTCGTACACTCAGGGGATGCCCATCGCCCAGTTGCAGGGTCAGAAGCTCACCTGCTTTCCCCCTCAGCATGCGTTCAAGCGCTACGGCGAGTCGGGCCAGGAGATCAGCAAGATCTTTCCCCACATCGGGTCGGTCGCCGACGAGCTTTGCGTGATCCGCTCGATGGTCACTGAGGCGATCAACCACGACCCCGCGCACACTTACATGAACACCGGAACGACTATCTCCGGACGTCCGGCGATGGGGTCCTGGCTCAACTACGGGCTGGGCAGTGAGAGCGACGATCTCCCCGGTTTTGTCGTCATGACCTCTCAGGGCAAGTACGGTCAGTCGCAGCCGATCGCCGCGCGACAGTGGCACAGTGGGTTCTTGCCCAGCCGCTTCCAGGGTGTGCTATTCCACTCCAAGGGTGACCCCGTCCTCTACGTTGGCCGGCCGAAGGGGGTCAAGGCCGACCAGCAGCGCGAGGTTGTCGAGTCGATTCAGCAGCTCAACGCGCTTGAAAATGACGTTGTGGACGATCCCGAGATCGCCACGCGCATCAGTGCTTACGAAACGGCGTTCCGGATGCAAACAAGTGTTCCGGAGCTCATCGACCTTTCCAGCGAGCCGAAACACATTCTCGAGCTCTACGGCACTCAAGGGGCTGACGGCTCGTTTGCGGCGAACTGCCTGCTGGCGCGTCGCCTGGCCGAGCGCGGAGTGCGGTTCATCCAGCTCTATCACAAGGACTGGGACCACCACGGCTCCATCAAGCGCGACGTGCAAGGCACGGCCGAAGAGGTGGACCGCGGCGCCGCCGCGTTGATCAAGGACCTCAAGCAGCGCGGGATGCTCGACGAAACGCTGATCATCTGGGGCGGCGAGTTTGGTCGCACGCCCATGGGACAGGGCAGCGGCCGCGATCACCACATCAAGGGGTTCTCGCTCTGGATGGCCGGCGGCGGCATCAAGGGTGGTATCTCGCACGGCGCGACGGACGAGCTGGGCTATGCGGCGGTTCAGGATATCGTGCACGTCAATGATCTGCATGCAACGATCCTGCACCTGTTTGGGATCGACCACGAGAAGCTCACGTATCGCTTCCAGGGACGGGATTTCCGGCTGACGGACGTCGCCGGCAAGGTGGTCAAGCCGATCCTGGCATAGACGCGGGTTTTCGGAGGCATGGTAGCACGGAAATGACGCTGCATCTCAGCTCGGAATTGGCGACGGCTCTTATCGAATCGGCCCGCCGTCTCGGCGTCGACCCGGAAACACTTGCTATCAGGGTACTGCGAGAGCGCTTTCTTGCTGACGCATCGACGGTGAATCCGTGTGACGAATGGGAGGCACGATTGCTCACTGCCGCTACCGATTGTGGTGTCTCCGTGCCGAATTCGGCGCTCAGCAGCGACGAGCTATACAACTAGTCGCTTCCCTTTCGACCGGCTGATCATGTTGCACACAAAAAAAACGCCGCCTCCACGTGGAGCCGGCGTTTGGACTCATGATAGACGCGAACGGGGTGCGTTCTCCATCAGGAGAACAACTCCTTGACGACGTTTCCATACCGCGCGATCGCTACTGGCCGGCCCGTCGGCGTGCGGTATTCCTTGCTGAAGTCGATGCCGAGCGTGTGATAGAGCGACGCGATCACGTTGTCGGGCGAAATTCCATCGCCGGAGGCGGGGCCGGTGCCCTTGTCGTCGCTGGCACCGATGACCTGGCCGCCCTTGATGCCGCCGCCGCCCATGACGGTGAACATCGCCCGCGGATAGTGGTCGCGGCCGGCGCGGTCGTTGATCTTCGGGGTGCGCCCGAACTCACCGGCGACGATCACGGCGGTCTTCTCGAGTAGACCCTTCCGGTCGAGCGCGGTGAACAGGCCGGCGAGGGCGTCGTCCAGCTCCGGAAGGTTCTTGGTCTTGAGCTTGGTGAAGTTCTGGTCGTGGGTGTCCCAGCCGCCGTAGGTCAAGGTGACGAACCGCGTACCCGCTTCCACAAGGCGCGTGGCGAGCAGGCAGCTCTGGCTCAGGGTGTTCTCGCCGAAGAGCGAGGTAATCCCCGGCGACTCCCGGCTGATGTCGAACGCTTCGCGAGAGCGCGGCGAGCTGATGATGTCGTAGGCCCGTTGTGAGAAACGATCGAGACCGTTGATCAGGTCGCTGTTCTTCTCGAACCCGCGGAACGTGGTGTCGAGCCCCTTGAGCAGGTTCTGGCGCTTCTCGATCTCGGCGATCGTCAGGCCGCGGCCGATGCTGATCCCTCGCACGGAGAATGGCTGGCCGGGTCGCGGCGTGCTCGTCGTGCTAAACGGGGTGTACTCCACACCGAGGAACCCCGCGACCTGCGGCGTATTCGGGATGGCGACGAACGGGGGAATGTCGCGAAGGCCGCTCAGCTCCTTGCTCACGACAGCGCCTACGCCGGGGAAGTCGAGCGAGGGGAGCGGGCGATTGCCGGTGATCATGTATTTCGTGCCCAGGTCGTGCGCCGCCAGGGTGTGGCTCACGCCCCGGAGAATCGCAAACTTATCGGCGCACTTGGCCAGCTTGGGCAGGTGTTCGCTGATCTCAACGCCGGGCGCATTGGTTGCGATCGGGTTGAACTCGCCCCGATATTCCTTGGGGGCGTTTGGCTTGAGGTCGAACGTATCGAGGTGGGTCGGCCCGCCGGCGAGGTAAATGTAAATCGCCGACGTGGCTTTGCCCGTCTGGACCTCGCCGGCCTCCACGCGCCGGAGATAATCGGCCAGCGTTAGGCCCGCGCCTCCGATCATGCCCAGTCGGAGGAAATCACGTCGTCGGACGCCGTCGCAGAAATCGTTGATCGCCATGAGCGTCTCCCTTGGGGATACCGATCGGTGTGGGAATACGGAACGAGTGAAGTTCGGTGGTTCTGCCGGCCCCACTCCGTCGCGGGGTCGGCCAGGTTGTCGTGCAAACCCTATCTCAGTGGTTGGTGATGAATTCCTTGGTGTTGAGCAGCGCCCAGAGCAGGTCGCGCATGCCCTTCGCATCGTCGCCAGCCTGGCGGAAGTAGTCGCGGGCCAGTTCGGTCTCGGCCGACGAGGGCCGGCGTGAGAGCGTTCGCTCGTACGCTTCCACGATGACCTGGTCGGCGTCGAACGCCGCCGGGACGTTCCCCTTGGCTTCCTCGACCCGCTTCCGACGCGTCGCCAGCTCTTCGTGTGTCTTCTTGAGCTGCGACTGGAGCTTGTCGAGTTGCTTCTCTTTGTCCGCGTCCGAGAGCGCCCCGATCTTCTTTTCGAGCGCCGAGGCCTGGACAGTCAGGAGCGCGACCGCCTTCTCGTCGCTGTCGAGCGTTGCTCGCTTGCTCTTTGCCGAGACGACGCGTTCATCGAGCCAGCCCGCCCTGCGCTCGATGGCGGCGAGAGTTTCCTGGTCGTTTTGGAGATATAGCGACTGGAGGAGGTTGGGCTCGTTCGAGGCGCTGCAATCGCAGTTCGTTTCCCGTTCGGAACGCCCAAAGACCTTCGCGGCGTAGTTGCTGCCGCCTTTGCGGGCGCCGGCGAGACTTCCCGTTGCGCCGATGGCCCGGTCAGCGACATTGCCGTGGGCCTTGTCGAGATCGGCCGAGCCGGCCGTCGACTGAGCGACCGCGTCAACGAGCGCTTCTGCCGGCAACCGGCGCACGATGGCGTGGCTGAAGTTGCGCTCGTCGAGCTTGTTGGTATCGTTGGTCTGCCAGCTCCGCTGGTAGGCGTCGCTCAGCACGATCGTGCGGTGCAGCCACTTCATGTCAAAGCCGTGGTCGATGAACTGCTCGGCCAGCATATCGAGCAACGCAGCGTTGCTCGGCGGGTTTGCGAGGTTCATGTCGTCGGGCGGATTGATAATGCCCCGACCAAAGTAAACGGCCCATACCCGGTTGATAAACGCCTTCGCGAAGTAGGGATTATCCTTCCGGCGCATCCAGTCCATGAGAGGCTTGCGCGGATCGTCGGTTCCCGACAGCACGACCTCTTCGCCGCCCAGCAATTTCGGCGTGATCACCCGACTCCCCTGGGCCTGCTTGATTTGATTGGGCCGCCCCTGTCCGGGCCGGCGATTGTTGTTGATGAACAGTTCCTGCCAGGGAACGTCTTTCCCTTCCTTCACTCGGGTATTCAGGATGCGCTGGTACTGACCGCCCAGCTTCTTGGGATCGCCGATTTCATCGCGGATTTTCTTGACGGCCTCCCGCGCATCGGGTGCGGTTCCGTAAGTGACTGGCGCGAAGAACGCGGTGAATTGCTTGAAGTCGTCCTGGGTCCACTGGTCGAACGGGTGCTTGTGGCACTGGGCACATTCGAGCCGCACACCGAGGAACGTGTAGCTGAAGCCCAAAGCCTTCTCGTCCGGGGTTCGCAGATTGCGCCGGGTCCAGAAGTACGGCATCGTTTCGCGGTCGGAGAAGTCGGCCGGATCCTTCTGGCGATAGTAGGCGGTCTGCGCTTTGATGTAGTCCTCGTAGCTCTCGCCCGGCTTCCGGCTCGTGGCAAGGACCATCCCTGCGATCAGCTCGTCGTAGGGCATGTTGCTGTTAACGCGTTTGAAGATCCACTCATAGAAGTGGCGGGTCATTTCGTTCGTGATGCCGCCCATCCCGACGTTCAGGTTCTTGGGCGAAGCGCCCGAGAGATCGCACAACTTCGAGGTCCAGAACGCGGCGTACGTCGGCCGTGCGAGCAGCTCGTCGACCTTCGCCTCGCGCTTCGTCGTCGACGAATCTTTGAGGAACGCCTCGACCTCGGCCGGCGTCGGCAGGGAGCCCGTCATGTCGAGGCTCACCCGGCGCAGGAACTCAGCGTCGGAGCAGACCGGCGAGGGAACGATGCCCAGCTTCTTCAGCTTCGTGACGATATGGCGGTCGATTTCCGTGGGCGTCGCCACGTTGGGGTACTTCGCGCCGACGAGGTCGGAAACGGGCATGATCACTTGAGTGACCGCGACCCCGTTGTCGTAGAAGGCGACAACGTGCGAGTCGCCCATCCCCTTGCTGGTGACGAGCCCCGTCTCGTTGATCTCGGCGATGGACTCGTCGTTCGTGCGATAGCGGGTGATGCACGTGACATCCTCGCGCGTTCCGTCCGCCCAGTGCGCAATCACTTGAAGCTGGACGGTTTCGCCGGGCTTCTGGAACTGGATCTCGGTGGGAATGACTTCGAGCTTCTCGAACGCGACGGGGTTGTCGACGCTCTTCGCACCGCCTTCGATCCAGCGGAGGAGCACCCGGAACTGCCAGCTCTCCTCGTCCATCCGCTTGCCGCCCTTGTGGGGGATGGCCAGCGTGGGCTTCTGGAGGATCTTGCTCAGGTCGGGATTGTCGCGCACGACGCGCTTGGTGTCGTTCTTGAGCAGGGCCTCGTGGTCCATCTTGAAGTCGTAGCCGAAAAGCGAGAGCCGGAACCCTCCGCGGCCCTGGAACGAGCCGTGGCACGCGCGGCCGTTACAGCCGAGGCGGCCCATGAGGGGCAAGACGTGGCGCTGGAAATCGGGGACTTCCTCGACGTCCTCGGGCGCAAAGCGCTCCTGGATCGGGCGAATCAACTCAGCGGCGCTGCCGGGGACCGCGCTCGCGGCCAGGAACAGGGCGACGCCGATCGTGGCGAAGCGGTGAATCATGCCTTGCTATCCCCCTTCTTGGCTGGAACCGGCTTGGCCGGCACGGACTTGTTCGCGTCCTGGCGACGCGCACGTTGACTTTGCTTCAAAAACCCTTGATAGCGTGACTCGATCATTTTTTGCTGATTCGATTCGAGCCGCTCGATGGTTTCGTCATACTTCTTGACCAGGGCCTTCGCCCGCTCACGCTCGTATTTCTGCACCGCGATCTCAATCTCGAACTGATGCGCGACGGCGTCCCGAAGCGAGCTCTCCACAGAGGGATTGGGCCCATTGACGAGCTTTGCCGTGAGCAGTTCGACGCGTGATTTGGCTTTCCAGAGGTCGAGGCCCATCTCATAACGCTTCGGATCGCGATCCTTCAGTCTGGCAAGCGTTTCGCTGACGTTGGCAATCTCACGGATGGCCCGATTGTATTCGCTTGGCCGCATGGGCTTGAGCTGTTCGAGAAGCTTGGCGAGCTCGGCATGATTATCGCGAACGAACTCCAGCGCCATCCGCTCACGCTCCGAGGAGACGTCGGTCTGGGCCTTCTTCGGGCTTGTCGGAGCCGATGGACGCGTACTGTTCTCTCCATCCGCGGCGAATGCCGCGACGGTGAGAGCGAACAGCAGGCCGAAGACCGCGACGATGACGCGCACGGTTCAATTCTCCTTTCGTTCCGAAAGGCCCGCGCTCCCCGTGAGCGACCCTGCTTCGAGCATCCAATCCGGCACGTCCGAGTCCGACACGGTGGCCGTGTCGACCGCGGCGAGGTGCGTCTCGACACCCTGCGGCGCCGCATCGAGCCATTCCAGCAGGTCAGCCGTCTTGTCCTCGTCTTCATGTACGCCTGACCACGCCAGCGCGAGGGCGGCGGACGGCGCGGCGGGCTTTGCGGTGGGATGAGACCTGTCGTGCCAAACGCTCCGCAGCGCAATCAAGAACAAAGCGCTGGCCGCTATGGCGAGAATCCAACGTGGCACCGTGGCCACAAGCGGTCGCCGTGGCGCTGGTAGAATCTGCGACGCGTCGCGTGGCAATGAGACCACGGCTCCCGCTAACTCCACGGCCCGGGCCACGGCCTCGCGGGCGGCTTGATCTTCGTCGAGCCGCAGCTCGAAGGCCGCGGTTTCGGCGTCGGACAGCTCGCCGCAAATGTAGCGGAGCGCCAGCCAGGACAGATCGGAACTCGCATCCGGCCGCATGATCAAACTCCAGTCCCGAGAGATCGCCGCATCTTGTCCAGAGCCAACCGCATTCGTGTCAGCACCGTGCCGAGCGGTACTCCGAACTCCTGGGCGATCGTGGCGAAGGTCTTATCCTCGTAGAGCCGGGCCCAGACGACCCGGCGTTGTTCGTTGGGAAGATCATCCAGGGCCTTGCGAACCGCTTCGATCGTTTCACCTTGAATCAACCGGTCCTCCGGTCGATCGCTGGTGTTCGTGCAAAACGAAGCCAGCTTGCGTTGCCCCTCCGCGCGGGTCTGATCCCGTCTACGAGCGGTCAAGGCTTCGTGATACGCGACGCGGAAGAGCCAGCCCTTCAGGGTTTCGGCCCGAGCCGTGTGCCCGGACTCGACCACCTTGGCGAAGGTCGACTGAAGAACGTCCGCCGCAACCTCCGGGTCGCGAACGATCCCCAGCACAAACCGCCTGACCTCCATGGCGTGCTCGTGAAAGAGGCTCTCGACCCGCGACGGTTCCAACGTTCCCCGCCCGGCCGATCCCTCTTCGAGCGGCTGGAGCCGCAGATGGTCTTCGGGTTCACGCATCGGCGTTCCGCCTCTCTCGACAGGTACGATGCGCGACAACGGGGGATTATTCTCCTGCATGCGTGATTCCAGACCCGCACCCGAATCAAAAAATGCCGTTCATCTGTGCGCTATCAATCGAGGAACGCGGACTCGACAATTGCCGAGTCTTCGCAAACCACCGGTTCAGCAAAGCGTCTCTATGCCGAACGCCGTACCGGCTGGAAGTTGGAAGAGTAAACCCAGACTGGTGATTGGAAGATCGCGCGTGATTCTTTTTCGTCCGGGCGTCGACGTCGTGGGCGGCCATCCCACGGACTGATCCGCGGGGCCAAGGCGCCGTGTTGCGGTGTTCAGCGTGTTGACAGCAAGGGTTCCGACGACCTAGCATCAAAGTACCAAGTCTCCAGAGCGAATCACGCATGTTGGCCAGTCCGGGGTGACGCATGGCGGGTCCAATTACCTGTCCTTCGTGTAAACAACCGTTCACTTTGCCTGCCGCATTCACGGGAGGACGGGTCACCTGTCCCAATCCCAAATGTGGCAAAACTTTGGTTCTGCCATCGGCTTCGCAAGTCAAAACGGCCTCCGCCGTCACACCAGGCAAGACGGCTTCCGCCATGACGGCAGGCAAGGCCGCATCCTCTGTGACTGCGGGCAAGGCGGCTTCCGCCGTGACACCCGCCAGGTCGAGTTCTGCGGTGGCACCACCGGCGACATCCTCGCAGGCGACCCCGTCACCAGCCGCGTCTGCGACGGGGACCCCTGCGCCCGCTACGGCGCCGACAAAGCCGGCGGTGCACAAGCCGCGCACGATTGCCACCCGACCGGGTGCAACGTCTCATATTCCGCCCAACGTTTACGCCTCGCCTGCGGTCGTCGCTGGGGGAGGCGTCGTCGTCCTCCTTTACGGAATGGTCCTCTTCGCCTTCTTGAGCACTCACCGGCCCACTGAAGTGGCCGCAGACGAAGAGCCGATCCTGATCGCTTCCACGGGGCGGCCACCCAGCACCGCTTCAGGTGCAAGCGCTGGCAATCCCAACAATGGGACATCCGCCCCCGCCCTGCCCAAAGGCGAGGTCACCAAGGCCACGAAAGCTCCGGAACCACCGAAGTCGGAAAAAGTGAAGTCTGAGAAAGGGAAGTCAGACAAGGGGAAGGGTGGAGGGACACCGAAGAAAAAGGCGAAGCCCTCCAAACCCAAAGAGGAGGACAAGTCGAAGACGCCACCGTCCCCTTCGGATGCCAACCCACCACAAGTTGCTTCAAACCAGCCGACTACGGACAACGCCGCCATACCGGACAAAGCTGCGAAGCCGGACAACGCCGCGAAACCGCAGGAGGGCGACAAGTCGAAAGAATTGGCGTTGAATACCGCTCCGAAGAAAGACGTTGAACCGAAACCCGTTCCGACCGCCGAGGGGCCGACGTTCCCCGGCCTCGGTCCCTGGGTCGATCCCACGCAATCTGCCAGTTCGCGGAACCAGGGCGGCGCCATCATCGTGACGGTTCCCGCGGGAATCCACATCCTCAGTCCTGAGCTCAACCACCGCGATGCGCCGATGAGCGTGATGGAGGTCAGCGGTGATTTTGAGGTTCGGGTCACGGTGGGAGGTGGAATCAAGCCTGGGTCGAAGCCGCTCAAGGACCTCCCGATCGCGTTTCAGGGCGCCGGGATCGTCCTTTGGGAGAACGCCGATAACTTCATGAGGCTGGAGCGATCAGCCGCCGCCAGCCCGAATCAGCCGCTCCTCAATCAGCTCTTGATCGAGACGTGCCGCAACGGCCGAACCGCTGGCAAGCCGGTGTACAAGGAAATCTCCGATAAACCGGTGATCCTGAAGCTGACGCGCAAGGGCGACGATATGGACTATTCGTACAGCCCGGACGGGAAAACCTGGATCTCAGTCAAGAAATCGGCGATCGCCGTCTTTTCGGAAAAGGTTTACCTGGGAATCGTTGCTTCCAACCTCTCGCCGAAGCCGTTCAACGCCCGGTTCGAGAATTTCACGATCGACCAGTCGGCTGCCAAGCCCAAGAAACCGTGAGTACGTCAGGTCCGCGCCGTTCGCAGTGCGTGTCGGGATCGATGAATGGCCGGAGTGGTCATTGGTGCCTCGGCGGCCCACGACGTCTTTCCCCAGACGACGTGTTGTACGGTCATGAACATAATGCGCACGTCGAGTCCGAACGACCACCGCTCGATATAATCCAGGTCGGATTCCAGCCGTTTCTCGAGCGAGGTTCGGCCACGCCAGCCGTGCACCTGCGCCCAGCCTGTCAGGCCAACTGGCACGTTGTGCCGCAAGTCATAATCGTGGTAGTCGTTGCGGAACTGAGTGACGAATACGGGGCGTTCCGGCCGGGGTCCCACCAGGCTCATATCGCCCTTGAGCACGTTCCAGAGCTGGGGCACCTCATCGAGGTTGGTCCGTCTGAGCCAACCGCCGATCGTGGTACAGCGGGAGTCGCGGTCCCTCGCCCAGACAGGGCCGGATTCCTGCTCCGCGTCGCGTCTCATGCTTCGGAACTTGAACATCCGGAAAACCCGGCCGCCCTGGCCGACGCGTTCCTGCACGTAGAAGATTGGCCTTCCGGACGTAAGCAGAAGCACAAGCGTCAACGGGACGAGAAGCGGAGCCAGCACCAGCAGGGCGATGGCGGAAAGGACGACGTCGAGGATACGCTTTGCGCGTCGTCCTCGCGTGGCGTGATCGGCGTTCGAAGAAGCCGCCGGCGCGTGCTCCGGGTGCATCCGGGACCGCACACCGAACGAAACGAGAGCGCTGGAATTCAGCTTGGGCGGATCGTCCATGTCCGGCGTCCCTCCCCTCTTTAGGGCAACGCCAAGCCCTGCGTGCTGCAAGTCTTGCCGTCCTTGGCCGTGAATCGCACGTTGATACCCCTTTCGCCGTGGAAACTCCAGACCGCTTTCTACCTCTCGCTCCGCGGCAACGCACCTCTCATGGACGGACATCGTCTGTCTCACAACTCGAGTGCGTCGAGCACGAGTTTGAAGTTTAAGGTAAGATTGGACTTACGGCATCATGGCAAGCTTGGGCTGAGAAAAAACATGAGATCTTCGCGGTTTTCTACTTGATTTTGGACGAAAGACCAAGCAATGTTAAACACTGGGACTGAACCCGCGACTGAAGCGCAGACCGAGGTACTCAAGCGCTGTCGCGTGTTTCCAACGTCCACCCTGTGCGTCCTTCCTCCTTGCACCGGGCTTTGCGCGCTGGCCGGGCTTTGCGACAGCCCGGATCGCGCAAGCCCGGCGCAGGTTTATCTTATCAAGACGGGTCCAATTCCTCCCATGCGCAAATCCGTCGTGCTCGGATTGTTGATTACGCTGGGGATGATCGGGACGGGTGGCTCCGCCGCGGAGTCGCCTGCGCCCAGCCGCCTTCGCGTCTTCCCCTCCGAGGTCCGTCTCACGGGTCCCGAGGCCGTGCAGCGCTTTGTCGTGCTCGGCGAGTCACGCGACGGCGACGAGTCGGATGTGACGGGCCGAGTTGTATTCCAGTCGCGGACCGAGAACATTCTCCGGGTCGACTCGTCCGGATTGATCCGACCCGTCAATGATGGGAAGGGCGAGGTCGAAGTGCACGTGGGGGCACTCACCACCACTGTCCCCGTTGAGGTTCGGGGCGCTCACGACCCAAGGCGCGTGAGCTTCCGCAATGAGGTGATCCCGGCGCTGACCAAGTTGGGCTGTAACCAGGGCGCGTGTCACGGCTCCCAGCATGGCAAGGGTGGCTTCCGGCTGTCATTGCTCGGTTTCGAACCCGATCCGGATTACACGGCGATCGTGAAGAGCGCCGAAGGTCGGCGAGTGACGCCGTTCGCGCCTGAGGAAAGCCTTCTGCTGATGAAGCCGACCCTCACCGTTGCCCACGGCGGGGGTAAGAAAATGGAGATCGACTCCCCGGAATACCGGCTCATCCAACTGTGGCTGGAGCAGGGAGCACCTGCTCCCTCGCCCGATGACCCGAAGGTGACCGCGGTCAAGGTCTACCCTGAGCACAGGGTCATGGAAGTGGGCGAGGCGCAACACCTTGTCGTCGTTGCAACCTTAAGCAATGGAATGGTCCGCGACGTCACAGAGCAGGCCAAGTTCGACACACTGAACGAGGGCGTGGTCAAGCTCGAGCCCAACGGTATGGTGCGTACAGGCGGCCAGGGCGAGACCAACGTCATGGTTCGGTACCAGGGCCATGCCTCGATGGCCCGGTTCACCGTTCCCTATGCCCGCGATAAGGCGTTCGACTTTGTGGTCACGAATGTCGTGGACGAAAAAGCCGCCGCCAAGTGGCGATCGCTCGGATTGACGCCATCGGGCGTCTGCACGGACGCCGAGTTCATTCGCCGAGTCATGCTCGATCTCATCGGGACCGTCCCGTCGCCGAGCGAAGTCCAGGACTTCGTCGCGTCCCGCGAACCGGACAAACGCGCGCGGCTCATCGATCGCACGCTCGACCGACCCGAGTACGTCGATTTCTGGAGCTTAAAGTGGGGTGACTTGCTGCGCGTGAATGCCGATAAGCTTGGTGCGCAGGGGATGCTCGCGTTCAATTTGTGGCTACGCAACGCGTTCCGCTCCAACATGCCCGTAAGCCGGATGGTCGAGGAGCTGGTCACTGCCCAGGGCTCGATCTTCACCAACGGCCCTGCAAACTACTACCGCGTGGCGAACAATCCCGACGATCTCGCGGAAACCACCGCACAGGTGTTCATGGGGGTACGGCTGCAGTGCGCGAAGTGCCATCACCACCCGTTTGAGTCTTATGGCCAGGACGACTATTACGGCCTCGCAGCATATTTTGCACGCATCAAGACGAAGGCCAGTCAGGAATTCGGGATCTTTGGCGGCGAGCAGGTCATCTACGTCACGAACGCGGGCGAGATCCGCCAGCCTCGGAGCGGCAAGCAGATGAAGCCGACTCCGCTTAACGACGCACCGGCCGACGATCCGATCGACCGCCGCCGGGCGCTGGCACGCTGGCTCTCCGGCCCGACGAATCCGTGGCTGGCGCGGAATGTGGCCAACCGCTACTGGGGCTACCTGATGGGCAAGGGGCTCGTGAACCCCATCGACGATATGCGCGAGACCAATCCACCGACCAACCCGGAATTGCTCGACGCTCTCGCCGGCGAGTTCGTGAAGAGCGGCTTCGACCTGAAAGCACTCTTGCGCCTGATTGCCAACAGCCGGACGTATCAGCTCAGCGCGTTGCCGACTCCGGACAATCGTCTCGACGACACGTACTTTACGCATTACCGCATCAAGCGGCTCACGGCCGAGCAACTGCTGGACGCGATCAACGAAGCGACCGGCACGTTCGAAAAGTTCGCCGGCCAGCCGCTTGGGGTTCGCGCCATCCGGCTCCCCGACACGAACTACAAGTCGTACTTTCTCGATACCTTCGGGCGTCCTCTGCGCGTGGTCGCGTGTGAATGCGAGCGGACCGCCGACCCCACGCTCGGACAGTCGCTGCATTTGATGAATGGCGAGCTCATCAATCGCAAGGTTTCCGACCCGGACGGCCGCCTCGCGCGCTGGCTCAAAGATCCCAAGCTGACCGACGAAACGTTGATTCAGAATCTTTACGGCGTGACGTTCAACCGAGCCGCAACCGAGGCCGAGATTGAAGCCGCCAAGGCACTGATTGCGGAGGCTCCCAACCGCACGGCGGGGGTCCAGGACCTCTTCTGGGGCTTATTGAATTCCAAGGAATTCATCTTCAATCATTGAAAAGAGAAGACGAGCCTGCGCCATGCTTCCACGGATCCGTCCACGCATTCTGTCGATTGCGCTCTGCCTCTTTGGGTATTACTCGGTGTTGGCGCATGTCACCCGTTGCATTGCGGACGAGATTCCGACGTACGAGCGCGACATCAAGCCTCTCTTCAAGCAGCGGTGCACGGTCTGCCACAGTCTGAAGAAGATCGACAATCCGGATATCTCGGGCGGTCTCGCACTCGATGCCTACGACGCGGCGCTGCGCGGGACGAAAGAGCACAAGGTGATCATCCCTGGCCAGCCCGCGAACAGCGAGCTCGTCCGACGGCTCACCGATCCGGACGAAGATCGGCGCATGCCCTTGATGGACAAGGCCCTCTCTGAGCCCCAACGCCGGCTGGTCGAAAGCTGGATCTCCGCCGGCGCCCTCCAGGGGGAGCCGACGCTGCCGGCAGCCTCGCCGGCAAACGAAAAGCCGCGTCGCGTCGTCCGCTCGCTCGATGTCGTGCTGCCGATCGATACGAAGATTCCGGCGGGAGTGCCGGGGGTTAAAGGGAATGGCGCGGCTCAGCTATTGCTCAAGGTCGGTCCCCTTCCTTCGGTCACGGCGCTCGCGTTTCGAGGCGATGGTCAGCTGCTCGCTGTCGGGACGCACGGCAGCGTCGTGCTCTGGGACCTGACGGAGGGTCGTCCGGCCGCAATCCTGAACGCGATTCCCGGACCCGTCCACGCGCTCGCGTTCAGTCGCGATGGCAAGCGCCTTGCGGTTGGTGCGGGATTGCCCGCGCGCTCGGGGGTGGTGCGGGTCTACTCGGTTCCCGACGGAACCTTGATCCACGACTTCGAGGGGCATGGCGACGTGGTCTTCGGATTGGCCTTCCGTCCCGATGGTGCACAGCTCGCGTCTGGTTCTCTGGATACGACCGTCCGGTTCTGGAACCTCGCGCTCGGGCGGGCCGACGGCGTGTTTCGCGGCCATTCCGACTTCGTCTATGACGTGGTTTACTCGGCCGACGGACAGTGGCTGTTCAGCGTCAGCAAGGACCGGACGGTAAAGCGAGTCGACGTCAAGACGCTCAAGGAAAAACAGACGTATAGCGAACACAACGACGATGTCCTGGCAGTCGCGCTGCAGCCTGGCGGCGCCAAGTTCGTGAGCGCGGGGAACGAGCCGCAACTGCGCTGGTGGACGCCCACGGCAGAGACTCCGACCATGCGAACCGGCGGACATGGCGGACCGGTTCATCAGGTGGCATTCAGCGCCAATGGGAAAAGGCTCGCATCCGCCAGCGGTGATGGAAGCGTGCGCCTTTGGGACGGCGTCACGGGGGTCGCCCAGCGCACTCTTCCGGGACCGAGCGACTGGCAGTATGCCGTCGCGATCACCGACGATGCCAAGGTCGTCGCTGCCGGTGGCTGGGACGGCATCGTCCGAGTCTGGGATGCCGAGAGTGCCCAAGTTCGCGCGGTCCTGCTCCAACCGCCGACCCTCGACGGCTCGGGGTGTGAATGGTTAGCGATGGCTCCAAGTGGAGACGTATCCCTGTCCGATGGCCTCGCCAAACTGGTGCGCTGGAAGGTTGGCGGTGTTGAAACGTCGGGGGATCCTTTGGTGTCCGTTTTTGGACGGCCGAGTGAAGTGGCGCACGCAATGCGCGGTGAACCGTTGGCAGCCGTGAAGTTCCCCGAAACCAAGAAGGA
>DAIDJG010000422.1 GCA_027451445.1 Singulisphaera sp.
TGGCCGGGGCAAAGCGGAGCGCAGCTCCCCGTGCCCCGGTGGGCCGCGCGACGCTTCCGGGGCACGTCGGCCTTCTGGCCTCCTCTGCCCCGGCCACCCCAGGTCTCCCACATTCACGCACAATCTCTTGGGCGCCAGGAAAAAACTTGAACCGCGCCTCGGCTACGAATACCATCGTTTTCCGATCACCGTTCCCATCCCATCGCTTAGGCCTACGGCGGCGCGGAGAGTATTCTCGTGGCCATCATCGTTTCGTGCGCATGCGGCAAACAATTCCAGACGAGCGACGAAAACGCGGGGAGGCGGGCGCGTTGTCCGGATTGTGGCCGTGACCTGATCGTTCCCCAGGCTGGCGCCAAACCATTCGCGCCGGAAGACGGCCTTGAATTCGCTCCCGCAACAGAAGAGCGCAGCAGCGGTAAGGCCATCGCGAGTCTGATTCTGGGGATCTGCTCGTTTATATTCTGCTGCCTCACCGGGATCCCGGCGATCATCGTGGGAGCCATGGGGCTGGGCGAGATCAAGGCGAGCAACGGGCGCTTGGGCGGCCGAGGAATGGCTCTGACTGGCGTCATCCTGGGAAGCATCGGCTCTTTCGTGATGGTGATCCCGGTCTTGATCGCGCTGCTGCTACCGGCAGTCCAGGCTGCCCGCGAAGCCGCTCGACGCGCTCAATGCGTCAACAACATGAAGCAGATCGGTTTGGCCTTGCACAATTACTATTCGGCCAATGACCGCTTTCCCCCGGCGGCAATCACTGACCGCGACGGCAAACCGCTGTTGAGCTGGCGTGTTACCATTTTGCCGTATATCGAGAGCGGCTCGCTCTACAGCCAGTTCCACCTCGATGAACCGTGGGACAGCCCCCACAATCTTGCGCTGGCATCGCAGATGCCTTCGGCGTTTCGGTGCCCTGATGAAGTGAACACGGACCCAACGCTCACGACCTACGAAGCGTTTGTTGGTCCTGGAACGCTGTTCGACAGCGATGAAGGGACAAGAATGGCGGACATCACCGACGGCACGTCAAACACACTTGCCGTCGTCGAGTCAAGCAATGCCGTACCCTGGACGAAGCCGGACGACCTGGCGTACGACAAGACACTGCCACTTCCTCCCGTCGGCAGCCGTCATCCCGGTGGCTTCAATGCCCTGATGACGGATGGGTCCGTCCGGTTCCTGAAATCGACGATCGGCGAGGCGGTACTGCGTTCTCTGATTACACGGAACGGCGGGGAAGTCGTAAGCGCTGGCGCATACTGACGGTGAGAGCGTTTTGCCGTTCGCGCACACAGGTTCAGTCGATTCGTATCAAAGCGGCCTTGACGCCAGCACGTGGGCCGCTAATATAGTCGTTTCGCCAAACGTAGGGCGCAAAACACTTTCGAACTTTGAGTCGTCAGGTAGTAACTGTTCATGAACTGTTACCAGGCCAAGACGGGACAGCTCGCCAAGCACTGGTACGTCATCGACGCGACCGACCAGGTCGTGGGCCGTCTCGCCGCTCAGATCGCGCCGATCTTGATGGGCAAGCATCGTCCGACGTACACGCCTCACATTGACACCGGCGATTATGTCATCGTCACCAATGTCGACAAGGTTGTCTTCACGGGCAACAAGTGGCAGCAGAAGTTCTATCAGCGCTACACCGGTCATCCCGGTGGTCAGATTGACGAACAGGCCTGGAAGCTCTTTCAGCGCCGGCCTGAACGGATTCTCGAGCTGGCGATTCAGCGTATGCTGCCCAAGAACAAGCTGGGCCGGCACATGCTCGGTAAGCTGAAGCTGTACGTCGGCGCTCAGCACCCGCACCAGGCCCAGTCTCCGTTGCCGCTCGAAGCCGTCTCCGGGCGTCCCGTGCCCAGTGGCGCGGTCTATGTTCCCGAGCCGGCACCTGCTGCTGAGAGACCGGCACCGGAATCGCACTCTTCCACCCAGGCGCAGACAACGACACCCGAGCCTTCGGCTCCCTCCGAACCGGCGGCCGAGGCGCCTGCCGCCGAAGCGTAACCCTTTCATCCGGGGTCGGAGATCCCACTGCCGATCCATTACTGGTATTGATCCGTTAAAGGATGCATGAGAACGATGGCTGCGACGGCAAAGCAATCGTACATCTGGGGCACGGGCCGGCGCAAGACCGCCGTCGCCCGCGTGCGCATTCGCGAAGGTACGGGCAAGTTCCTGGTCAATGACCTGGAAGTCGATGCCTACTTCCCCATTGAAATTCAGCGCAACGACGTCCGTTCCCCCTTGCAAGCCACGGACATGGCGGGCCGCCTCGACGTCTTTGTGAATGTCAGCGGCAGCGGCAAGCACAGCCAGTCGGGCGCGGTCGCCCTGGGCATCGCGCGGGCACTCAGGGAGTTTCGCCCCGACCTCGAACATACGCTGCGCGAGGGCGGATTCCTCACGCGCGACTCGCGTATGGTCGAACGTAAGAAATACGGCCACAAGAAAGCGCGCAAGAGCTTCCAGTTCTCTAAGCGCTGAGCAAACTTGGATACGACGGCTTCAAACACGAACGCCACGGAGTCAAGGGATCCGTGGCGTTCTTTTGTTGTGGTCCGTCAAGGGAACGTCAGAGTCCCATTCCGTCCATCAATTGATTGAGGTAACGCTCGATCGCGACTGCGGTGCGCAGATAGGTTTCGCGGTCCGAACCCACGGGGTCAGCCACGTCACCCCCTTCCGGATGGAGTAAGCGGGCGCGAGGCGCGCAATCGGGGGCATGCTCCAGCAGGGCTTCGAGGTGGTCGTTCGTCATCGCGACGATCAGGTCGGCGTGGCGAATGAGCTCCCGGGTGATCGGCCGGCTGGAATGCTGCTGGAGCGACCCGCCCCGGGCGCCGACAACCTCAATGGCATGGGTTGCTGCGGGACGTCCGTGCGACGCGGCAACCCCGGCCGACAGCACAACGTGCCCGCGGAGTTCCAACTGGTCGATCGAGCACCCAAGGCGTCGAGCGAGGAGCACCTTGCAAAGCGCCTCGGCCATCGGACTGCGACAGGTATTCCCAGTGCACACGAAGAGAATAATGGTTCCCGCCATGCGTGTCAGGGTCGCCTGGTCCATAGCCCCCGCACGCACGATGCGCCACTGATCGCCCTCGACGCGAACGACCGTGGAGAGTTGGCCCAGCCGAGTCGGTCCGCCATCGACGATCATGTCGAGCTCGCTCAGCGTCGCGAGCCCGGCAGCGGTCGTCAACTCGCGTCCTTCTGAACTGAGGGCATTGGCGAGCACCAAGGGCGATGGCAGGAGCCTGAGCACTTCGCGAACAAAAGGCGGAGAAGGGACGCGAAGCGCAATCTGCGCATTCGGGAAAACCCGCCCACAAACATCCTCGGGTAAGTAACGTGCGAGGCCGCCCTCTGACGGCCCCGGAAACAGCAGCGTCACCGGCCCGGGCCACGCACGCCGCGCCAATCGGAGCCCCAGCGCGGAGACCTCCGGCACCCAGTCGCTAACTTCTTCCGGCCCGCGCAGCAGCAACGTAAAGGGATGCGAAGAGTTGAGCCGCTCGAGCCGGGTCAGCCGGTTCACGCCGTGCGGATTCAAGGCGTTCACGGCGACGCCGTAGACCGTTTCGGTCGAGAGTCCGACCAGTCCCCCCTGTGCCAGGCAGGCGACCGCGCGGTGAACTACATCACGCGGGTCGTCGGCCTGCGAAAGGTCGATTCGTTCCGGCTGGGGGCGTGGCTCGGGCATGGAGTAAGGCGACCGGAAGCAGAGCGTGAACCGACCTCTCAAGGTCGATCCCCGCACGGCTGGCAGGGGCTACGACCTCGAACAAGATAACCACTGTACGGCCTCATTGAACGACGGGTCAACCCATCCCTCCGCGGACGGCTGAACCCCAAAGCTCGCCAGTCACCCGCGGTCAGAGGAGCAGTGTGAGCCCTTCCAGTTCGTGCAGACGGGCGTAGATGGCGCGCACGTTCTCGGCGGACTGCACGTTGATCCGCAAGGTCACGGCCACGTGGCGTCCACCAGGGGTCTCGCGGACCGTGTACTCAAGATCCGCCCCGTCCACGACCTCGCTCACTACCGCGCCGATGACTCGACCTTGAAAATCGTCGGACGCTACCCCGATCGCCTTGATCTGGTAGACCCCGGGAAACTCGTGGTTCGACTCGAGCAATTCGATCGACGGACCGTGATTCATCGAAGGCTCCGCTGAATTGACACAAGGTCGCTCAATGGAATTCTAGAGCGCCTAACGTTTGGATTGCACACGCGTGACGTACCCGACTCAGGATGCATCGCGAAACCAAGTACGCTTGGGTGGCTGGGGTCGCCCGCCCAACGGGCGGCGCCCCTGGACGTTTGGGCCGTCCGCACGGACCGGGGGCGCCGCCCGTTGGGCGGACGACCCCAGCCACCCATCTTCGGTCGCATTGACCATCTGAACGGCGTACGCAATCCAATAGTTCGGCGCTCTAGGGGTGGGGCCCATGGAAACCAATACACTCGAAATTCCGTTATGGCGACGCCCCTGGAAACGAGCGACCTGATGAAGAGCTTGCGAAAACGAAGACGCCCCGCAGGCCGGAGGGGCCGCGGGGCGGTGGACTGATGCGTTTCGGCCGTGATTGCGCCCAAGCTCAATGCCGACATGTCGTGCGTCGAGGCGGACGACCGAGTCTACTTCTTACGATGACGGATTCGGCTGCGCATCCGGCGCTTCTTTCGTCCTACCTTGCGGCGACCTTTACCACGACGACGACTGGCCATGCGTTCTCCTCAACAGGCATCGCGAAGCGACGAGAGTAAACCTTACCCGTAGTTTCCCCGGGAAAGCCTCGGATTTTACTCGATGCGCTGGCCTGACTCAAGCGGTCATGAAACGGCGATTCGCATTTTTTTTGACACGCGACGAGGTCATACGCGCCGCGAATCCAGCCACGTCCCAAAGGCGTGAATCATTCGCCGCTTGAACTTGCGACGTTCGATCGCCCTTGAAGCAAGTCAAGCAGGTCCTGGACATGCAATGGCTTGGCCAGGACCCAGTTGATTCCGCTTGCTGCGCATTCGTCTGCCGAGAGCTCGGGGTCCCAGCCGGTGACGATCGCAACTTTGGGCGGATGATCCAGCGTACGGCAGAAGCGACCGATCTCGCGTCCGTCGCAGTCGGGAAGTTGCCAGTCGGTGACCACGAACTCGGGAGTCGGCGCTGTCCCCAGCGCGGCGATGGCCGCTGCTCCGTCGTTCACCTCGGTCACCGCAAACCCGTGGGCCTGGAGCAGCTTGGACAGCCCCCTGCTTGCCGCGACGTCGTCCTCCACGACCAGAATCCGGGGCCGAGACTCGACGCCGGGCAAGCTCGGATCATGTTGCGTCATAATACCTCACAGTGTCCGGCGCCAACGCGCGGCGCTCGAAAGCTAACTGCCAGCCGCCTGTGGTTTCCAGTCGATGGCCGAGAGTTGCGCAAGCGCCAGCATCAGCGCATGAGTCCCCTTGCGGCCGTTCCCCTGGGCCATGACCGCGCGGTAGAGTTGCTCGGACAGCGCCAGTCCAGGAAGAGCCAGGTTCATCCGCCGCGACTCAGCCAATGCAATTCCCATGTCCTTGAGGAAATGTTCGACGAAGAATCCCGGATCGAAGTTGCCGGCGATCATCCGCGGTCCCAGGTTGTTCAGGCTCCACGAACCCGCCGCGCCACTCCCCACGCTCTGCAGCACCGTGTTCAGGTCCAAACCCGCCTTGTAACCATAAAGCAACGCTTCGCAAACGCCGATCATGTTGGTCGCGATCAGGATCTGGTTGACCATTTTGGTATGCTGACCCGCGCCGGCCGCTCCTTGATGGACAATCGTTTTGCCCATGGTCTGGAACAACGGCAGTAGCGCCTTCACCACGTCCGGCTCGCCGCCGATCATGATCGACAGCCGTGCTTCGCGCGCTCCGACGTCTCCACCCGACACCGGGGCATCGACAGCGTGCACGCCCTTGTTCCGTGCCGCGTCAAAGATCTCGCGCGCGAGAGCGGGTTCACTCGTGGTCATGTCGACGACGACGTTCCCCGCACGTGCGCCGGCCAAGATCCCGTCCGCGCCCAAAGTCACTTCGCGCACGTCATGGGGAAACCCAACAATCGTGAACACCACGTCCGACGCTTCCGCAACGGAGCGAGGCGAACGCGCGGCCTTCGCACCGCGGTCGAGCAAGGCGTTCAGTTTCGCCGGCGTACGATTGTAGACGGTTGTCTCGAACCCGGCCGCGATCAGATGCCCGCACATCGACGAGCCCATCACACCGGTCCCGATCCAACCCACACGCGTCTTCCCCGGCGCAAACTCAAGTGACATCAGCGATTCTCCCCTGGGCTCGGCGCTTCGTTGATTTCCTCCAGGTTCAAGAGGGTATCACTTAACAGGCTTGAACAATAGCCCTTCAGGCGGAAGAAGACTCATACGTTCCACTTGAAACTCCCAGGCTATCTATCCTACGCAAAACACAATCGCTGTGTGACAATCGGCCTCATTCGCGTCACTCAGATTCAGATCAGAGCAAGCGGCGTTTTATTTTAGCAGATCCTGGGTTTCTACAAGTAGTATCCCGACGCGTCCCCCTCGTCCGCCACCGGTTTAATGTATCTCATGGTCGAATGCACGGATTGCCGGAGTCGTGCCCATGGTGAAAAAGCGGCACATCACGCTCAGATTCAGGAGCGAACCCAAGTTCGTCGCCAGGCGAGATTCCGTGACGTGCAAGTACGCCGCCAAGGCCATGAACCATTGGACAATTTTAACTTTGTTGTCCGCGGGCCCGCAAGCGCGAAGCTTTTGTCATGGCCGAGTCGCTGCCGAATCATTGTTCGCCTTCGCAGGATACAGGACACCGAAAGCCGCAGCGAAAAAGTACGTTCATCCGCGAGGAACCTCTGGCGAGCCGGCGATCCGACGATAGGATGATGGTTCCCGCCGGCTTCGTGCCGGGGGGGGGCGTGTACAGACGTCGGGAACGGTCACGAAATCAGGAGCGAGGATTCATGCGTCGTTTAAAACCAAGCCTGGTGCTGGCATCAGCGGCCGTGATTGGTTTGTCCCTTTGGGCTCGCGCCTACGTCGATCAGTCAGGCAGCCGGATGGCGACCGCAGCCAACCGGTTCCTGGCGGCGCTCGACGAGGCACAGGCCAAGGAGGCGACCATTGCATTCGACTCGCCCGAACGCCTCAACTGGCACTTCATCCCTCGCGAACGCAAGGGATTGCCCATCAAGACGATGACCTCGGCACAACGCGCGCTCGCGTTCGGCTTGCTCAATACCGGTGTTAGCTACTCGGGAGCGCTCAAGGCCACAACGATTATGAGCCTCGAAGAGATTCTCAAAGAGATGGAGAAAGGGTCAGGGCCCGTTCGCGACCCCGAGCGCTACTTCATTTCGATCTTCGGCAAACCGTCCGACCGGGGTCGGTGGGGCTGGCGGATCGAGGGGCACCACCTCTCGCTCAACTTCACGCTCGAGGACGGCAAAGTCATTTCCGCGACCCCGTCGTTCTTTGGCACGAATCCGGCTGAAGTTCGCCAGGGGCCGCGCCAGGGTTTGCGGGCGCTAGCGGATCGCGAAGAGCGTGCCTTGCGCCTGCTTCAGTCGCTGAACGACGAGCAAAAGAAGCTCGCGGTGGTTCTCGCCGAGGCACCCAAGGATATCCGGGCAGCCAATACGCCGCAGCCACCGACGGAGGCCGCGGAGGGCATTTCGTACGCTCAGCTCAGCACCGAACAGCGGCCTCTCTTGCAGGCACTCGTTGAGAGCTACACGGAGGATATGCCCCCGGATGTTGCCAACGCCTGGTCGGAGGAGTTGCGGAAGGCGGGCGTCGAATCGATCCGTTTCGCGTGGCAAGGTCCAGCCGACCGGAGCGTTGGCCACGGCTACAAGGTCCAGGGACCAACGTTCCTGATCGAATTCAATAACACCCAGAATAATGCCAACCACGTCCACTCGGTCTGGCGCAACATGCTGGGTGATTTCGGCAACCCGATGACGAAATGAGCCTGGACATGACTTCCCGCACCCCCGGACCCGTGGCTCAAATGACGGTCGAAGATTTAAAACAGCGGCTCGACCGGGGCGAGCCGCTAACGCTCCTCGACGTCCGTGAGGATGACGAACGAGCCTACTGTTCCATTGCCGCGCCGGGTCTCCACGTTCCGATGGGCCAGGTCGGCGAATGTCTCGAGGAAATCAAGAAGGAGATGGGGACCGGTCCGTTGGTCGTTTACTGCCACCACGGGATGCGGTCGATGCGAGTTGCAGCCTGGCTGGGACAGCAGGGCGTGGGACCGATCTTCAACCTCCAGGGCGGGATTGACGCCTGGTCGTCGCGGATCGATCCCAGCATCAGGCGTTACTGAAGCGGCTTGACCTTCACATCGCGAAACTCGATCCGCCATCCCTCGGCTTCCACGCCGACATACCCGCGCGACACTTCGCAGTCGTCCCATTCGCACGTCGGCTCGCCATTCACCGACAGACTCATTTTCTTCCCCCGGCACGTGATCTCAAACGTGTTCCATTCTCCAGCCGGCTTCACAGGCTTGCCTTTGACCTGCTTTGACAGGTTGAAACGCTTGGGCGCACCGTTCATTGGCGACTCGCCAAAGAGGAAACCGCCCGAGCCGTCCCCGGTCTGGGCCTGGTGCCAGATCGCGGCATCCGCCGAATTGCGGGCGTAGATCCCTGAGTTATAACCCTTCTTACCTTCGACCGGTGTGAAGCGCCATTCGACGTGGAAGACAAAGTCGCTCAGCTCCTTATCCCAGCGCAGCCATTCGTGGCCGCCGTTTCCCTCGCAGATGAGAAAACCGGTCTTCGGATCCAGGGACCACTGCGATTTCTCGTTGAGCTTCCCCGTGGGCGGAATCGGCCCTCGGGTCCACCCTTTCAAGCCGGGCCCGGCATCCTTGAGCAAGTCCATCCACTCCGTGGACTCCGGAGCACTGCCAGCCAAGGACAATCCGATGATGGTCAATGTGAGAAAGAACGAGCGCTGAGAACGTCTCATAAGGCCCTCCGGTGCGACTCGGGAATGGTTTTGGGAGACCCATTGTGCGCTGTAAGAGCCTCCGAGCCAACAAGGTGCTCCGGCCCGGGAGCGGTTCCGCGAGGGCGCTCGAGCATCGGGAAGTCGTCTCGCGATGCACCACTGCCACCGTGGACGTTCGCTCTTCGTGCAACAGCTTCCGGCCACCCACAAAAAAGTGTGGCCGGCGGGGGTGACACGGCGCTCGATTTCGGGGATCATCACACCTTGGTAGCACTTCGAGGCGACTCCGACTTACACCACCACAATTGAGCTTTGACCATACCTTTCCTCGCGCGGGAGGCTCGCTCGGCGACCCTACCTAATCGGTCAATCGCGGGATGGAACCATCGGTCTCCGAGCCCCCGCCGACCCGTTTTGTGCTGAGCATCGCGAAGGAAATTCCATGGGCAGTGCGCAAGGAAGGTTGGGGGTGGCCACATGCCATCCCTGGCAAAAGGAGATTGGAATGGGGCGAGGCGCAGGACTCAAGGCATGCGGATTAGCGACCCTTCTATTCGCGCTGGCGGGGGCCGTGAGGGCGGAAGAATCGCGCTGGCGTGACTTGCAGGACAAGGGGTGGAGAGCCTTCCTGCGCGGTGACTACGCCGGAGCCGAACAGAAGTTGCGCGAGGCGGTTAAGCTCGCCGAAACGGTTGAGTACACCGACCTCGATCTGGCCGAAAGTCTCGGCAGTCTCGCGTGGGTGAACTACAAGCAAGGAAAGTATCCGAAGGCCGAACCCCTCGCCCGCAAGTCGCTCGCGCTTCGCGAGAAGGCGCTGGGCAAGGAGAAGCAGGCGGTCGCTGAGAGCCTGACAACGCTCGCCGTCATTCTTGCGTCGCAAGGCAAATACGCTCTCGCCGAGCCGCTGTTCCAGCGCTCCCTGAACATCTCTGAATCGATTCTCGGCGCGGAGCATCCCGACATCGCGATGAACCTGCACAACCTGGCCGAGAATTACCGATTCCAGGGCAAGTATGCCGAGACCGAACCGCTCTACCGACGCGCATTGGCCATCTCCCAGCGAAGTGTCGGAGCCGAGCATCCCGCCGTGGGCGCGAGCCTCCACAACCTCGGCCTGCTCTATCACATCCAGGGCCGGTACGCGGATGCCGAAGTCGCTTACAAGCAAGCTCTGGCGATCCGGGAAAAGTCCACGGAAGTCGAGCCCGTGGACCTCGCGCACACGCTCGCCAACCTCGCCGAGCTCTACGTCGTCGAATTCAAGCTTTCGGAGGCGGAGTCGCTCTATCAGCGGGCTCTGAACATTCGTGAGAAGGCGCAAGGAAGTGAGCATCCCGCCGTCGGCCATACGCTCAGCCTCATGGGTGAACTGGCCACGGTCCAGGGAAAGTACACCGAAGCGGAAGCACTCTTTCAGAAGGCGCTCAAGATCCAGAAGGCCGCGCTTCCTCCGGAACATCCGTTACTCAGCGAGACGATCGCCGATCTTGGAGTCTGCTACCGGAAGCAGAAGAAACTGCCCGAGGCCAGAATCCAACTTCAACGCGCGCTCGCATTGCAGGAAAAGGCCCTCGGCCCGGACCATCCGCTGACGGCGGAGACCCGCTATCAGACAGCACTGCTCAGCCAGGAAGAAGGGCGTGGGCTGGACGCCGAAAACCAGTTTCGCCAGGCACTTGCGAGCCAGGAGAAGACCCTGGGACGGAATCATCCCGCAGTTCTGTTGACGCTGGATCAGTTTTCCAAGCTGCTCCGGGAGCGAGGGCGTACGGCTGAGGCGGAGGCCATGAACACTCGCGCCGAAACTATCCGGCGCGAACAGGAGGGAACGGCTTCAGCGACAACGAAGTGACCCGCCAACGTGCTGTTAAACTCCGGGGCGGAGCGACCGTTCCAGAGTACGCGCGAGCGTTTCCGGTTGCTGACTGCCGATAAGAAGCCGGCTACCGTCGCTCAGCTCCAGCCGCACCCCTCGGTTTCCTTTCGCATTCAGCACCCGTTCACCGTCTCGACCGACACGGATGCCCCACCCGCCGTAATCGGCAATCGGCCGGTAGGTGACAACTTCGACTCGCTGGATCGTGCCGATGCCGAAGCGTTTGCGGTAGATCGGAAACCAGCCAAACCATATGTGAACGTCGGTGGGCGTGACCTCGGTCGTCATGTGAAGAATCGCAAAGAGGAAGAAGGTCACAACCGCAAGCAAGAAGACCGCCAGCCATGTGACCGGGAGCCCGTGGAACTCACCGAGCGCAGCGCGATGGGGAGCCTCGCGCACATACCAGCCGAGGCTGCACCAGGCAACGATTTCGCAGAAGGCCACGAACGCGTAGACCCGCCAGTCGAACGTCTGTTCCTCGCGGTACACGATGGCAGAGGGCCCAAGGGTGGCCACGGACACGCTTAGGACCCTCCCCACGGTTCAGCTTGCCGCCAGTTCCCGAGCGTACGGCAGAGTGCCTGGAAACCGGCTTCCGCCACCCGGTCGGCCGGGACCTTCCAGAGCTGCGGGTTGAGCACTTCCAGAGAAACGTAACCGTCGTATCCGGTACGTCCCAGATGGTCGAGGATGGGTCCGATTTGGAAGTCCCCCTCACCGGGTAGGATGCGATCCCCATCCGTCGCCAGCTCTCGAGGCGTGCCGCTGAGGTCGCATACCTGGATCCACACGAGGTTATCAGCCGTTAGGTAAGCCAGGTCCTCGAATTTGCTAGGCCCCGTGTAGTAGTGGAAGAGATCGAGGCAGGCCCCGACGCCGGATGCTCCACACTGGGCGATGAGCGCCAGGGTCGTATCGAGGCTCGCGCAAAACTTGGCCCCCTTCTGGAATTCCAGGGCGAGCCGCACCCCTTGGCTTTGTGCGAGCTCGGCAACCTGACAGAGCGCTTCCGCCGCCCTCGTATAGTCGTCAGGGACCAACTCGCGCACGAAATCCGCGACTACGACGAGGCGCGGAACGGAAAGCGCCTGGAGCAGATCGAGCCGCCGGCGATAGTGGTCCCAATGAGTGTCACGTTCGAGCCCCCGCGACAGCAGGAGCCCGCCCTGGGAAGCCGCAGCGACCGGCGCAAGCCCCTCGTTCTGGAGCAGCGTTTTGGCCTCATCGATCGAATGCGACTCGAGGAACGTCTCCAGCTTCGTAAGCCAGATCTCCACGGCGGTCCACCCGGCGCGCGAGTATGCCGTGAGGTCCGCCTCGAAGGTCGTGCTTAGAGTGGTTGCCTGACTGATGCACGGTTTCATGGTGATTGCGACTCCTCGACGACGGTCCGTCCCCTTACTCACCCGAAGGGATCGGCTGCCCTTCGAGGAGATCGCGCAGCGCCTGCACTGCGCCCGAAGACGCGATCCGCCACTGCCGGCAGGTGTCGCGGTCGCGGATCGTAATCGTGCCGTCGGTCAAACTCTGGCCGTCGACCGTCAGGCAAAACGGCGTCCCCGCCTCGTCCTGTCGCCGATAGCGCCGGCCGATCGCACCTTTTTCGTCGTAGAACACGTTGAACTGCCGCTTCAGGTCGCGATAGATCTTTTCCGCGAGCTCCGGCATGCCATCCTTCTTGACCAGCGGGAAAACGGCCGCCTTGATCGGCGCGAAGCGCGGGTGAAACTTCAATACGGTTCGCGCCTCGCCGCCCACCTCGTCCTCCACGTAGGCCTCGCACAGAAACGCGAGCGTCGCACGATCGGCGCCGGCCGAGGGCTCGATCACATGGGGCACGTAGCGTTCCTTGCGCTCTTCATCGAAGTAGCTCAGGTCCTTGCCGCTGAATTTCTGATGCTGCGACAGGTCGTAATCGCCGCGATGGGCAATCCCCTCGAGCTCACTGATCCCGAACGGGAAGCTGTACTCGATGTCGGCCGTCGCTTTGGAGTAAAAGGCCAGCTCATCCGGGTCGTGGTCGCGCAGACGAAGCTTGTCGCTCCGGAGCCCGTGGTCGACATACCACTGGAAACGGGTGTCTCGCCAATACTTGTACCACTGCGCGGCTTCGCTCGGATGACAGAAGAACTCGATTTCCATCTGCTCGAATTCACGCGAACGGAACGTGAAGTTGCGAGGATTGATCTCGTTGCGAAAGCTCTTCCCCACCTGCGCGATGCCAAACGGGGTTTTGACCCGGCCGGTGTCCACAACGTTCTTGTAGTTGGCAAAGATGCCTTGCGCGGTTTCGGGACGCAGGTAAACCTTGTTCGCCTCATCCGCGATAGCGCCGGCGTGCGACTCGAACATCAGGTTGAACGCGCGAGGCTCGGTGAGCGTTCCCTGCTTCTTGCAGGTGGGACATGGAAAGTCGGCGTATTCCGGCTGCCCTAACGACGCGCTGATCGGATAAAACGTGCGGGCGGCCGAGCCATTCGGATGCGTCGCCAGCTTGGCTTCCGCCTTCTTGTAGTCCTTTCCGTTGGCTTCCGCGACGGCCTGCTGCGAGTCGCCCAACGCACTGAACCAAAAGCGCTGCTCGCGTTTGGAATCGGCAAAGTCCTGGCCTGCGTGCAGACAAACGACGGCGACTTGATCGGCCCGAAACCGCCCTTTGCAGTCCTTGCAGTCCACCATGGGGTCACTAAACCCACCGACGTGCCCCGAGGCTTCCCAGACCCTCGGGTGCATGATGATCGAACAGTCAAGTCCGACCATGTCGTCGCGCATGTGGACGTTGTCGTGCCACCAGGCATCCTTGATGTTTCGCTTCAACTCGACGCCGAGGGGGCCGTAGTCCCAGAAGCCATTGATTCCGCCGTAGATTTCGCTCGACGGAAAAATGAAGCCCCGGCGCTTGCACAGCGAAACCAGCTTGTCCATATCCATCGTGAAACTGTCCTTTTCGAGGCATGACCGTGGTAAGGCCCGTCCCGATCTCGAACCCCGATTCCATGCCGGAAACGCTTCCGGCCCGATTTGACGAATGCGTTGCTTAGTGGCGAACCGGCACGATCCGTAGAGGATCGCGCTCTAGTTCCGCAGCCAGCCGCGGTTCCACCGTGTTGAAGCGCGCCGCTGCCCCAATGTCCGCCGCCAGACCGAGGGAAAGTATACGCTGTCCGCCCCGCCCCCTGGTCAGATACCGAACCAACGGATTCCGTTCGGCCGCAAGATCGCCACTCTTGACCCAGATGGAATCCTCAACGCGCGCCCAAAGTCCAGCAACGATATGGGCTGCGTCGTTGCTGAGCGTTCCACCCAAATCCTTGAAATGCTTTGCGAACGCGCCCGCGAGAAGAGAATCCTCATAACTAATGTGCCCGTCAGTCCCCGCGCACACGATGTGGATTGGACGCTCCTCACTGTGCAAGAGCTGGACCGTCGCCGCGAAGTTCGGAAACGCGCCGATCACCACACGATCCGCGTCCAAACATGCATGGATTGCGAGGGTGCCGTTGGTCGTTGTCATGACGAGGGTACGGCCCGAACAGCGCTCCGGAGTGAAATCGTCGGGCGAGTTGCCGAGGTCGAAACCGTCGATGGGCAGTCCCTGTCGCTCACCTGCGGTGAGGACCAGACCGTCGGGCAGAGACACGGCGACGCGCTGGGCGTCGGCGATTTCGATGCAAGGTATGACGGAAACGCAGCCGGCCGCGAGAGCGTGGATCATCACCGTCGTTGCACGGAGCACGTCGACCACGATGGCCACACCTCCCTGCAATGCGCCCGCGGGGATATGCGCGGGCAAGAGATGGACGTAAACCTCGGGTCGGTCGGGCTCGGCCATTGGCAACGGTTCCAGTCGCGTCGTTTCTCAACACACGGCAAACCGTTAGGATTATGGCATGCGGAGCGGTGGTTTGGGGAGTCCACATTAGACCGAAGCGTCGTGATGTACCCAAGTGCGCACCTCGCCTTCCCACGTTCGGCAATTTTCGTTACGCTGCCGACCCTGGATCGACCCGATACCTTCGCGTACGGGTCAGATCACTGTATTCGATATGAAGCTTCCGACAGTCCGAGGTGCATGGATGCACGAGTCGAAGGGAAGCAACCTCCCCATCTCGGGGCCGAGGCGATTTATCATCGACCTGGTTCATTTCGCGCGCCAGGTACCCTCGACCCCGGTCTGCCGGAAGGTCAATGTCTCGGCCTTGTTCGAGCCTCGCAAGAATCACCCTGCGCGGCCATCATGGGCATTACTGTTCATGAAGGCCTATGCGCTTGTGGGGGCTGAGAATCCACCGTTGCGTCGCGCGTTGCTCGAGTTCCCCTGGCCGCGGCTTTACGAACACCCCTGGATGAATTGTGCACTCGCCATCGAGCGGTCCTACCAGAACGAGCCTGGCGTCTTCGTAGGGTTATTCCGCGCACCGGAGCGGCAGACGATCGCCCAGCTTCAGGAAGCGCTCCTGTGGTACAAGAAGCAGCCGCTCGAGAAGGTTGGCGTCTACCGACGCGCCTTGAAGGTGAGCCGGGTTCCCACACCGATCCGGCGAATGCTCTGGTGGACCACTTTGAATTTTTCCGGGTACAAGCGGGCGAAGCGCTTCGGGACTTTCGGTCTCACGAGCTACGGCGCGCTCGGCGCGGAATCACTCCATCCGATTTCGCCGCTCACCACGACGCTGACGTATGGACCGATCTCGGCGTCCGGTGATGTGATCGTCAAGCTCATCTACGATCACCGCGTCCTCGACGGGGCGTACATCGCGCGCCGATTGATCGACATCGACAAAGCAATGAACGGCCCAATCCTCGACGAGTTGCGGCAGGGAAGTCTCGACGGCGTGCAGAACAGCGCGATCTTGAGACCCCACTTCCTCGCAGGCAAGCCTGAGACCGAGGACGCAGTCGTCGAGGACTGACGAACGGCGGCGTCACTCATGCTTTTTCAGCGGGTAGAACGCCGCAGTGAATCAGGGTGGGAACGAGGGCGCCGGGCTGTAACCCGGCGTCCCGCAACCATTCGCGGTATTCCTTTGCGCTGTAGGCGCGTCCTTCGGTCAGCCGAAACAGCGCGGCGGAATAGAGCGCAACGGGGAGCGGACCATCAAGCGCGTCGTTAAGAAAGACGTCGTGAATCAGTAGTTTGCCACCTTTGCCGAGTCCTTGTGCGCAACGGGCGACCAGGGCGCGACACTCAGCGATATCCCAGTCGTGCAAGACGTTTGACAACAAGATCACGTCTGCGCCGTCAGGAACGGGATCGCGGAACATATCGCCCGCCACGCACTCGAGCCGGTCCGAGACGCCGTAAGCGTCGGCCATTTCCGCCGCGACTTTGAGGACCTCGGGACGGTCCCAAACGATCGCGCGAAGCGACGCGTGGCGTTGAAGCCAGGCGATGCTGTAGATGCCGGTCCCGCCACCGACGTCGAGGAGTAACCGGGCTCCGTCGAGCGGATAGCGTTCTGACAACACCGGCGCAACGTTATTTGCGCGTCCCGCGAGCGCGAGCGTCAAGCTGCGCGCGGATTGCTCGCGTTCCATCGCCGATTCGATCCCTTCGCGGTAGATGAACGCCGCCCCTCCGGCGTCCGGCTCGGCACCAGCGGGCCGGTTCGTTCGCAACCGCTCCACCATTTCCTGGACGCTGGGGCTGTCCGCAGCCAAGCCCACATACCCGCTCACATCGAACGCCCCACCGGGGACAAGATGTTCGGACGCAAGCGCGGTGAGGTTCAAGCGTCCCTCGGCGTCTTCCGTGATCAGCCCGAACGCCTTGAGCGCAGTTACCAGCACGACCGACGGACGCTCCGCCAAGCCGAGCGCAGACCGCAATTCAACGATGTCAACCGGCCTCGCCGCGAGGTGGCTGAATATGTCCAGGTGGGAAACTGCGGCGGTGAGGAGATCCGTCGCGTGGTTGCCTCGGAATAATTCGAACAATGGGGTCGGATCGATCCGCGGAGAATGCGTCGCTGCGAGTGCCATCTATGTAGTTCTCAACACGGGTTGGACACGATGCACGTCAATCGAAAACAGAAAGACGCCCTGTTGACAGGCGTTCATCCAGGGTACCGCCATTGACGTCGTGTGCAAGCCGTCGGTTCTTTGCAGAGCGCGAATTGATCGGGCACTCGACGAGTTTTGGCATTGTGGATCGCTGCGCAGAAACGTCCGTATTGCTGGTTTCGATGAGGCCGATCGACCGATCAATCGTGTTAACTGCTGCGATTGATTCCACCCGTGACCCCTCCTAGAATGACCTAACTCGGTCGCCACCCGAGGTTTTCCGGAGTTCGTGCGCGCTCGCCGGGTCTTGTGAGGGAGAGGACGAATGGCCACAGATCTTCGACTCAAGGAATCTCTACCCGCACTCACCGAGCGGATCGTGGAGACATACGAAGAGTGTGGCGTGATGAACCACCTGGGACACTCGCCCCTCCCGAGCTATCGCGAGATCGTCGACATCCTGGGGGACTTTCGTGAGATTCTCTATCCCGGCTACTGCCGAAAACAAAATCTCCACATGGGGAACGTGGCCTATCACGTCGGCGCCCTGATCGACAGCCTCCACGACCGTCTTACCCAGCAGGTTTCCCGCGCACTCCGCCATGACTGCAAGGCAAAGGATCTCGAAACCGATTTCGATGCGGAAGCACAGGTCATTGCGATCCGCCTCCTGGAGTCGATCCCGGAGTTGCGTCGAACCCTGGCCGATGACGTTCAAGCCGCGTTCGACGGCGATCCCGCGGCCAAGAACTTCAACGAGATTCTCTTCTGCTATCCCGGCCTCGCGGCCATAACCGTGTTCCGCATCGCGCACGAACTTCATCGGCTCGAGGTGCCGCTAATCCCTCGGATGATGACCGAGTATGCCCACGGCAAGACCGGCATCGACATCCACCCCGGCGCCACGATCGGGCGGCGGTTTTTCATCGACCACGGTACGGGCGTCGTCATTGGCGAGACCACCGAGATCGGCGAGGGTGTAAAGATTTATCAAGGTGTGACGCTCGGCGCGTTGAGCTTCCCGCGCGACGAACTGACCGGAGAGATCCTCCGCGGCGCCAAGCGACACCCAACCATCGAAAACGAGGTCGTGATTTACGCCAACGCCACCATCCTCGGCGGCAAGACCGTGATCGGCCATCATGCGGTGATCGGCTCGTCGGCCTGGGTTACCCGGAGTCTTGCCCCTTACACGCAGGTCACGATCGAGAACCCCAAGCTCCGCTACCGAGGCTCGTCGGAACCCCGTACCGAGGACATCGGTGCGCTCGACTACCAAATTTAGCGTTCGGCGGCGTGTCCTCACCGCGCTGGCCGCCGCGCGAAGACGATCCAGCCTCCCGCGCGAATCGGATGTGCCAGCCACGGGATGCTGATCGTCTGCGCCCGCACCTCGTCGATCGGCAAGACTTCCTCGATCGCCAGGCCCGCGGTTCGCAAATCGTCTTTGAGCTCGCCCCACCGGTATAAGTGGACCTCCATCTGCGGAATACCCCGATACGTCATACGCCGATCGCCGGCGTCTTCGTGGCCGAGGACGAGTTTCGGCAACCGTCTCACGAGCCATGCGCGGCCTTGCGGATTTCGCATGTTGAGCCAGACGTTATGTGCGTGGAGGGCCAGACGCCCTCCAGGCCGCAAGATCCGCCAGGCCTCCCGCAGCGCTTTGCGGCGCCCGGCTCGTCCCCGGATCATTCCCAGTGTGCTGAACATGGAGAGCGCGTATGCGAACGCACCGTCGGGCAACGCACCGAGTCGGCAGAGATTCGCTTGCACGGGAAGCAAGCTCACGCTGTCCCCCGCCTTCTCGCTCACTTTCTGGAGCATCGAGCGAGATAAATCGATCGCAACTACCGGGAATCCGCGCGCTGCGAACCGAAGCGCATGCCTCCCCGTTCCACAGCCGAGGTCGACGAGTGGCCCGGGATCCAGAAAACGACTGTCGAGCGCCCGTGCATCCGCCTCGAACAGGGGATGATTCCGAAAGTAGTCGTCCTCTTCCTCGGCAAGCCGGTCGGTATGCGCATAATGCCAGAGCGACGCGTTGACGCCTTCCGGAAGTCGCCAACCTGGCGGGGGCGAAGCGTGACTCATCAGTTCTGCGAGCCGATAAACACTCGACCCGAGCGCGGGGCCAGCGACAGGCCACGCAGCATCCCGGCCTCGACTCGGATCCCCTCGTGAGTCCACGCCTCATCGAGCACCCGGCCATCGAGGAGGTGCTCTGAAACCGGAACGTCCACGTGCTTCGAATCTTTGCTGGCGTTGATGACAACGACGACCGTCTCTTCGTTGTACTGTCGCACGTAGGCAATCACACCCGCTCGGGCCAGCAAAAATCGAAACGTCCCCCGTCGCAGTGCGGGATGGGCATGCCTGAGAGCAATGTACCGTTGAAAGGTGTGCAGCAGATCCAGATCCCAGCTTTCGGGTTTATGCCAGGGGAAGGCTCCGCGATTCAATGGATCATGCCCACCCGCCAGACCAATTTCGTCCCCATAGTAGATTGACGGTGCGCCGGGATACGTCATCTGGAAGAGCGTCGCAAGCCGTAAAGCCGCCTGATCACCGCGTGCCAGCGTCACGAAACGCGCCATGTCGTGACTACCGAGCAGATTGAGTTGCACCGCCGTGACATTCGGACGATAAATCCGCTGCAATCGCTCGATCGCATGCTGGAACGTTTCGGCATCCGACGACGGTAAGGGATGCAAGCTTGTCCTCCGTAGCTCGTCCTCGCTGACGACACCGCCCGTGAAGTACGCGAGACAGGCACGCGTGAACTGATAGTTCATCACGGCGTCCCACATGTCGCCCCCATTCACCCAGCGCTCGGCGTCATGCCAAACCTCACCCACGATGTACGCGCCCGGGTTTCCGGCCCGAACGCGACGGCGAAACTCGCGCCAGAACTCGTCATCGTCGATCTCATTCGCCACGTCGAGGCGCCAGCCGTCGATGCCGAAATCGATCCACTTCCGCCCAATCCCCCAGAGAAACTCGCGCACCGCCGGACAGTCCGTATTGAACTTCGGCAACGCGGGCAATCCCCACCAGGCCTTGTACGCCGGCGTCTTTTCTGAGTCGTATGCGTGAAGCGGGAACCCCGACACGCTGAACCAATCGAGGTAGGCCGCGTTCTGGCCGTTCTCCAGGATATCGTGGAATTGAAAAAAACCGCGGCTCGCGTGGTTGAACACCCCGTCCAACACCACCTTCATCCCACGCCCGTGCGCCTCGTCGAGCAACCGCCGGAGCGCATCGTTGCCACCCAGCATCGGATCGACTCGCTCATAGTCATGCGTGTGATAGCGGTGGTTCGAAGCCGACTGGAACACCGGAGTGAAATAGATCGCGTTGACTCCCAGGTCGCGCAAGTAGTCGAGCCGTTCGGTCACTCCGACCAGGTCGCCTCCCTGGTAGCCATAGTAGGTCGGCGTGGCCCCCCAGGCGTCGAGGTTGCTCGGCTTCGGAACCGTCAGGCTGCGCGCGAATCGGTCCGGGAAAATTTGATAAAAAACGGCGTCGCGTACCCATTCGGGAGTCTGCGGTTCATTCACGGACTTCTCCCAGATCAAAAGACGATTCCCGCGTCAGTTTTGGAGTAATCAGCGAGGAGCAATCCGCGGGAATGCGCGGTCAACATGTCCAGGCACACGAGGGGAAGGCTGGTTTGCCACTTACTCCACGACCCACTTGAGCCAGTAGGTCTGCTGGCGATCGGCGCGAATTCGCAGGTCTTCGAGAAGCGGCTCGAGACTGAGCGGCGCAGCGCCCTTGAACCTGGTCTTGCCATTGATGCGAATCTCGAACTTCTTCTTGAAGTCGATCAACGCGGGGCTAACCCAGATGTCATAACGCTTCAATCCCTGGATCGTAAAGTTGAGCAGGTTACTGAGGCTGCTCGACTTCATTTTGATGCTTGCCGGGTTGAGGTTCTTTCCCGTGGGCTCGGCCGCAGCCGGGGAGGTCGTCCGGCCCTCCGTGAATTCGCGGGCGACGACACCGTAGAACCGGTTATCGGACTCACGCGCCGTCACCACATCGAACGACTTGGGGTAAGGCTCGCGCTTGCCTCGGTGATCCATCCACTCCAAGGCGTCGGGAGCCTCTTCGGGCAGTTCCTCGAGCCCTCGCTTCAGGTACTCCACATAGGTAACGTCGTATCCCTTGGCGATCAACGGCCGGACCATGCTGGTGAAGACGACCTCGTTGGAGGCCGGGGCAAGATCGCCCAGTACCACGTAGAGCGGTAGGCGCTCACTGTGTGGAAGATAACGCGCGGCGTACTTGATCGGTAACCCGGAGATGATCACCGCGCCGGCGAACTCGTCGGGATGCGCGAGGCCGTAGTCCCACGCCATATGTCCGCCATTGAGCTGGCCCCCGAGGAACACCCGGTCGCTGTCGATCGCAAACCGCTTGCGCGCATCTCTGAGCGATAGTTCCACGGCGGCGTGCTCGCTCGGCGTGAAATGGTAGTCGTGCGCGACCCCCGGCAGGTTGTACTGAGGTGCGATCAGGATATATCCATGACGGGCCGCCTCCGCCGACCACCAGGCGATCGCCGACTCGGGACCGTCGCCCGAGTGCAGGGCCACGATTGCCGGATAACTTCTCAGCGGGTGATACTCCGGAGGCAGACAGACCGCGTACTCGGTAGGCACCTCACTTTGGTCATCCGGAACGCGGCGTAAGCGCACTGCGCCCGGTTTGAGTCCCGATTCATGCAGCGGCGGCGGCATGTTTCGGGACAGTCGCGTCACCAGGTCGAGTTTCTTTGGCGACACGGCTTTGCCCCCCTCGTCGGGGACCGCCCACGCGTTCAGTTTTTCGAGGATCTCGGCGCGGGGCTCGGCTGTCTCGCTGCTAACGTAATCCCGAATCAGGTCGCGCGCCTTCCAGTAGCCCAGCGCTGCCGTGAGATCCGCAACCTCCGCCCCTTGCCCTACGACAAACCCCGAGAGGGCGAGCGCAAACTTCTCACTATCCGTCGTCGAGCTGTCCATATTGGACTTCCGGAACGCTTCGAATCGGTCCCTAACGGCATCCGGCGCCTCCTTGAGCGCCTTGAGTACTTCCACGAGCGGACTGGACCACTCTTTGCGCACTTCCTCCGGAAGACGTTCCGACAACTGCCGCAGACTCTCCGCGAGCGCAGTGTCTGCGGCCGCGTCGGCTTCCGAGCGCCGGAGCACTTCACGCACCTCGTTCAACAATTCCGAGGAGACGTCTTTGTCCGGAAACGTCTTGAGCCGGCGTTCCGCTTCCGCGAATCGCTGCGCTTTCCTCAGCAGGTCGATCTCGGCCCTGATTTGCGACGCGTCGAGCATCGCCACGGCCGCTCGTGCGTTCTCGACGGAGTCTTTGAGGTCGGGGAAATCCTTGACCAAACGCTCCAATTCCAGTTTGGCTTCGGGATACCACTCGGCCTGCACCAGGAACGAGTAGACCCGTCGGCGTTCGTTCACATTGTCGCGCTGGACCCGTGCCAGAAGCCCGAGCACAACCTCGCGAGAAATCGAGTTGGTGGCCACCTGCCCTTGCCAAAACCCGTCGACCCCGCGAATCTTCGAGATATAAGGGCCGAGTTCGTTGATTGCCTGCTCCATGCGCACCGGCTTCCGAACGTTCGAGCCCAGATACTCGAACATCCGGCGACCTCGGTCATTCCAGGGTTCGGCGTGCACGCGAACCACTTCCTTGGGCATGGCGCCCGTATGCACTACCAAGGGTTGCTCGAGCTTGAATACTTCAAGGCTGCGCAAGGACGCATCGGATTTGACCGGGAGCGCAATCTTGGAATCGCGGAGCACGATCCGCTTGAGTCCATCGAAAATGAAATAGATGGTGTTGTCGCGATCGACCGTGCCACGGTAAACCGTCCCGTTTTTCAGCACGACGGTGTCACCGATCGTCCGCTGGGCAGCGACGGAGAGCGTCAGGGCAGCAATGATGGCGAGCCCGAGCCAGCGTGTTCGATTCATTCTTGCTGATCCCTTCGCGATCGACCAACTGCGGGGGCCCAAGTTTCATGCCCGCGAAAAAACGTACCGAGGCCCAGCGTGCGGGCCGGAACTGCGTGGGAGGACGCTTTCCTCATTGTGACAACTCGGCCGGCTCGGTCAAGCGTTCCGCCCTGCCTTCGAGAAAGCGACGCTTTACGTCGGTTCGGACAGTGGCGTCGCTGAGTGTTCGATCGTAGTCTGGAAGAAAAGATCGCCAATCCTCCCGGGGAGGGTCCGACGGACGATGCCACTGAAGTTCCGATGCTACCGCTGCAACCAACTCCTGGGGATCAGCCGGTCCAAAATTGGCGGGACCATCTCCTGCCCCAAATGCGGGACCGCCCTGGTTGTTCCAGAACCAGAACCGTCCGTTCCGGCGGTGACCGCCAGTGCTACGGCGTCATCGAGCGGGATCTCCCCTGCCCTGGGCGGCAGCACCGATTCGATCCTCGACATCCGACCCGAGGACATTCGCGCCGAACCCGGTGCGACACTCCCGCCGCCGCCGGATGAGACGGACGGAGCACCCGCGTCGTCCTCGGAGTACGCCGTCGAATCGGTCGACAACGAGCGAGATGAGCCCATCGCGGCCGAGGAAGCGCCTCTCGTCGCCGTCGCTCCTCGGGTCGTACCGGCCGAGTCCGCGTCACTCGCGCTCACGCCGGAGCCCGTCCCGCCGATCCGCGTTGCGACGGGTACGACGATCCGCGAATCCGAAGGGGCGGCGCGGACACGTTCGCGAGACGTCGTGTTGCCTCGCTCGGTAGTCTTGTTGTGGTCACTGTTTGTGCTCGTTGCCATGGCGATGTCGTTCGCGGCGGGACTCTTATCCGGACACTACATCTGGCGGGTCCATGAGCCAATGGCTCGGGCCAACGCGGTGCCCAAGGGCCGATAATTGCTGCAGTCGACGGAAACACTTTTCGATTGATTTGGATCGAGTGAGCCGGACGTATGTTGCGAGCGTGGAAGAGACGCGGCGATCAGTTTGACGTTGAATGGGGCGGACGCACGTGGACGCTGGCGCCGGAGGACGCGCAACCGGGTTTGCGGACCGCCGAGCCGCCGAAGTGGGGTCCGCTACTCAGCCTTGAAGGCATCGCCGCGGTCGGTCGCTGGTCGCCGCGTGCACTCTCAGGCGCCACGCTGATCGGGCTCGATCATCACTTTTCGCGGATCGAAGCCACGTATGCGCCGTTGGGCTGGGGTGGGCTCACGGTCCGAGCCGCATGGAGTCCATCAGCTCAGGCTGGCATCGATCTCGAGGTCCAGGTCTCCGCGATTTCCGTCGATCGGCTCAAGGGCGTGGAGGTGCTTGTCGCGAGCACGCTTCC
>DAIDJG010000423.1 GCA_027451445.1 Singulisphaera sp.
GACACTCCAATGACACCGGTCCTGTCGTCCCAAACGCCCTCAGCACAAGGGTGTAGGGCGTTTGGGACGACAGGACCGGTGTCGTGCGAGTGGATCCCACCTCACCGAGAAAGTGGTACCCTTTCTGACTGAAACCGACAAGGGGCAGGACGCAACCGACGCCACATTTCAGGAAGTGGCGAACGCCATCCGCAAACTTGATCCGCCCGCGTGGATCGAGCAGGTGCGCATCCCGGTGTCGGACATGAAGGAAGTGCTCTTCCTGGCGACGACGACACACGCCGATGGTCCTTACACGTTCGACGGCAGGCCTTACGCGCGGATCGGAAACACGACGTCGCGGATGCCCCAACACGAGTACGAACGCCGGCTCCTGGCCCGAACCAAGAACCAGCAACGGTGGGAAGCAGAGAGCGCCGAGGGATATGCCGTCGTTGAACTCGATCGCCGGGAGATCGAGAAGACGATTCAAGCCGCGGTCGAAGCCGGTCGGCTTGAATCCACGGTGACGACGTTCACGGAGGCTCTCGACCGGTTCCACCTGCGGGTGGACGGGACGTTGTTACGGGCGGCGGTTGTGCTCTTCGGACAGCGCGTGCTCCCCGACTTTCCGCAATGTAGCCTGCGCATGGCCCGGTTCAAGGGCACGACCAAGACCGAGTTTCTCGATCAGCGGCAACTGAATGGACATGCCTTCCACCTTCTGGAAGAAGCCGACTTGTTTCTGCGGCGTCACCTGCCGGTGGCTGGCCGGATCGAACCCGGTGTGCTGGAGCGTCAGGACCAGCCGCTTTACCCTCCGCTCGCGCTCCGAGAGGCGTTGGTGAATGCACTCTGTCACCGGGACTACGCGATTGCCGGCGGTGCGGTGAACGTGGCGGTCTACGACGATCGTCTGGAAATCATCAGCGCGGGGCTACTGCCGCCTGGCATCTCGATTGCCGACCTCAAACGAGAACACGTCTCCCGGCCGCGGAACCCGCTGATTGCCGAGGTCTTCTACCGCCGTGGTCTGATCGAGCGGTGGGGGCGAGGTACGCAACGGATCTTGGAATTGTGCCGAACGGCGGGTCAACCCGAACCCGACTTCGAAGAGCAGGCAGGTAACGTGGTCGTGCGGTTCTACCCGAGCGACTACACTCCGCCCCTGCGGGTGAGCCACAACCTGACCTCGCGGCAACGGGAAATCCTCCAAATTCTCAGTGATCGGCAGCCATGGCGGTTCCAGGATCTCCTGTCCCAACTCTCGGAGCCGCCGGCAGTTCGAACGCTACGGGACGATCTGCAAATGCTCAGGAAACTCGGGCTCGTTGACTCAGGGGGTCGCTCCGTCGCGGCGCGATGGTGGCTCAAGGAGTCGTCGGAAGATCAAGAGAAAGGCGAGTAGAGGCGGAGAAAGGCGGAGAAAGGCGGAGAAAGGCGGACGAGAAGACAGGACCGGCACCTTGGGGACGAAACACCAGGCTAACCGCATCCCTCTGTTGTTCCCCGCACAACCGCTCCCTGTTCCACGATTGCAATACTCGCCTCGCTATCGCACGGACTCCAGCCGTCGATCGTGTCTCCACTTTGATATTGACGTGTGAACTCGTGACCGGATGACTTTCGAACCCAAGAAGGCCGTTCGACGATGAGCGATAACCAGCCCGTACCCGGGGGCGAGTTCCTGCTTGATACGAGTGCGAACGGGCGGGCTTGTCTCTCGGTGCGGGTGCAGGATTGCTTTTCCCCGCGCCGGACTCCGACGACCCACCCGCAAAAGATATCGCCTGACCGAACGAGGTGCACGAGCTCCTACCCGGATTCGTTTATTTGTACTTCTCCAACTGCTGCTGGCGAATCTTCTTGTGCAGCGCCTCGATGGCGAGCATCTCGGGGTCGCCCGGTTCGGTCAACCACGGCTTGATCAGGACAAGCCGGTACGCTTCCAGCGCTGAGTATTTGTAAGTGGAGTTTTGGTTGAGCTGTGCGAGCTGCGGCCCGCCGATCGTTTGCGCATCGCGGGCAGCCTGCTGGAACGCCTGTGTCTGGGCGGATTTCCAGGGTTCGTCGGTGGCGAGCGCGAAATTCTGTCCGAAGTACGTGTTGGTCTTGCCGCCATTCACGGTCGGGGGAAAGACGCAGTAGACGTACGCGATGGCGTAGGCTTCAAGGATTTGCTGCGCCTTGCCGGCGTTCTCGGCCTTCTGCATCAGGTTGAACAGCTCGATGGTGCCGCCGATGAAAAGCGCAGCCGGGATCACGACCGGGGCGGCGATGGCCGCCATCTCGAGGACCGCCTGGCACGTGTCGTAGATAAGCTGCCAGCCGGCGGGACTCGGTCCGATTTTCACCTTCAGTGCGTAGTCACCGGGCAGGATCGACGTGTCCGCAAAATGCCCGCTCACCTGCACGGCGGACGGTAAGAACACATCCTTCAGGTCGAACTTTCCCTTGTTATCCTTCCATTCGAGCAGGGCCACAAGGTCCTTGCCACGCAACTCAAACGGAATGAAGTCGACCCCGGTGATCAGGCCGTGGAACACGTCGATCTTCCCGGTCGAGAGCGAAAAGCTCAGGGCAATGGCGTCGTTGATCGCGACCGCGAATTTTTCCTTCATGCTCAGGTTTGCGTTTTTCGAATCGACGAATGCATCGGAAAACTTCTGAGGTTCGAACTTCGCCTCGAACTTCCATTCGTGGAACCAATGGAAGACCGCGCCGTGAAAATGGCCCTGGTGCGCAATCTTGATTTTGAGAGTGGACGTGTTGCCCTTCACAATGTCCGCACGCTCGGCAGTCAGGGTGAACTTGCCGTGCTTCGCCACCGAGTACGACTTCTTGAGGGTGAATGTGACCTGGACCGCGACCGGTCCCAGGGTCTGCATGGGAAACTCGACGGTTCTTGCGCCGATGAGATCGGAGAGGTAACGCTTTGCCTTCGGCGACGGGCCCAGCGAATTGAGCCCATCGGCGTGGAGGTCATTCAGGCGCTGTATCTGGCTATGCCCACAAACGGGTCCGGGAAGCCTTCCAGCCATGACGTTCCTCCGTTCAACCGCGTAGCGATCGTTTCGTGCGCGCCGAGCTTTCGAAGCCGAAATCCGAGAGCCTCAGGACGAGCGTGGCCGAATCACGAGCCAGGCCCGCCACGCGCCGTGTGATCTCCCTGGCGATTCACGGGACATCGAATCGGGCCACGCATGAAATCAGGGTGATTTGCGAAGACGGCGGCGCTCCCTGGTTTCGTGATTTCGATGCGTCAAGCATAGTTGATTTCCCGCAATCTGTTCAAGGCGTCCATGTTCTCTGCGTGGTTGCGCCAGGAAGCTCGGACGGACGGTATTGAGCACGCACTGAATTACTGAGCGTTGCAGAAATAACTTAACTCCTTCGCGGTGCCGAGGCCCTCAAGCGTTTCACGATCGGCTTGCGCCGATCACGATACCGAGGGCTCTTACACTAACCCGAAGCGCGAGCGAGGGATAATTATATAATGTCCTCGCTCGCGCTTCGGGTTAGTGTAAGAGGCCCTCGGGAGGTTGGGAGCCCGTTGCGCACGAGCCGGCAGAAAAGCGGTCGCAACTTCGACCCTCGCCATCGGTACTCGGCGCCCAACTCGAACGTACAACGCATGAAGCTATCGAATTTCGACGGAACTCGGTTTAGTTATTTCTGCAACGCTCAGTAGGAGTTACGCAGCTGACGTTTTGGTGTGCCTTACACGGAAATCCTCGTTCCCACGCTCCTGCGTGGGAATGCCGTCTTCGACGCTCTGCGTCGTCTTCTGCGCTAGGTTTCGCCGACGGGTACTGGCAACGCCTGACTTGGCTCAGCAAACGCACCGCTGGGGCGACCGCAGAGCGGTCAAGACGGCATTCCCACGCGGGAGCGTGGGAACGGGGGCACGCTACTCGCGGCAGCGTGGTGATTCCAACTGCGTAACTCCTATGAATGGGGAGTATTTGACGGGGTCAAGCGGATCTACCAGCGAAAAAGGCCGGGTCGCCCTGGGGCGAAATCCCCAGGGCGGCCCGGCCCAATATTCCCCTCGGATGAGCGCGGTTCTCGCGAGGACACCACGGGATAATACTTGGCTCAGATTCATAGCATTTTGAACGATGCGATGGCCCGAGTCAGAACGATGCTGCTGTTGGCTCAGCCTCCTCGTGCAAGTTTTCTGATGGACCGATGCCACGGGTCGTGACGTCGTTGCCTTTCGGTGCGGCGGCCACGTCCCACAGAAAGATCGTTCCATCGGAGCCGCCGGAGGCGAGCGTCCGGCTGTCGGGTGCGAACGCCAGTGAGCGAACGATACCCCGGTGCCCCACAAGGCGCCGCGAGAGCCGGCCGGTCGTCGCGTCCCACAGGCAAACGGCTCCCACCCCATCGCCCGTGGCCAGGACGGTGCCGTCAGGGGAATAGGCCAGACACCAGACGTAGGGGCGGCCCTCGACGGAAAGCGACTGCCGCTCTGTGTGAGTCGCCGCGTCCCAGAGCGGGACGCTGCGGTCCAGTCCGGACGAGATCAGTGAGGAGCCATCGGGAGAGTGGGCGACGGCCAGGATGCTCTGATCGTGGCCGCGCCATTCCGCGACCAGGTGGCCGGTCGCGATCTCCCAGCGCCCGAGGCGGCCGTCCACGCCCCCGACCACAAGCGTCCGCCCATCCGGCGCAACGCCCGGGTGGGTGTTCGGCTCGAACGGGGCGCTCCAGACGCGCGTTTCCTTCCAGGTGGCGGCGTCCCAGGTACGGATCCGGCTGTCGACGCCCACCCCGACCAGGGTGTGGCCGTTGGGTGTGAAGGCCACGCCTCGTACGTTCCACGACTCCGGCTCCAGTCGGCGCCAACCTTCCTCGCCGCCTTCGAGGTCCCAGAGTGCGACGCCTTTCACGAAGAACCCGGCCGCAAGGGTCGTACCACTCGGGCTCAGTGCCAGGTGCCTGACTCCCCATCCGCGGGAGGAGGGCTCATCCGGGAAGCGCCGACGGCCTCCCGAACCAGGATGCCAGACCCAGATCGAGTCAAGCCCAGAATAGGCCGAGATCAGGTTGCCATCCTTGGGGTGAAACACCAGCGAGGCGATGAGGTTGCTCGGCGCGGCGATCCGCCGGCGCGCCAGGGGGGGCAGGGACGGCGCGGACGGCTCGCGCGCCAACGGCCACGCGCCGAGCGTGGAAAGCCCAAAGATCAGGCCGAGGAGGAGCCCGGGCGCGGCGATGCCGCGAGCGAACCGAGGTATTCGGGACAATACACCCGCCAGGGTCGAACCTGCGTGTTCAATCTCGGAAAAGGACCGTCTCATGAGCCGATTCCGTGTCCTGGTGCTGGTGCCCGGCGAAGCCACGGCGCTTCCTGGCGCCGCGGCCTGCCGCATCGTCCTCGTGTTGGGTTTGAAATATTAAAATCAGTTCAGTTCATTATAAGCTAAGACATGTGTTGTACCCATGGGCGAATGATCCCCGCTCGCAGAGTCGCCCGGTTTCTTGTTTGTCAGATCGAGCTGGTTCAGGATCGCGCCGACCGAGAACCGGTCGGCGGGCTGGTCGCGGTATAACGCCCAGGGCGGGCTGAAGACCCAACGGCCGTCGGGCGACAGCTCGGGACGCATGTTGGATCGGTTCTCGGCCACAAGCCGATTCGACTCGACGTGAACGCGGGGTATCCCCGTCTCGGCGTCCAGGTCGACCGGCGCCAGGCGCAGTTGGCGGCCGGGCTCGTCGTCGCTCGTTGTTAAATAGCTCAGAATCAGGCGACCATTCGGCCCGTCCGCGAGATTGGCAAGGTTTTCGTCCAGGTTCTGGGTCTCGGAGAGCGATGCCGGCCGACTGATTAACCGGCCCGCCGATTCGATGGCGGTGCCTGTGTCGTTTAGCCGTAGCCACCAGAGTTGCCAGCGATCGTGGGTCCCATCGGGCCGTGTGTAATAGAGCGAAACGATCAGCCTGTTGCGCAAGCGCACGCTCGTTGGCCAGAACACGTCACGGAACCTGACTGCGCCGCTGCCCGGCGGCGTGCAATTCCAGCGCAGGGGCCGCGGCAAGCGCGCGGCGGATCGGTCCGGGCCACGTTCTGGTTTGTGCTCGAACGAAAGGTGATAAAGCGCCCCGTCAAGGCCCGGATAGATGATGCGTGCCGAGCCGTCGGGCCACCAGGCCGGCGCGCCTACCGGAAACGGCTCGCACAGAATGCAATCGATACGCTTCGCGTCGGGGAACGAGAATCGGGCAATCCCTGTCGCTTCGGGAGCGCACCGCGAGAGGCCCGCCGGCTTCCAGCCCGCGACCACCTGACGACGGCCCTGCGAATCGCACCAGGGCGAACAGCTCGGATGCACAAGAAGATCGTCGGTGCTGAAGGGAACCTGAAAGAAGGAGCCACTCTGCGCATCAAGGAAGTAGGGCCGAATGTCTTGCGTCGCGAACAACTGGCCATTGATCGCTCCCAGGCGCCCAGCGTCGTGGACACCGACCGAAGGCGAAGCAAGGCGAGCATCGCTCGCGTTTTCGGAGTACAGGCGCGAGACCACGATCGCCGTGCCGCATGACGCGCCGACGCAGGCCAAGAGTATGCGTAGCACTCGTTCCGAGAAAACCACGGTTTACCCCAATCTCGATAGGTGCATGTCTGGGTTGTGCATAATCCCGACTCCCAACCCCCCCTTCCCAACACGGGGACAGAGAACTCCCCGCGGTGGAAAGGGGCTTGGGGGGGTGGGAAATGAGCGCACGGATTCGGCTGGTCGCGGCAAGAAACCGATATAATATCTAAAGTATGCTCATATATTTATTATAGTTTTAATAAAACGTCGGACTGATCCACGGTGGCTAGGACGACGATTTACGATCGGATTGAGCGCACAGCCCAATACCTCTTCGCGCAGTCGTTTCCTTCCAACCGCGGAAAACGTGGAGCAGAGCACGGTGCTTCGCAACGCGCCGCTTCGCGTTTAGTATTAACGTGCCGATTGTTCACAACATCTGCGAACCACTCCAAGGTTAATGGATCGAATCTATGGGCTAAGTCTTGTTGAGTACTGGCTGCGCGGTAGAATCGAAATGACTGCTGTTGTTTGAGCGTGTGTTCCTCTAAAGCGATTACGAAGTCGTTTAAAACCGGCGTCTCTTTTTTTTGAGAGCGGCGCTATTGGAGGCGGGCTCATGGGCTGGAGGTGGTCGTGAAACAGAGCGAAGGCGTGACGACGAGCTCAACGTTGATCCGGCGGCTTGGCGACCCGGCGGACGGCATTGCCTGGGTCGAATTCGCGGCGCGTTACTTGCCCCTGTTGCACCTTTGGTGTCAGAGGGCTGGCCTCGACCATCACGCGGCGGAGGATGTCAGCCAGAGGCTCTTGATCGAGTTGTCGCAAAGGATGCGCAACTTCTGTTACGACCCAGCCGGTTCGTTTCGAGGATGGCTCTGGACGTTCTGTCAGCGCCGGATGATTGACGAGGCAAGAAGACGGCGCAGGGTGACGGGCTCGATGCGGGTCTTTAGCGACATGCCGCCCAGCATGCTCGACGCGGTCTGCGATCAGACCGAAGCTGCGGACGACGAGGTGGGATTGGACCCTCGCGTCCTGGACCTTCTCCGGGTTGCCGAGGAGGCCCAGACGCTCGTGCGCAAACGCGTTGCTCCCCGGATCTGGCAGGCCTTTGAACTGGTCGCCCTCAAGGGGAACAGCATTCAAGATACGGCGGAGACGGTGGGCATGAGTTACGCGGCGGTTTATGCCGCGCGCGGGCGGGTCCTCCGGATGCTTCGCGAGGAGGGAGACCGGCTTCGGACCAACACCCCGGGCGCTCGTGAGTGAGAGGACCTGATCATGGCCGGTGCCGTTTGCCCTTCCGAAACGATGCTGCGCACGCTCAGTCAACTGCAAACCGGCGATGACGCCTTTTGCAAGCTGGAAGCGCACGTGCAGGACTGTCCCGCGTGTTTGGCCGTTCTGGAGCGGCTGGGGGACGATTGGATGCCGGGAACGGCGTCGGAACCGTCCTGGCTACCTGGTCCCGAAGGCCTCCCGGAGGTTCCCGGTTTTGAGGTGAAGTGCGAATTGGGGCGAGGTGGAATGGGGGTGGTTTACCTCGCCTGGGATGTGCGCCTGGAACGCCTGGTGGCGCTCAAGCTTGTGGGAGGTGGTCCCCTGACGGGGGAGCCGGACCGAAAGCGCTGGCTCCGTGAAGCCCAGGCGCACGCGCATGTGCGCGATCCCCACGTCGTGGAAGTGTTCGATGTGGTCGAGACGAAGGACGGGATGTTCCTCGTCCTGAAGTACTTTTCGGGCGGCAGTCTCGAGCGGCGGTTGGCCACGGGTCCGCTGGCGGCCCGGGCCGCCGCTCGATTGTTACAAATCATCGCCCTTGCGGTTCAGGCCATTCATAAGCAAGGGCTTCTGCACCTGGACCTGAAGCCGTCGAACATTCTCCTGGACGCGGAGCCCGACGCTCCGTGGGAGAACGTGTCGCCCTACGTTGCCGACTTTGGCATCGCCCACTGGGAGGGGGAGCCGCTCACGTCAGCGAGCTGCCCTGGCGGGTTGAAAGGAACGCCCTCCTACATGGCGCCGGAGCAGGTGATTCTGCAACGGGGGGCTCTCCGCCCCTCCGCCGACGTGTACGCACTCGGTGCCATCCTGTACGCGCTGCTGACCGGCCGCCCTCCTTTTCAGGCTGCGCTGGCGGTCGAGATTCTCGACATGGTGCGGCATCACGTACCCGTCTCGCCGCGACGGCTCAACGCGCGCATTCCCCGCGACCTGGAAACCATTTGTCTGAAGTGTCTCCAAAAAGACCCGAACAGGCGCTACGGCTCGGCTGCGGATCTGGCTGCGGACCTGGGCCGTTGGCTTGCGGGCGAACCGATCAAGGCCCGCGCCGTCTCCTCGTTCGAGCGGGCGCGGCGCTGGTGTCGTCGCCGGCCGGCCGTGGCGCTGCTCCTGTTCAGCCTGGGTCTGACGATGATTCTCAGCATGGTGGGGCTTGCCACACTGCGAAACCGTGCGGTTGCCGCGCGGAACCAGGCCGACGAGGCGCGGAGTCGCGCCGAGGACAACACCCAACTTGCCTCCCGAGCCGTGAGCGAGATTGCACGGTCCCTCGGCAATTCGGTTCCCGAGTACTACCAGATCCCGGGTACACGATTGCGGGCGTTGGTCAAGAACGTTCGAAATAAACTCCACGATCGTGATAGTGCGTCGCGCGGCGATCGTGGACTCTCGATTTCGCTTGGCAATCTCGATCGACTGCTCGTGATGGCCTTGCCGGAAGGCCAGCACAGCCACGCTGAGGCGAGCCAGATCATCGCGGAGTCCGTGTCGGTGTTACGCGATTGCCTCGTACGGCAACCCGGCGATCAGGAGACTCTGACCGATCTGACCGAGTCTCTGATCGTATCCGGCAGAGTCGCCTTCCAGCTCGAACGCCTGGATGATGGTCTCCGCGATCTGGAAGAAGCGTACTCGAACGTCCAATCCCTCGAATCGAGTCAATCGCGCTTGATTCAGTTTCGCAAGATCTCGGATACGCGCAGGGCCCAGGCCTACCGCCAGCTCAGATTAGGCCGTCCTCAAGAAGCGAAGCACTTGTTGGATGCCGACTTGCGGATGTTGGAAACGTTGCCGCCCGGCGACGCGAGCCAGATCGAAATGCAATTCTGCAAACTGTTGACGGCTACCATCCGAGATCCGCAAAGGGCCGACTCCGCACGTCTCCTCTCGGGGCCTGGCTTTCGTGACTCGCACGCCGCGTTGTCCGAGGATCAGCCGACCTGGCTCGCCGATTGGTTGGCTCAGGGGGTCGAAGCGACAATCTTCGACGCGACCGGGCCTACGTCGTCGGCCACCGCGCAGGAACTCGACGATTGGGCGGAGACGCTTGTTGAATCCATTCACGCTCGCTGTGCCCGCATGTCGCTGCGTGAATTTCTTGTTCCACTGGCCGGCTATCGCTTGTCGGTGCTGGTGACCATTGGCAATGCCGCGCAGCGGAAGATTCGTCGCATCGACGAAGCCCGGAGTATCGAACATCGATTCCTGGCGTTCGCCCAGCGGCTCGTGCGCCGCTATCCGGATCATCCCGAATCCTATATGACCCTGAGCGAGGCCCATATTCAGACCGCCAAGAACGCCTGGCGGGACGACGACGAGGTCCTCGCGCTGCGCGCCCTTCAGAACGCCCACGAGGCGGCCTTGCGGGCGACGGTCCTCGATCCCACGCGCAACGAC
>DAIDJG010000424.1 GCA_027451445.1 Singulisphaera sp.
ATACTACCAAGGAGGAACGACCGCTTCAGAGCGCCTACAGCGGTTTACGGTCGCGTTGCGCACGGGGGAGGGCGAGGCTCCGTCCGAGCCAGCCTTGATCGATCGGCGAGTCTTCGAGCCGATGGATCATTGCGTGCCGCCCAGGGGACCGCGTCATCACACGCGATGTTCAGAGGACTCGAAGACTCGTCCTCCGAACAATGCTGGCTCGGACGGAGCCTCGCCCTCCCGAAAACATGCAGGTGCGAAACATAAAATGATGTTGGGTGGTGCGGGTGTGCGCAACGCTAGTGAAAACCGCTCTAACGTTCTGATTGCACAAGGATGATGTATGGGACGAGACGTGGTCCAATCAGCCAAACACGCTGGGCGGCTCTGGTCGCCCATCCAGAGAGTGGTGCCATGGACGCCTCGACCCTAACACCTGGACCGGGAACGCCAGCCGCTCGTTGGACGAGTCCAGCCAACCAGTTCCCGGTAGCCTTCGCCTCCTGAACACTGTCCGCAATCTGATCGATACGCGCTCTGGACCACGCTGCGGTTGCCACCGCTACGAGTTGGGACGCCAGGGCAAGCGCCGACCGCTAACCGAGCAGGAAGGCTACCCGTTAGGACCCGAGGAGAGGCGAAGACGGCATGCCCGCTCGGGCGCGAGGACTCCAAGGGCGACTCGGGTCCGGACCGCACGCGCGGGCGTAAAGTCCGGGGTTCCCTTCCGCGAGTTCGGCCCCTGCCGCCTGACCGCGCGACGTAAGCAGTAGTCGTTGACGAGTCTGAGAGTCGCCACGGCACCCGGTCGGCGGCAGCCGACCAGTAATCGCAGAAAAACCCTGCTCGGATCACCACTTACCTCAGTTCCCCCGAACGAGCACATTCGTTGAACCCTGCAATTTCACCCCGTCGTCGCATTTCACCAATCCGCAGCGAAACACCGAGAGATCGTCGTTCAATTGCTTTTAGGCTCGCTTCATACGTACCCACGTCAATCTAGATCCCGCAATGTTTCCGAGCTCCCCCGGGAGACGCATTCTTGCCGCTCGTGGCAGTTGGTAGTTTTTTACCAGGTCGCACACCTGGCTAGTTTCTACCGCCATCTTTCCCAGATCAACCTGTTTATCAGGGCTACCAGGAGGTGAACTTCGCTCAATGATGAGGGAGAGAGCGCGAGGGGCGCGCGCGGATTTTGCTGGGAAAACCAGGGGAAAACCCGCAATTGCACCAACAATTTAAATGAAATTGATCGTTTGGGATGTGTGCGTACGCTAGCTCGAAGAATAGGGTTTCGAGAATCAGTTGGAGTTTGATGATTAAGTGGACTGTGAGCGGAAGGCGATCTGAACTCCATTTGGAAAATACGCGCGCATGCAAAATCGCGACAATTTGCGTAAATACCGGCTATAGCAAAGATTAAGGTCGTATGGCCTGTGCGGGATATCCGGGCTGGAGGAAAAATTCCGGTTTTTCTGTGGACATGGGAAATGGCGGCGATATAGTCAAGTCCTCCACAAGAGTGCATCTGCGGGGTTCAGGCGCTTTTGTGGGTTGTTGGCCTCCGAGAGGGCCATGACGTATCGCGACCGGTAAGTGAGATTCGGAGAAAGACACCATGAGAGCGCTGAAGCGTTTGTGGGCGGACGAAGCCGGGTTCATCATCTCGACCGAGCTGGTGCTGGTGGCGACGATCCTGGTTCTGTCAATGGTGGTGGGGATGAAGAAGATCAGTTCGCAGGTCCTCGCCGAAATGTCGGACGTGGGCAATGCGATCGGCTTCCTCGTCCAGGACTACAGCTTTGCGGGTGCGACGTTCACTGACGGCGCTGGCTGCGTCGAGGCGAGCTGGTCCGGTACCGGCCTGCTTCCGGACAGCATCGACTTTGGGAACGGCGACTACACCAGCATCAACACCTGCGTGATTCCGGGCACCGAAATCTGAGCAATGGCCTTTGCGATACTGACTGGCGTGACCTGGCGGCGTGCCAGTCCTTCGCAGAGGAACGGCGTTCAATTCTGAAAAAACGTGAGTTTGTCGTTGCGGTTGCTCGAAAATCCTGGCTCTCGTTTTTTGTGTGGTATATTCACTCTGGTCTTCTCCTCCCTTCCTCGATTGGCACCCTTTGACCTGGATGTTTCTGAGTAGACCGGCGATTCCCCGTCGTCGCGTGTCCGGGGTCCGAGGCGTACATGATCACGATGACCGAAGCGCTCTGGGCAGGGGCCGTCCTGGTCCTTTCGCTTTTGGCCATTATTTTTGACCTGCGCTGGCTCAAGATTCCGAACTGGTTGACGGTGCCGGGATTCGTGCTGGCTCTGCTCTTTCACGGAATTACCCGCGGTCTTCCGGGCCTCGGTTTTGCCCTCGGCGGCTTTGCCACGGGGTTTGGCCTGCTGTTGCTGATGTGGCTGATGGGCACTGGCGCAGCGGGCGACGTCAAGTTGATGGGCAGTTTGGGAGCTTGGCTCGGAGCCCAGCTTACGCTCTACGCCCTGATCGGCAGTGCCGTGATCGTGGCGTTCGGCGGCTCGGCCATGCTGTTCATGGCCTTTGTGACCCAGGGCCCAAGCCGCTTCCGCAAGCGCTACGTCGGTTCGGCGGGTGACTCCGCCGGCAAAAAGGCTCGCCGCGGGATCATGCCTTTCGCGCTTCCTTTGACGTTCGCGACGTGGGCGATCGTTGCCTGGAAGGTTCTGGCCGCGCATGGACACGCGGCAGGCTGACGCCAAGAGATCGGGTTGGCACCATTCATGGGGAGCTGATGCGCCATGAGAGCGCCGCTCACGAATCAAGCGGTTTCACGGAAGAGACGCGGACGTCGCGGCTTCGTCATTTCGGCGGAGTTGGTGATCCTCATGCCCCTGGTCTTCGCACTGGCGATGGCGGCGATCGAGTTCAGCCTGCTGGAAGTCGGCCGCCAGCGCGTCATGGCGGCGGCCCGAGCGGGGGCGCGCGTGGCGGCAATGCCGGGCGCGACGCTTCAGGACATCGACCAGGCCGTCGCCTTCTCCATGTCATCCGCGCCGCTGGCAGCCGCTCGCCAGATCGCGGTTTCGCAGGGCAACTACACGGGCGACCCCGTGATCATCAAGGTCGCTGTGCCGATGAAGGCTGCCTCGCCTGACCTGCTCGGCATCATTGGCTTCGGGCTGGGCAAGCGTGTCCTCGTTGCGACCAGCGTGATGCGAAAAGAATAACGAAACGAATCAGGAATCGGATTGAGCCTCGCTGGGGTCCAGCCTCAGTGTTGGGCGTCATCACAAGGGTTGAAAGCATGCGGTCCTCGAGGGCCGTGTGCGCGTTGGAAGACGAGGGATCGTTCCTGGAAGCGTTCTGGGAGAGGGAGGACTCGAACCGTGAGCCGTCTCGGACCCGCGACATTAGTCGTGATCATCATAGCCATCCTGCTGGGCCTGGCCGGGGCTTACGGGGTGCGTCAGTACCTGAAACCCGTGCCCGCTCCGCCCGCTCCGCCACCCGTGGTGGAAGCGCCCAAACCGCGCAAGTATAAAGTCCCCTTCGCGATGTACGACTTACCCGCCAACCGCAAGCTCGTCATCAGCGACGTGACGTCGATCGAAATGACGATGGAGGACGTGAAGAAGCGGAAGCTGGCGTCCGATACGCCGCTCGACTTCCGTTACGTACTCGGCCGCACCTTGAGAGAGCCGGTTCCCGCCAACGGGACGTTCCGGGTCTCCAAGTTCTTTCCCGCGGGCGTCGAGCCGAGCATCAGCGACTTGCTCAAGCCGGGCCAGCGTGCGGTGACCGTCCCGATCAAGGGGGTGAACGCGACCGGTGGGTTCGCCACACCGGGCACGCTGGTCGACGTGATGTTCCGCACGGCACACTCCCGGGCCGAGCGCGAGCTGCCGATTCCCGAGGTGACCTTCACGCTGATCGATGGTGCGGAAGTCCTTGCGTTGGGCGATAGCAAATTCCCCGGCACACCCGCCTCGGGATCGGTCATGTCGGTGACTCTGGCGGTTTCACCCGAACAGGCGCAGATGCTCGAAGTCGTTGAGGGCAAAGGCGATCTTTCGCTCGTCGCCCGCGCCCAGGGAACGAAGGCGGAACCGCCCGCGGTGCCCGACAAGCTGTCGCTGGAGAAACTGCTGGGGTTGGTCCCTGGCCCCGCTCCCTTCACCGCGGAGATTTACCGCGGCTCGCGCAAGGAAACCCTGATTTTTGGCGAGAGGGGACCGCATTCCGTGATCGCACCGGCGGCGCCGGTTCCCGCGGTCGCTCCTCCGGCTGCAAATTGACCGGTTTTGCAGATTTGCACCGGCAACGGTTCGCGGTCTCACCAGAAAAGGTGAACCCAATCGGGTGCCTTGGTCGTTGAGAATCGTGTCTGACTCGCGGCGGCCAGTCTCGGCCGCCGCGCACGGGAATGGAATGGCGGCCGGAGCGTTCCGGCGGATGGAGCCTGAAGCGCCATGGACTTGAAACGAGCCCACAAAACGAGGAAAACCCGCCGGGGTTACGCGGCCTCCTCGCTGCTCGTGGTCCTGTTCCCCGTCCTGGCCGTGGGAATCGGGCTCGCGATCGAAGTCGGGCTCCACGGCACGACGCGCGAGCACCTCCAGACCGCCGCCGACGCCGCCGCGCTGGCGGGCGCTGTGGAGTTGTTGGATCCGCTGGTGGTCCAACCGGGCCACACGACCAACACGCAAACGCTTCAGCAAACCGCCAACACAGAGGCGGGCCTGTACGCCAACTTCAATCTGATGATGGGCGCCCCGCTCGTCTATCCCACGCATACTCGCCCCGTCTTCGTGGTCTTCGGCAACGTGGCGGATCCGACCGACTGGATGAGCCCGTTGGGCCCGAATGACGACCAGCACCCTTGTAACACGATCGTGGTGACGATTGAGCGGAGCCAGCGGCTCAAGAACCCCGTGCCGCTACGACTCGGCCCGTTCCTGGGGATCCTGCCGGGAAACGTGGTCGCAACGTCTCGCGGCACCATCGATCAGCGCGTCTACGGCTTCCGGCCCAACGGCCAGATTGCGACTCCAGTCATTCCGTTCGCGGTGCTCGCGGCCGGTTCACCCGTATCGTGGACCGTGCAGGCGTCGGCCGCGGCGACTCCGAACGTGAACGACAATTTCACGGTCAATCCGACGACGGGCCAGGTCTCGAACGGTCCCGACGGCATCCCCGAGGTGCTGGTCTCCGCGCCCTTTCAAAACGGGCCGGCGGCCGGACCCTCGGACAACATGGTCACGATCAACTTCGCGTCACCGAATCCCACCGCGACGCTCATTCAGTTCGGCCTTCGACCCATCGACCTGACCGCGCTGGGCGGCCAGTTCGCGTTCGGCAATACCGGGACGCTCACCGTACAGGCTAGCACGGCCGTTGACGCCGGATTGACCGGTGTCTTGCAGCTCATCCTGGGCGCGAACCGCATCTGGCCGCTCTACAGCACAAGGTCGGGAACCGACACCACGATCTCCCAGTTCGTCGCCGGCCGGATCGCCTCGGTCTCGACGGTCGCGCCGGGCCGGTTGGTACTCGCCGTCCAGCCGTCCGTTTACCCGACCTCCACCGCCCTGGTGCAGGCCGGACAAGCGTTGAACCCCTACGTCGCCAAGCTCAGCCTGACCCGCTAAGGCCGACAGTCGAAGGGAAGGTCCGAGATGGAACTCAGCGCCCCGACTCCTCAAGCACCTGGCCGGAGGTTTCCATGAGATCCGAGCCCAATGCGACCGTTCCGTTAGAAGAACGTGAAAGAACGACGAACGGTAACGCTGCAGAGCGGTCGCACTCGCATGCGCGTGAACGGGAGTTTCAGCGCCACAAGTCGGCGATCCACCAGGAACTGGTCGAAGCGCTCGACCTGACCCGGATCGAACGCGTCGACCCCGACCAGTTGCGGGCTGAGCTCGCCGGCATGGCCGATGCCCTCGGGCGATCGCGTCCGCAATGGAAGACTGAGGGGCCGATCGACAAAGATCGGCTCGTGCGCGAGCTGATGGACGAGTTCTACGGCCTCGGCCCGCTCGAACTCCTGGTGAAGGACCCGAAGGTCACCGACATCCTCGTCAACAACCCCCACGAAATCTACATCGAGCGAGAAGGACGCCTGGAGCCAACGGACGTCGTCTTCGCCGATGAGCAGCACCTGCTGCGAATCATCCAGCGCGTGGTGGCCCGTTGCGGCCGGCGGATCGACGAGTCGAGCGCGATGGTCGATGCGCGGCTGCCGGACGGCTCTCGTATCAACGCCGTCGTTCCGCCCGTGGCAATCGGGGGCCCGTTCCTCTCGATCCGGCGGTTCGGCAAGAATGCTTTGCGCGTCGAAGACATGCTCGCGACCGGGTCCATGGCGCCTGAGGTGGCCCAGTTCCTCCGTGCGGCGCTCGCCGGGCGGGTGAGCGTGATGCTCTCGGGCGGTACGGGCTCCGGCAAAACCACCCTGCTGGGTGCCTTGACGGCTTCGATTCCGGATGAAGAACGCGTCGTTTCGATCGAGGAGACGGCCGAACTGCGGCTCTTGAACAAGCACTTCACCAGCCTGGAGACCCGGCCGCCCAACAGCGAGGGGACGGGCCAGGTCACCCAGCGCGACCTGTTGCGCAACAGCTTGCGTATGCGGCCCGACCGCATCATCGTCGGCGAAGTTCGAGGGCCGGAAGCATTCGACATGCTCCAGGCCATGAACACCGGTCACGAGGGTTCGCTTTCCACCATCCACGCCAACGATGTGCTCGACGCCTTGATGCGCCTGGAGATGATGGTCTCCCTGACCGGTCTCGAGCTTCCGCTCTCCGTCGTCCGGCAATACATCACAATGGGCATCCGCCTGGTCGTCCACCTCGCGCGCCTCAAAGGCGGAGCGAGGCGCGTCATGCGAGTCGCCGAGCTCGTGGGCCTGAAGGACGGCCAGTACGATGTGCGCGACGTGTTCACGTTCGAGTCGCGCGGTGTTGATGAGAAAGGCGTGCTCCAGGGGCGATTCCTGGCCACGGGGTATCGGCCTGGCTGCCTCGACCGTATCCGAATGGCCGGCTATGCGTTGCCGGACGAGCTGTTCGAGGCCCGCGAGCTCGCTGCGCCGGGCACGTCGGGGAGGTAGGGTCTTGGGTAGAAATAACGTCTACAAGTCAACGGAGAGTCACGTGGAATTGGGAGGGCGAGGCTCCGTCCGAGCCAGCTTTGATCGCGCGGCGAGTCTTCGAGCCGCGGGATCACCGCGAGCCGAAGTCGACTCACCACACGCGATGTTCCGCTGACTCGAAGACTCGTCATCGGAACAAGGCTGGCTCGGACGGAGCCTCGCCCTCCCGATGTCTTCGCACTCTTTGGGTAGTTGTTGACCTAATTAGCAAGCACGGACGTGGTCGGATATGGAAGGGAGTGTCCCTTGAACCTGAACAGCCTAACCCTGTTGCTCTTCTCGGCGATGACCGCCATTGCCCTGGCGCTCCTGCTGGGGGTGATGAGCCTCTCGCGCCGGCTGTTCGGACGT
>DAIDJG010000425.1 GCA_027451445.1 Singulisphaera sp.
GCGATACCCCCCACCCCGGCCCTCCCCCACAAGGGGGGAGTGAGTATTTATCTTCCTGTATTCGTGAAGTTTACATTTATCTGAACTTTAAAAACTATTGAGGCTAGCGGTAGGTCCAGCGGAGGATTTAACTCCCTCCCCCCTTGTGGGGGAGGGTTGGGGTGGGGGGTTCGAACGGCCACTGGTCATGCGACTCCCCCCACCCCGGCCCTCCCCACAAGGGGGGAGGGATTATTTATGTTCCTGTATTCGTGAAGTTTACGTTTATCTGAGCTTTAAAAACTATTGAGGCTAGCGGTAGGTCCAATTGGCCGAATCAGGAAGATGCGGCATGGTGTTGAAGTCGTCGACGGTCAGACGACCCGGTGAAAAGATAAGGTGCGTGAGTGCGACGTTCCGGACGCGCCAGCTCAGCTCCAGCGCGGTCCGATCGGGAGCCCCGAGTACACGAGCCACCGCCGCGCCAATGAAGCCACCCGAAGTGAAGGCTGCCACGCGACGCCCTCGATCTGACCCATCCGTCATCCGCTCCAGGGCACGGGCGACGCGCCCGTGGAACGCCAGCCAGGGTTCGACCTCTTTCGCTCCCGTGTCGGGGCCGGTCTGCCAGTGTGTCAGGAGGACCTCGAACATCTGCTGAAAGGTTCGAGCACGCTCAACATCCCCTGCGCTCAGGCGATGCGTGGCCACCAGTCGCTCGAAGGCCGGGTCCTGGCTGGCAAGCGAGGGGGCCAACTGGCCGAGAATACCGGCGAGGTCGTACTCGTCGAGCTCTGGCAGCACGATGGGCTCCGGCCACGAGAGTCCGGCGCGTCGGAACCCCTCGCCGACGAGTTCCGCCGTCTGCTGTTGCCGCTGCCTTGGCCCTACGAACACCTCCGAGAAATAATCACCCCGGCCCGCCCAGAACTCGCCGAGCCGCCAGGCCTGCACATGACCGACTGGCGAGAGCTGGTCGTACTCGTCGGCGAAAAACGACGCCTGGGCGTGGCGCACCAGCACGAGGATGCTCATACGTCGCCCCCGAATTTCTCCTGGAGCCTGCGCATGCCTCGGAGCCAACGTTCGTAGTCGTCGGCCTTGTTGCAGAAAAACTGGGCCACTTGTGGATGCGGCAAGATCAGGAACCGTTCCTCGGCAAGGCCCGCCACGACGGCCTCGGCCACAGCCTCGGGCGTCAAGGCATCGGCCCGGAGCATGTCGCCAATACCGCCTTCGACCCGGCGGAGCATGTCGGTCTCGACCCCAAGCGGACACAGGCACGACACGTTGATGCCCGCCGCGCCGTGCGTCACGGCCAGCCATTCGGCCAGCGCGACCGCGGCGTGCTTCGTGACGGCGTACGGCGCCGATCCGAGCTGCGTCAGGAGCCCCGCGGCCGAGGCCGTTTGCAGCAGGTAACCGCGGCCCCGGGCCAGCATGCCGGGCAGGACCGCCCGCGCGGCGTAGACGTGGGCCATGACGTTCACATCCCAGGTCCGTTGCCACTCGTTGTCCGACGTCTCAACACCCCCGGCAGTGCTGACCCCGGCATTGGAGCAGAACAGGTCGATGCCGTCGAACTCGGCGGTCGCCCGTTCCACCAGCCGAACCACGTCGGCCTCGACGGCGACGTCGCCCTCAACCGCCAGGCCGCCGCACTCGTCGGCGACTCGCCGGGCGGCGTCGGCGTCGCGGTCGGCCACCACCACGCCCCGAGCCCCCTCGGCAGCGAAGCGCCGGCAGAGGGCCGCGCCGATCCCGCCGCCCCCTCCCGTCACCACGGTCACCTGCTCGTTCAACCGCATCGCTGCCTCCCGGTGTCAGCCGTGCCGCCGCAACTCCAGCTTGGCGACGGTCTCGCGGTGGACCTCGTCCGGCCCGTCGGCCAGCCGGAGCGTACGCGCCAGGGCCCAGGCGTAGGCGAGCCCGAAGTCGCCGCTGACCCCCGCTCCACCATGCGCCTGGATCGCGCGATCGATCACGCGCAGGGCGACATTTGGCGCCACCACCTTGATCATGGCGATTTCACCGCGTGCCGCCTGGTTGCCGGCCGTGTCCATCAGGTGGGCGGTCTTCAAGGTCAGCAGCCGCGCCTGCTCGATCTCGATCCGCGACTCCGCGATGTCCGCCCGGATCGTCCCCTGCTCCGCAAGCGGCCGGCCAAAAGCGACGCGAGCCTGAACGCGCTGGCACATCGCCTCCAGGGCGCGCTCGGCCAGGCCGATCAGTCTCATGCAGTGGTGGACCCGCCCCGGCCCGAGCCGGCCCTGCGCGATCTCGAATCCTCGCCCCTCTCCCAGAATCAGGTTCGAGGCCGGCACGCGCACGTCCTCGAACAACACCTCCGCGTGCCCGTGGGGAGCGTCGTCGTAGCCGAACACCGTGAGCATGCGCTTTATCGTCAAGCCGGGCGTGGGGATCGGCACGAGTACCATCGATTGCTGCCGGTGCGTCGGCGCCTCCGCGTCGGTCTTGCCCATGAAGATCGCGACCTTGCAGCGCGGGTCGCCCGCCCCTGAGGTCCACCACTTATGACCGTTCAGGACGTACTCATCACCAATGCGCTCGATCCGGGCCCGGATGTTGGTCGCGTCAGAGGAGGCCACGTCCGGTTCGGTCATGGCGAAGCAGGAGCGGATTTCGCCCGCGAGCAGCGGCTCGAGCCAGTGCCGTTGTTGCTCGGGGCTGCCGTAGCGGGCGAGCACCTCCATGTTCCCCGTGTCGGGGGCCGAGCAGTTGAACACCTCGGGCGCCCAGGGGACCCGCCCCATCACCTCACAGAGCGGCGCGTATTCCAGGTTTGTCAGTCCGGCACCCGGCCCATCCCCCGGCAGAAACAGATTCCAGAGCCCGGCCTCACGCGCCCTCGCCTTGAGCCCCTCGACAACCGGCGGCGGCCGCCAGCGTTCCTCGGCGAGTTGTGCGTGGTAGACCGACTCGTTGGGATAAACGAACTCCGCCATGAAGGCCGTCAGCCGTTCGAGCAGATTCGCGGCCCTGGCCGAGGGTGTGAAGATCATGACCGTCGCTCCCGGAGCATAGGCATTAGACGGAGCGCGATGGCGACGAGAAATGCGTTGGGCTCATGGTGCCCGGAGGAGTTCGGGAGGATGCATTCTATCTTCCGCCCGACCGGACGCAATCGAGGCCAGCAACGGAGACATTCTTCGTTTTCGTGGATGAATCGATCGACGAGGAAGCTCGGTTGCCGCCTGGAGCCGTTTACATTCGGGTTGCGTACGGGACCGCTACGCGCCAATCCCTCCATCAAGTCGGGAGCCTCATAACTCCCCCCCTTGGGAAGGAAGAGAGAGTAGAAGGTGGAAAGTAGACCGCAGTAGAGCGAAGGCACGTTTTCTCCTCTACTCACGACTTTCTCCGCTCTACTGCCCTGGCCCCGAAGGGGCCGGGGGGTGGGGAGTGGCCGTCCGATTCCTGCAATTCAGCCACGAGCCGCTCTCCTTGTGCTTATCGGTTGACGGATGGGGACCCGCCGATTGCGTGCGCTGACTCCCCACTCCCCGACCCCCCCTTCCCAAGTTTTGAAGTTGCGCGTATTCCATCGCCTTCCGGGCCGGGGATGAGCGTTCGCGGAGAATCGACGATTGCGGGCGTACGGGCGGCGAAAGTCGACTCTCGCTGCCGCATCGCATTTTTCGTACGGGTCGATCAAGATGCGCAACTTCAAAATTCCCAAGGGAGGGAGTTATATGTTCCTGCGCCGCGAACGGGGACTGGCCGTTCGATGTGCGCAACCCGAGCATAAACCGCTCTTGATTGTTGAGACCACCGTGAAGCATACGCATGTCCTCGGAAGTACATTCGGAAGCACATAACCACATACGCGTATGGACACTTCCGAGTCACCGAGTGCCTGTCTGTGCTTTCCCGCGGACCGGTTGCACCGTAGCGTCTTCAACCGCGCGATGACGCGCCGGCGTAACCGATCGGTGTCGCACTCGGAACGCAAACTTTTTCCTGGCGCCTCACAGTTCGTGCGCCGCAACGAGCGGGATGGGTGGGCGGGGCAAAGGGGAGCGCCGCTCCACGTGCCCCGGTGGGCCGCGAGACGCTTCCGGGGCACGTCGGCCTTCCGGCCTCCTCGGCCCCGGCCACCCCAGGGATCCCACATTCACGCACAATCGGTTGGGTGCCAGGGAGTTTTTCCCAGCGCTCGCGAGATGGTGCGCACCATGCCTTTAGGAGATGCCCGTCGAGGGTGGGTGGCTGGGGTCGACGACCCCAGCCGCCCCACATTTTCCATCTTCGCGCGCCGACGGGAAAACGCTTACGAGATTTACGAGATATCCGAAATATACCCCCGCACAGGTCGTCGAATCGGTGCACGAACAACGCTCCGAGATTTACGAAATATCCGAAATATACCCCCGTACATACCCCGAATTGGTGCACGAACAACGCTCCGAGATTCACGAAATATCCGAAATATACCCCCGTACACACCCCGAATTGGTGCACGGGCGGGTGGCCGGGGGCATCGCCCTTGCGGGCTCGGCCCCGGCCACTCAACGTTTTCCATCTTCGCGCACCAACGGGTGAGCGCTTACGAGTTTTTGCTCTGGCAGCCGTCATCCCGGATCCACCGTTTCGCCCTAACCCTTGATCCTCCTTCGATTTGCGTAGTTCCGACTGGTTTTCAATTCGGAATCGCAACCCCTTGCAGGCCTTAGGGTTCCGAAATACCGAATGGCCGCTACACAAATTGACGACAGTTGTAGACGGTGTGCAGCTTGGGCCCGCGATCGGCGCACAATCCGTGGTTTCCCCCACGGACGCCCGCCCGCCGGACCGTTGCGTCGAGCGAGGAACCCAAGCGGTTGAACGGGCCGTGATGAGATTTGCGGGTCCCATGATGGACCGACCCTCCCCTGCCCTTTTCCGACCGACCACCAACCGCGTGGGGCGCACTCTGGCGGCCGGAAACGCGCGCAACTGAACCTCCGTCACTCAGTATACGCCCGCTAGCTCAAAACATTCGAAAGAAAAATCCGCGAACCCACGGATTTTCTTGGGACGTCGCTTCTTCGGTTCCGCGACTGTACCGTCGGCGTGAGATCGACCCGCTCTCGAGCCGCGAAAGGCGTGGTTCGGTAGCGTTCGGACATTGATGCCTGGCGCCCAACCGATTGTGCGTGAATGTGGGAGACCTGGGGTGGCCGGGGCAGAGGAGGCCGGAAGGCCGACGTGCCCCGGAAGCGTCTCGCGGCCCACCGGGGCACGTGGAGCGGCGCTCCCCTTTGCCCCGGCCACCCATCTCGCTCGTTGGGGCGCACGAACTGTGAGGCGCCGGGCATTGATGGTCGTCCTTCGCTCCGCGCAAGAATGTTCTTTTCGGCGCCGACCAAACTGAGAGGCCATGACCGCCCTTCCCAAAGAGAACCGACACGCGACCTCGCGAGTGCCGAAGTGTTAGATCAATTCGCTGACATGCCGAAGTGGAAATGCCCGTCCTCTGGTCTTCCTCCGGAGGGTGTCGCCCGCGGACAGGCCCCACCGCAACCGACTTGACACGGGGCGGAACGTAGCGACGGTGCGAAGCACGAACCCCGCGGCGAGGTGGTTGTCTTGGGGACGGTGGGGCGCTGAGGGAGGGCGGGACGACACGCTGGCCAACTCTCGCCGAACCAACACGCGCCCGCACGTCCGCGTCGGGCGTCTGCTCTGGCCGAAGGCCCTCACGGAACCCACGTCCGCGGCGAGGTGACAGCCATGGACCGGCGCCGCATAGCCGGCTAAACTGCAGGGAAGGCGATCCGCGGGACGATGAGCCAAGAGGCTCCCCATGACGACCAAACCGAGCAAGGTGATCGCGACGGCCGGTGCCACCCCCGACTCCGTCGTAGTCACGCACAACGACTTCCCCGATTTCCGGGCTGACGGAGACTCGATCGAGAATGCCGCCGCCAACCTGGTCCAGAGCCTCACGCGCGAACTGACCGAGGTGGAGGATGAATCGGTCCGCGAAACGCTGCGGAGGGCCATCACCGACGTTCGGGACTTCCTCGAGCGCCCCACGGTCGGATGAGTGCGGGCCAGAACCGCACCCCCCACCGACGTATGCCAACGACCGCCCTGCCAGGCTTGGTATCCTTTCGGGGACGTTTCGCAACACGTCAAGTACCACGGATTTCGCCTCGTCGCTGAAATCCTTTTTGAGCATCCACTCCAGAAAGCCGGGGCCGTCCTGGCCACCTCGGTTACCGACTTTCCAGCATGGTCGCTGAATGCGAAGACAATCGCCCCATCTTCCCCTCGCACGAACTTCCCGTCCGGGTGGTCCGCGATCTCGGGATAGTCCATGTGAATCGGAGAATCTGGCCAGGCTCGAATGGCCCGCTCCGCGCTTGACGAGATCCAGAACTTGGTCCAAAATACCTCCTGAATGATAAAAGTGGAGGTAAATTGGACCATGGCAACCTCGGCCAATCCTCACGGCAAACTGCGGTGCCGCGCCGAGCAGGCCTTCCGCAAGCGCGGGGGGATCATGCGAATGGCCGATGCGCTCCGGGCAGGCATCCACCGGCGCACACTGTATTCTCTTCGCGACACAGGCGTCCTGGAGCAGCTTGGCCGTGGACTATTTCGGCTGACGGACGGTCCGCCGCTTTCCCACGCGGACCTGGTGACCGTCGCCCACCGGGTACCGCAGGGGGTGGTCTGTCTGGTCTCGGCACTCGCCTATCACGAGCTGACGACGCAGGTGCCGCACGAGGTATACCTCGCGATCCCGCGTGACAAGGAACCCCCGCGGCTGGAGTATCCGCCGGTCCGCGTGTTCCGCGTCGGCGAGCGCGCATTCACCGAGGGCATCGAAACGCACACCTTGGACGACACGTCTGTGACGATCTACTCACGCGAGAAGACCCTGGCCGATTGCTTCAAATACCGAAATGTCGTCGGCCTCGATACCGCGCTCGAGGCGCTACGGTGCTATCGAGCTCAGGCTCGGGTCGACGTCGATTCTGTTCTGCGGCACGCCCGGACCTGCCGGGTCGAGAAGGTCATTCGTCCTTATCTGGAAGCGATTCTATGACCCGGCGCCGGACGGACAACGCGGCGTCAGTTCGCCAACGGCTCCAGAATTCGGCGAGAGCCGCTGGGCGTCCCTTTCAGGAAGTGCTCGAGTACTACGCGATGGAGCGCTTCCTCTACCGGCTGACTCGCTCGCCGCATGCCGGTCGGTTCGTACTCAAAGGCGCGCTCATGTTCCGCGCGTGGGGCGCCCCAACTTCCCGACCCGTGCGTGGCCATGTTCTTGCCTGTTCTTGCCCGTCAGAAATCCAAGACGAACCGTCGCGCCGGACCGTCGAGGAGCAGTCGGCATCGAAGCAACAGATCAAGTCCGACGAGAACGTCCGCGTCGTGAAGCACAGTCGCGAGTTCCGTGACCAGCAGATCCGGCTCAGTCAACCAAGGTCCACCGGGCGACGCAGGGTCGGTGACGCCCAGGCTGACCTCGTACAGCTTCACGGTGACCGGCCCGGCGGCCGTATGGGTTACCGCCGTGGTAGCAGCGGGTACACCCAGGCTTTTCAGTATCCAGGAGGCAACGGCCGTCACATCCGAGCCTGTGTCGAGCAGTCCGCGCGCAGCGAGCGGCGCGACGAGTGGCCGGCCCGCCACATGCAGCGCCGACGTCGTTGCGCCGCTCAAACCGATCCATACGGGGACTGCAAGTCCCGCGCGGGTCACTCCAAACGTCAGTCGAGGCACGGCACGTGGGGTCCACGAATGCGAACGCAGGGTTCGTCGGCCCGGATGGGATGCACGAAGAAGGGCTCCAGGAGGTATCGCCTCAATCCCTCCGCGCGTGCTGCGTGCCACGTGTCATAGAGGCCGACGATCTCCTGTCTCTTGATGAGTGCGTACCGGCCAGCCTGGCCTTCGGCGAGCCACCGCCCAACCTCCCGCCGATACGTCTCCCATTCCTCCGCGAGCGGCGTTCCGGGCTCGGCGGCCGGTAGCGCCGTCCACGGGACGAATTGACGTTCCGCGTTGGGAGGCCGGAAGGCTATGGGCGATTCCAGGTTCTCCCATTCCACCGTCTCGAGGAGATCGCGTCTTCCATCGCTCATCGCCTTGACTCCGTTGGGGCAGTGTGGCCGTCCTTAGGATATCAGACGTCGATCATTGTGGCTCCGGCGGATCCGCGGAAACGGGAAGCCACGGGTCGCGGGCCGTATAGCGGAATCTTTCGCGTTTGCAAGAGACGCCCGCGCACAGCATCGAGAATTGGGGAAAGCGGATGGCTCCCGGAAGAATTGCGAATGACTGGTGGCAGACGGGGCCGGGCGATTCGATGCAGGCCTCGCAGCCCTCCGAACTTAGCTCCAAGCCACGGTCACAGTCGAATGCATGGTTTCGCTAAACTGTGGAGAATTCGCACATTTAGTGCGCGGCCTTCTCTCCTCCCGTTCACCGATCAAGGACGAGGGAAAACGCAGAGATGCCGCCGACCGATGGCTGAAGACGAACGAGCCGCGGATCCGTCAGGAGCAGGCCAAGGGGCGTCTGAATCGGCAGCTCGACTCAATGATCCCGTGGGAACGGTTCGAGTGATTCTAGGCTCTTGCCGGCAGATCAGGAGGTGATACCATGGATTTTGGGGAGCGGTGACGCTCCGTTATTAACCGAATTGGCTAAACGGCTTGCGGCTACCGCGAGGGCTATTAGGGATGGAAATCTCCTCGCCGGTACTGCACGCGAGCGCCATCAAGTTTCTCGAAGAAGGCGGCGAGCAGGAGGCCGGCGACATGCTCAGGGAATGCCGGGTAAACGCTTACGAGTGCGGAGACACCTGGTGGGACGGCGACGAGTGCCTATACGCCGTCCACGTCGAGATATTCGGTTCACGCGAGGCTTACGAGACCCTAAGCGATAAACGGCACAACTCCACCACCGCCATCTGGAATGCGCTGGAAGCCGCCAAGCCGCCGCTTACCTACATCAAGCATCGAACGGAGCACGCCTGGCAAGTTGATGAGGAGGAAGCCCTCCCTATCATCTACAGGACGAGGAGCACATCGAATGCGAGCGCCGTCGTAGAGGACATATGGCTCGATCCCCTGCCAGACCGCGACCTCGCACGAACCCGCCGAATCCTGCGTACCGAGCTAGTGGACAACATGCACAGCACGCGGGCAAGGGTAAAGCTCTGCATCACTCACCAACGCCGCCACAGGCTGAATGAGCCCTGGGAAGACGTCGAAGGCTTCAATCTGGCGACGCTTAAGGGCGGTCAGGAGATGAAGCTCGCACTCACGGCCGACGAGACATTCTTCCTTCATGAGACGCTGGTCCGGCTCCACAAACTCACAGAGAACGGCATTCCCGACGGCGAACGCGAGTTTACCCTCGTGGATTCGACTGCCGGCATGGTAGTCAAAGGCCGTGCGGCAGAACTGGTTCACGAGCTGAACGAACGAGATTCCGAAGAGTTTTGGGAGGCCATCCGCCAGATCCAGCCCAACCTCTTCAAGGCGGTGGCGCTCACCAAGCTCCACGAGATACGAGAGGACGCCGTAAAGACGTTCGAGCGTCAGCTTAGCGCCGGGACTTGGAGCGAAGGTGATTGGCAGGCGTTCTTTCAGGAAAACACCTGGATTTTCGGCTACGGGCTGCGGTATCAGTTCCTCTCCACTGTAACCGCCCAGCCGAATTATGGCGGAACGACAATGACCGGCCAAGGAGGGAAACGTGGCGACTTCCTGGCCGCCTCCGAAGCCGGTCGACGCTTCACCGTCCTCGTGGAGATCAAAAAACCAGGCACCCGCCTACTTGATGCACAGCTCTATCGGAACAAGGTCTACGTACTCAGCAAAGAACTGGTCGGTGGGGTAACCCAGGTTCAATCCAACTGCAGGACGTGGGAGATAGAAGGGGCGAGGTTGGAGGACAACCGTGAGGAGCTGGAAGCTGGCAGTCCACCGACCCACACGATCCAGCCCAAGGGAATCCTGATAATCGGTAACCTGTGGGAGCTGGATCAGAACGCGAAACGGACCACGTTCGAGCTGTTCAGGCGAAACCTGCAAAACCCCGACGTCATCACCTTCGACGAGCTTCTGGCTCGCGCTCGGCACCTCTTGCTAAACGAGGAACGAAGCTTGAGGCCCAAGGAGCCTCTATCAGACGAGCACGAAGATGAAGAATTAGATTTTTGACGTTCTAACTGACGCTTGAGATGCAACGATTATTCGTTCGGTTCGCGCGTCTCGTGAGGCCGTCGGGAGGCCGTCGGGGTCAAGGCCGTCGGGGTCAGACTAGGGAACTAGGGATATTCTCAAATAATATTCCTATTTCTTCAGAATCGTCCCATGGTTCGCTCTGATATAAGGAGAAGCCCGTGGTCAAGATCTTGCGAGGTGTCGTCCACGGCCGGACGATCGAGCTGGACGCCGAACCCGGCATCGAGGACGGAAGAACGGTTGAGGTCATCGTGCGTTCCAAAACGCTTCCCGGTCCGCCGCCCGGCTGGCGGCCTGGGAGTACCGAGACCGCGGCCGGCATGATGGCCGAACACTGGACCGAGGACGACGATCGGATTCTTGAAGAGATTGAGCGCGAGCGCCACCGGCCCTCGACACGGGAGATCCCCGAGTGAGTTTTCTTCTCGACACGAACATCCTCTCCGAGCACCTTCGACGACCCTCGGGACTGGTCCACCGCTTCGTCCAGCACTCCGGCCGGCTCTACACGTCGGGCGTCTCGCTCTCCGAGTTGTACGTCTGGGTGTTCTCCCGGCCCAACCCGGCGCCGACTCGTGCCGCCGTTGAGAAGTTGCTCACCTACGAGGTGAACGTCATCGCCCTCGACGCCGACTGCGCCGCGGAATTCGGCCGCCTTCGGGCGGAACTGCGCCCGAAGGGGATCAACGTCGACAACATGGATCTACTGATCGCCGCCACGGCCCTCGTCTACGACCTCACGCTGGTGACTCACAACACCGCCGACTTCGCAAACATTCCGAACTTGCAACTCGACGACTGGATCGCATCTTGAAACGATCAAGTTTAGGAGGAATACCGAAGAGGAATACCGGCCATGCACCAAATACGGTGCATTTGAAGATATTTAGCGAAGTCAGTTATATTAATATATAAAATAGGTAATATACTCTCTCTCTGGTGTGGCGACGTCACACGCCGGGGGTCAACCTCACCGGCACGATGAAGGAAAATCGACGAGCGATTTCGTCGAGCGGGTTGCTCCCAGCCTCCGTCGGGCTATACCATCGATCGTGAAGCCTCTGCCGAAAACTCTACCTGGACGAGAGATCGAAGAGGTTGAGGAGGTTACGATGAACGCCATCGAGGCTACCATCCGAAATCGCCGGATCGAATTGGCGGCGCCGGCTGATCTGCCGGACGGAACCGACGTGTTGGTCGAACTCACGCCGATCGACGGCGCCAAGGTCGGTATCGACGAATCCGAGTGGCGTGACGACCCGGCGAGTCTTGCCGATTGGAAAACGTGGATTCAAACTTTCGAAGCCGTCGAGTTCACCCCGGCAGAATCCGAACGAATGGCCGAATTCGACGAACGGATGCGCCTGTATCATCTTTAAGCCTCGAGGCGTCAGATGGCCGAAGGCACGGAGCCATGAGGCGATTTTTGTTGGACACGGGCCCCGCCCACGACTTGATCAACCGTCGCCAAGGCGTGCTGGGACGGGTTGACACGGAACGCCAGGCGGGCAATCGGATCGTAATCGGTACGCCGGTACTGGGAGAACTGTGGTCTGCCGTGGAAGGGAGCGCCTCCAGAGAACGGAACCTTCAGCGACTCCGCCTCGCGCTCTCTCGCCTCGTCGACTGGCCCTGCACCGACGAGGCGGCCGCTCAGTACGGACGCGTCTTTGCGGAGTTACGTCGGGTCGGCCGCCCGATGCAGCAAATCGACATCATGATCGCGGCCATAGCTTTCGCACTTGGTGATTGTACCGTAGTGACGAAAGACAGCGACGTCAAGGCTGTGTCAGGGCTGGTCGTTGAGAGCTGGTGAATTTAATCATAAACATCACCGAGAGTCAGCACCCTGATTTTATGCCTGGCCAGAATCCACGTATTCCCTGCGGCACGGTGTGGTCCGAGGCGCGTTGGACGCCATCGCACGACCCCAGTCACCTTGCGTGGCTGGTGAAGTAGGTCTGTGGCTAGGCACGTTGCCCCCGCACTCACGACCCCACTCGCCTTGTGCGGGTGGTGAAGAAGGTCTGTGGCTAGACAATGGCCGTGAGCCCGACGATGTTCCTTCGCGCGGTTGCCCCTCTCTAAGCAGGTCCGCAGAAGTTTTTTGACACAAACCGCAGTCACTCGCTTGGCTTTTCCAAGGGTGGCTGGGGTTCCGTCTTCGGAACCCCGGCAGGCCGGCCTCCCGGACGCCGGGGTTCCGAAGACGGAACCCCAGCCACCCGCTTGTACCGATCCGGTCGCTGTAAAAACATTTCTGCGGACCTGCTTAG
>DAIDJG010000426.1 GCA_027451445.1 Singulisphaera sp.
GTCATTTGCGAAAACTTCACGGTGTCGAACGTCTTGGTCTGGAGGCCACCGAGCCCGAGCCACTGTGCGCCGAAGCCGTCGAACAACGCCCGCGCACGGGGGTCGTCGAGCATGCGCTTCACCTGCGTGCGGAGCACCGCCGGTTCGTGTAGCTTGCCGCCGTCGGCGAGCGCCGCAAGTTCCGGATCCGGCATCGTGGCCCAGAGGAAATACGACAGGCGCGCTGCGAGGTGATGGTCGTCCAGAGGAACAATCGTCTTGCCGGCTTCCGCGTCCCTGGCGGGTGTGATGAAGAGAAACTGTGGCGACACCAGCATTGCCTTGAGCATGAGGCGCAGCGACGCCGTGTAGGAAAGTTCGTTGGCCTGCGCCAGGTCGAAGACTGCCAGCAGCGTCTCGATTTCCTCCTCTTTCGCCGGCCTTCGATACACGCTACGGGCGAGCGTACGCGCGACGGCTCTCGCGGGGTCGCGGGCCGCGTTCTTTTGCGGCGGTTTGCCAAAGAGCTTCTGTTGCCGCTCGTTGGGCGGTCCCTCAGGCGGACCGAGCGCGCGATCCAGCACGGTATTCGCGATGGCAAGAAACTGTTCCGTCTGTAGTGGCGAGAGCGTATTCAGATAGCCCTGGCCAGCCACGTCGTCCGGCAGTTCCGCGGCAACCGAGGGATCGACGCCGAACAGGTCGTGCAGTGTGTTGCCGTACTCGGCCTTCGTCAGTCGGCGGATCACGTAAAGTCCGGGATCTTCCGGGTTGAGGAATTTGATCATCCCGACCCAGTTGATAAACGTCCGCCGTTCCGCCTCGGTGGGTTGCTCGACCGCGTCTTCCGGCGGCATCTGGTGTTCCCGCACGTTGGCGAGCGCGCTCTGCCAACTGCGACGAAGTTCCCCGGCTTCGGGGCGCTTCATCATGTTCGTGAATCGGATGCCTCCCTTTGCCTTTCCATTCCCGTGACATCGCACGCAATAGGTTTTGAGGAAAGGCGCGACATCCTCGCGAAAGACTCTCTCCGCCTCTTTGCGTCGATCCCCGGTTTGCGTGTCTCCCGCCGAGACCGCGTGGAAACGCGCCGGCCCAAAACACGCGACCACCGCAAGAGTTGCGCATACGACCAGGCGGCGAAAGTCGGGAGGGTCGATCATGCTTCTTTGTTCTGAGGATAAAGAGGATCAAACTGGCACAAGCGGGATTTTTGCGTGGAGTGCTTGCATCCCGTGGAGGGGTCACCAATTCGCGGGGGTTCGCGCATCCCCTGCTCTCTCGAAAGCCTCTGCCTGCTGCGCCGTGCCGTCCTCGACCTTATCATGAGCGGCGCAGTCCGGATCGATGACCCGGAGTCTTCCTGATTGGGTAGTTCCGAGGAATCTCCCGAAAGGTGCCATAAACTTCGGTCAACCTTTTCTCGGTTGTCTATTCCACCTGGGCCACCCGCGGCCTGGATTGCGAACCCTGCCAGCATACTCGTCGGTCGACTCCGCTGCAACCAATTGTCTCTCCGCCCGCACCCGAGCACCCGCTCACCCGCTTAGGAACAGGCTGGCAGCAAGTTCCCGATTTCGACTCGGCGAGACGGGCACCCGGCATGCTAACGGTCTCATTCCTTGCCCCGGATGGGGGTGCGTCAGGAAAGTCTGGGAGAGGAGGATAAGCGCGTGTAAACGAACTTGAAACCTCTCGCTGGGACCCTGTGGGAGACAGAACCCACCCGGTAAAGCTTGGTCGGCAGCCGGAAGCGAGTCTTGCGTTGCGTGGGGCGACTCACGGGGCGAAGCGTAGACAGCGAGTGCGTCGGGCCTTGAGAATGAGCCTCGAAATTGGGGCTAAGCAGGTCCGCAGAAATGTTTTTACAGCGACCGGATCGGTACAAGCGGGTGGCTGGGGTTCCGTCTTCGGAACCCCGGCGTTCGGGAGGCCGGCCTGCCGGGGTTCCGAAGACGGAACCCCAGCCACCCTTGGAAAAGCCCACCGCGAGTGACTGCGGTTTGTGTCAAAAAACTTCTGCGGACCTGCTTAGTCGCGGGAGTCCACGTTCTCCCCATATGCGTCGGCCGCGTCGGACCGCCGCAATGGCCTGGCGGCACCGATCCCGCCGGGGTCGAGGACCAAGGCAGGGCCACGGTGGGTCCCCTGGAAACCTGAGAGATCTGCCGATGGCCATCGGTAATTTCGGTCGATGCGGAGCGGTCGTGGTGGTTCTCCGGGCCCTGGCTGTGCGTCCTGCGGCCGAGGGAGCGAATCTACAGGACGCACCCGGTGGTAGCGTCAGCCGAACCCAATGAGTCTGGGGCGAAAAAGTCGGCGGAAGTCGGAGCCTCTGCTCCGGCAGTGCACTCAGCGGTGGAGTACAGCGAGGAAGTCGTCGGCGACTCGGAGGTGCTCTTTCAACTTGGGACCAAGCTTGTTTTTCATTTTCGTCATCACCGACATCCGGGGGTTGGCCGCGAAGAAAGGGGTATGGCAGTCCACGAAGCGCCAGTAGAGGGCGTCCCAGACGGCGCACCACGGGCCGCTCTTGAAGTCGCTCATTTTGCGCACATAGCTCGAGCCGCTGATGTAGGGCTTGGTGGTCATCAATCCGCCATCGGCGTACTGGCTCATCCCGTAGACATTGGGCACCATGACCCAATCGTACGCATCTATGAATAGCTCCATGAACCAACGGTAGACGCAATCTGGGTCAATCTCGCAGAGCAGCATGAAGTTGCCCAGGATCATGAGCCGTTCAATGTGGTGGCAATATCCGGTGCGCAGCACTTTCCGGATGACGTGATCGACGGGGTCGATGCCCGTGGTCCCGTCGTAAAGTGAGGCCGGGATGGCACGCGTGAATTTCCAGAAATTTGTTGTGCGTTGTCGCCGCCCACGCGTTCGGTACACCAGCCGAACGAACTCCCGCCAGCCGATGACCTGCCTGACGAATCCCTCGAGCGAGTTCATCGAAACCGGTTCGGCCTGCGCGAGAGCAGCGTCGATCACCTGGCGTGGTGACAGCAGCCCGATATTGAGCATCGGTGTCAAGACGGAGTGAAAGAGCACGTCGTGCCCGGTGCTGATCGCATCCTCGTAGTCACCGAACGAGGCGAGCCGAGTATGTACGAAGTCGTTGAGCCAGGCCGCGGCACCGCTGTGGTCGGTCGGGTAGCCGAAGGCATCGTCCGCGCCGAGGGCTTCGGAAAAATGCTTTCGTACGTACTGCCTGGCCTCGCGAACGAACGGATTCTCTCGAGGACGTCTCGGCTCGGGGACACTGATTGCTTTGGGCAGTTTCTTGCGGTTCTCTGGATCGAAGCTCCACTTCCCGCCCTGTGGCTTGCCGCTGGCATCCACGAGCAGGCCGAGGCGCTTTCTCTGAGTGATGTAGAACTCGGTGAAGAACAGGCGATGCTTGCTTTCCGCGAACTCGCGAGCGCGCGTCAGCGGGGTGAGGAAATGCGTGTCGTCCAGCACAGTCGCGGCAATCTGCTCTCGCGTCAGAGCCTCCGCCAACCGGGTCGACAGCCAATCGTCGCACGGGTCAACATATTGAACCGAGCGGATGTTAAGTTGCTTCAGCACGTGGGCGATCGCGCCCGTTTCGGCCAGCTCACGGGCCTCGATGTAATGAACCGTTGTGTTCTGCCCGCGGAGCGTTGCGGCAAACCGCGTCATCGAGGCGCGATGAAGGATCAGCTTTTGGCGGTGGAACCGGTACTGCTTGAAGAACAGCGGCTCCTCGATCAGCACGGCTTGTGAGGCACCGGCCAGGGCTGGATGTTCGGCAAAGAGCTGATGCGGATAAATGAGGGCCGCGACCGTCATGGTTCGCCTGTGGAGGAGGGAGCTTGAAGCAGTGCTATCGCAACCCCGGTGATGGCAGCCAGGGCCAGTGGTGTCAATCCGCCGGTTCGCCTTCCGTGCGATGCTCAGGGCCGGGCCCAGTGTGGGAAGGGTAACAATGCTGTTGACCGTCGAGACCCCGTACCGCGGCCGGAGCCGGACCGTCAGCTTGCGCTCCAGCGTCGTCTGGGCGGGGGCTCGGGCCGCTGGGTTTTTCCGAGTTCTGAATGCCCTCCGCCATCTTCAATATTCCCTTCAGCATGCCGCCAAAAACAACGTTGTGCAGCGGCTGTACGGCGTACCAGTACAGGATCCCGAGGAGGCCCCTTGGCCGGTACAGCGCCGTCATCGTGAGTTTCGTTTTCCGCGCGTCCTCGACTGGCTCAATCTGAAAGTTCAACATCGCTTCGCCCGGCAGCTTCATTTCCGCCCGCAGCGAGAGCGAACGATCGCGCTCGATGCCGACGACGCGCCAGAAGTCCAGCGCTTCGCCGAACTCGACCTGTTCGGAGTCGCGGCGCCCTCGGCGGAGTCCCGGCCCGCCGACGAGCGTGTCCATCCAGCCGCGGATGCGCCAGAGGACGTCAGCAGCGTACCAGCCATTGCCACCCCCGATCCGGCAAACGGCCTTGAAGACCGCTTGTGGTGCCGCCTGAATCAACACCTCACGCTGATCTTTGAACACGGTGCCACCGGCCCACCGGGGGTCTCCCGGAATTGGCCCGGCCGCGGACCATCGAGTCTCGACCTCGTTGAACTCGACGTTCCGCAAGGCGAGCCGGATCGCCTGCCGAACACCGAGGGCCTCGTGCGGCATGAGCCGCTGCGTTTCGTTGTTCGTAACGACCACCCGGTTACGCAGGCCCTCGGCCAGCGGACGGGCGATCCGGTAAGAGACCGGTGTGACCAGGCTGATCCAGTGGGAGCTCAGGCGCGGGGTGAGCACTGGGACGGAGATGATGAGCCGTCGCCGCAGATTCAGCTCCTCGGCCATGATTTGCATCAGATCAGAGTACGGCAGCACGTCCGGGCCGCCAATTTCCAAAGCCTTGCCGGATGTCGCGGGGCAATCGAGACAACGAACGAGCCAGTGCAGCACGTCGGCAATGGCGATCGGCTGCGACTCCGTGCGTACCCAGGACGGGGTGACCATGACCGGCAGCCGCTCAACAAGGTACCGCAGGATCTCGAACGACGCGGATCCTGCGCCGATGATCATGGCGGCCCGCAACGTGGTGACGGGCACGCCGGTTGACGCCAGGATTTCTTCGACCTCACGGCGGGAGCTCAGGTGCTCGCTGAGACCCATGCCCATCTCGCCCAAACCGCCAAGGTAAATGATCCGTTTGATGTGTGCGCGCTCGGCGGCCCGGGCGAAGTTCAGCGCCAGTTGGCGATCGCGCTCGGCGTACTGGCCGCCGGTCGCCTCCATGGAATGGATAAGGTAGTAGGATGCGGCACAGCCTCGCAGGTGCGCTGCGAGTCGGTCTACGTCGGACAGGTCGTCTTTTGCGATGCTGACGTTCGGGCTCGAGCGCCACGGCCGCTCGTCGAGTTTTCGCGGCTCTCGGGCCAGGCAACGCACGGAGTACCCGGCCTCCAGGAGCGTGGGCACCAGGCGCCCTCCGACATAACCCGTGGCGCCCGCGACCGTGATTTCGGCACGCCGCCCTGTCAGTTGGTCGTAAAGCCCGATCGAGCGGTCGGGCCATTGGATGCTTTGGTCGGCAGGCATGACGGCTTCTCCGGCGAGGGCATAGATTCTGGCCAGGCGTTAATTCGAAGTAGTTTACGAAGCGGCGTGATTTCCTGCCGTCTCTATTCTTACCCACCAGGCACGACTGAACCCTCCCAGTGTTTCCAAAACATCCCGCATTTGGTGCGTGGCTAGTATTTCCACTCGCCACACCTCCTCCCCTTCCACCAGCTTGGCCACCCCAGCGCTCGACGCAGCAGAGACCACCATTGGATGGCCAGGAATGCGACGATTCCAATGGGGTGGAGGAGCGCGCCGAGGATCGACTGATGGAACCGCGCCACACTTGCGAGGCGCGGATAGTAACTACACGCTAGAGCGGCCATCGTGGGGAGTATCGCCGGTGACCGTTGCCCGATTGTGACGCCGACAAGAACGACTGGGAGCACCTGCCCGAAGACGAATACGAGCGTGAATGGAATGATCAGGTTCGCCGATCCGAGTCCTTCCCCCGCGTTTTTGGCAAAGCCGTTCCACAGTTCGCGGGCGTTGCGGTACATCCGGCATCGAGCGATGTCGGTCGCATCGCACAGGTCGGTCTTCAACTCCGCCGCACGGAAGGCGCGGGGCAGTTTGATCCCGTCATGCAACGTGCCACGGATCGCGGCGTGCCCTCCCGCCCGGTTGTAGCTCGACCGCCGCACGAGGATTAACTGCCCGCAAGCCGCTCCAAAGGCTGGGTCGCCGCTGGCGCGCATCCGCTCAAGAGGCAGGAACCCCAGGAGCACGAAATGGATCAACGGAATCACCAGGCGCTCGAGGGGTGTCCTTGTCTCCTGCAAAGGGATTCCGCTGACAAGATCAATGTCCGCATCTTCGAGAAAGGCCACCATGCGAGCCAGGCCGTCTGGCGTGAGGCGAACGTCGGCATCCTGAAACAGGAGCAACTCATGCGAGGCGCGCTGGGACAAGACCCAGCAAGCATGCTGTTTGCCACACCAACCGTCCGGCATTTCCAACGCCGTCAACAATCGCACGCGGCTGTCGCGTTCGGCGAGCCGTCGCACGACCGCCGCGGTGTCGTCCTCCGATTGGTCGTCGAGAATCAGGATTTCGAGCTCGACGTGTCGGCTCGCCAGCGCGGCCGACACGGCGGACTCGATCGTCTGTTCCTCGTTCCGTGCGGGGATCAGGACGGACACATGCGGGAGTGCGCGCCCTTCCCGAGGAGCCGGTGGCGGCTGATAGGCGGACAGGTTCTTTCGATAGAGCCATGCCGGCATACCGGCCAGGATCAGCGCCACCAGAGACGTTACAAATAACGTCATGGACGCTTCCCCCTCGAGCCGTGCTCGGGATCGAAGCGTTCACCGTGGAACCAGGCCCGTAACCTGCGCGCCTGGTCATAGATGCCGCCGATGGCGGCCTTCCCCAGGAGCAGAGTCTCGAACTCGCTCGGGTCACGGTTCAGGGCGGCATCCCTCAATGCGTCCTGCGCTGAGGTCAAGCTCGCCTCGATTCGCTCCATCCATTCGGAAACCCCAGGCGTCGGGTCGTTCCCGATCGCGATCGGTTCACCGAACCGGCACAAGACCTCTGGGAGACGTTCGTCCCAGAAGACGTACTCCAGCGCGAGGGTCAGGATCAGGCCGCTGTCGAGGCGTCGCGCGACGTGCCCGACGCCGGGGAGTAAGCGCGTGGGCCGCACGCGCGGGTCCGTGAACTGGCCCTGAGCCGTGATCCACACCGCGGCTCTCGGCTGCGCAAGGATTGCCGTCGTGACGCGCAGGAACGAAACAGCGCCGGTGGTGCTTCCCCGATCGATCCCGTAAAACCCCAGCCGGCTGAACAGCCAGTAGCGCCTGAGGGCCTGGGCGTCCATCGGGACATGGTGAGTTCGATCTGGAAACAGCCCCGCGAGCAGGAAGCCAATAAGCGGGTCCCACCAGGAGGGGTGGTTGAGCACAACGATCAGGGGCAAGTCGGACGCCACGTCGGGGCGGGTGCCGAGGGCGAGACGGACGGCGTGGAAGTGTTTTCGTAGGTAGCCGCGCACCCACCATGCAAACGACCGGCACAGAAGGCTCGACCGGCGCGGGAGCACGTTGCGCCCGGCCGTCGAACCCTTGCCCGCGCGGTGGGCCGCCCTGGTCATCGGGGTTCCGCCCCCACTGCGAGTTCGGGCGGCGCCGAGCGGACGGTCGTCGCGCGCGGAACGACGCCGTCGCGATCGAGTGCATCGGCCGCGATCCAGCCCGACATGAGGACCATCGGCATGCCCGGGCCGGGGTGCGCCGAACCGCCGGCGAAGTACAGCCCCTTCACGTCCGGACTCCGGTTTGAGGGTTTGAATGCCCCGAGCAGTTTTCCGTGGCTCGCCAGGCCGTAGATGGCACCGTTGAGCACGCGGAATCGGTCGTGGATGTCCTGAGGAGTCAGCCAGCGCTCGAACCGGATACGCCGTTCCAGGTCGTGGAGCCCACACGTCGCGATCAGCTTGTCGAGAATGGTGCGGCGGTAGGCGGGCAGGAGCTGGTTCCAGTCGTGATGCGGCCGCAGGTAAGGCGTGTGGACGAGCACGTAGAGGGCCTCGCCACCCGGAGGGGCCACATCGGGCTCGGACCTGGCCGGCGCCGCGACATAGCACGACGGGTTGGGTGCCAGTTCGCCCCGCCGATAGATCGCATCAAATTCCTCCTCCGGGTCGTGCGAGAAGACGAAGTTGTGGTGTGCGAGGTGCTCGTAGGCCCGGTCAAGCCCAAGGTAGAGTACCACCCCGGAACACGCGGCTTCGTACGATCGCCGACCCTCGAAGCGACGCCGCGCGGTGCCGCCGATGAGGTCGCGGTGAGTGCGCACGGTGTCGGAGTTCGCCACGACCGCGGCCACGGGCATCTCTTTCCCGTCGCCGACCACCAACCCACGCACCCGGCCATCGGGATCCTGGAGAATTTGCCGTACTTCAAGCTCACACAGGAACTCGACGCCCAGATCGCGTGCGAGCGTTTCGAGCGCTCGGGGGACCGCTCCGATTCCACCTCGGGGATACCACACGCCCTCGTTCGTTTGCATGTGGGCGATGCCGCACAACACCGCGGGGGACTGGTCCGGGGCCGACCCTACGTACTGCGTGAAGTGATCAAGCATCTGCGCCACGCGCGGGTCGGGCATCAGGCTCCGGACGACAGCAGCGACGGATCGGCCGGGCTGCATGTCCGCAAGCGCACGCAGCAGTGACGGTTGAATAGCACTGCGCCCGTCGACGATGTCACGGACCGAGCCAACCGGGCGCCAGAAAAAGTACTGCTCCGAGATCGCGTTCAACCGCGCGGACTGCTTGAGAAACTCTCGGTAACCCGTCGCGACCCCGGCCGTAGGCGAGAACCGCGCCAGCTCCGGAGCCATCGCCTCGACGTCCTGACGGAGGTCGAGGACTGAGCCGTCATCGAAAAAGCAGCGCCACTGCGGGTCGAGACGGATCAATTCCAGATCGTCTTCCAGGCGCCGGCCGGCCTCGGCATAGATCCGTCGCAGCGTGGACGGCACGGTGAGGATCGTCGGACCCATGTCGAAGCGATAGCCCTGCTCGTTCAGAACCGCCGCCTTGCCGCCGACCCAGCGATTCCGCTCCAGCACAACGACACGATACCCCCGGGCGGCCAGCGTGCAGGCGGCCGCCAGGCCTCCCAGACCACCACCAATGACGCCGATGCGGGCCGCTTGCTCGTTCTTCATCGCATTCTCCCCGCGCGCCGAAGCTCGCCAGTTCGATCTTCAGCGAAACGCATTCAGCGAACGCCTCCAAGCGCAGCGGGTTCGGCGGCGTCCGCAGCCGGCTCCCACGCACCACAGGACAATCCCAGGTCGTCGACCAAAAGCCGGGACGTGATACGGGCCGACTCAAAAATCACTGGCAGTCCACTTCCCGGATGCGTTCCCCCTCCAACGAGGTACACCGACTCCAGGTCCTCGAACCGGTTCCGTGGCCGAAGGTGGAGCATCTGGGAAAGGCTGTGCGCCAGGTTGAAGGTGGCGCCGCGGTGGATTTCATAGTCCCGGTCCCAATCGTTAGGAGTGATGATGTGCTCAAACCGAATTCGTTCTTCCACATCCCGGATTCCGATCATGCTCAGTCGGTTCAGAGCGAGCGTCCGATAACGTTCGCGCTCCAATGTCCAGTCGACATTCGGATGCTGGTGAGTCACGGGCACAAGCACGTAAAGGGTGCTCATTCCGGGCGGGGCAAGTGAGGGATCGGTGACGCAGGCGTTCTGTACGTAAAACGAAGGCGCTTGTGAGAGAACGTGACGGTCCTCGATCTCGCTCAGGTTCCGGCGGTAATCTTCGTCGAGGTAGATGGTGTGATGGGCCAGGTGGTCGTAGGACCCCTCGATCCCGAGGTACAGCATGAACGTGGAGCAGGAGAATCGCTTGCCGGCGATCTGCCTGTCCCTCCACCGCCGTCGCAGGTGGTCGGGGACCAGGCGGGTCATCGCGCGAGCGAAATCGGCGTTGATGACCAGGGCGTCGGTGGCGTGCACTCCGGCGTCAGTGCGGACCGCGACCGCCTTGCGGCCGTCGAAGAGGATCTCTCTGGCCTCCTCGCCGAGCCGGATGTCGACGCCCATCTCCTGGGCGATGCGCGCCATCGCGGCCGTCACGGCTCCGCAGCCCCCAATCGGGTGGTAGACGCCGTGCTCGTATTCCAGGAACGACAGGATCGAGAAGAGGCTCGGGCAGCGGTACGGAGACATTCCGAGATACTTCGACTGGAACGAGAACGCAATCCGGATTCGCGGATCGCTGAAATAGCGGCCCAACTCCTGATCGAGTGAGAGCCAGGGGCGTATCGACGGCAGGAGAGCGGCGATGCGTCGCGAGAACAGGTCGCGCCAGCCATGGAACGGGTGCTCCAGGCACGGCTTGAACTCCCGGAACTTGTCACGGTTGTCCTCGATGAACCGGCGGAACTGGAGCGCGTCGGAAGGACAGATTTTCGCGACGGCACGCTCCATCTGATCGAGGTCCGGCGTCGCATTCAGCTCACCGCCGGCGCCAAAGATCAAGCGATACTGCGGGTCGAGCCGGACGAGTTCCACCTCTTTCCACAGGTTCCTGCCAACGGCCTCGAAGATTGCCTCAAGAACTTGGGGGTACAAGAAGAACGTCGGGCCGACGTCGAACCGAAAGCCCGCCGCCTCGAGGGTCGTCGTGCGCCCTCCCACCCGTGGCAGGCGCTCGAGCACCGTGACGTGCAGGCCTGCCTGCGCCAGCAGCAGAGAAGCCGCCAGGCCACCAGGCCCGGCCCCGATGATCACGACACGCTTGTGCCGCATTATCAAAACACCTTTAGTGGAAATAAATAAATGTAGTTAATGTGTACGATGCTTGACGAGGTCGAAGGCCTCCAAGGCGCGATCGCGGGCCTCACGATGGGCGACGACGGGGTTCGGGTAGTCCTTCTCGAGCGTGACGCCGGCGGAGGACAGCACGGGAGAGGGAGCCTCCCAGGGCTTATGGACCCACGCGTTCGGCAACGCGCGTAGCTCCGGGATCCAACGGCGGACGTAGTGGCCCTCGGGGTCGAATCGCTCACCCTGACTGACCGGATTGAAGATGCGAAAATAGGGGGCGGCGTCGGCACCGCAACCGGCTGTCCACTGCCAGCCCACGGTATTGTTCGCAAGGTCGGCATCGACCAACGTGTCCCAGAACCAGCATGCCCCCTCTTGCCACGGAATCAGCAGGTGTTTGACGAGGAACGAGGCGGTGATCATCCGCACGCGGTTGTGCATCCAACCGGTCTGCCAGAGCTGGCGCATGCCCGCGTCGACGATGGGGTAGCCGGTCTGCCCCTTTTGCCAGCATCGCAGCCGCTTCGCATCACATCTCCAGGGGAAATCGGCGAACTTCTCCTGGAGGGGTTGCTCGGGCATGTGGGGGAAGGACCACAGCAGATGATGGGCGAACTCGCGCCAGCCGAGTTCGCGCAAGAAGGACTGCGACGCCTCCGTGTCCCCCTGCTGTGTGCCGCACACGGCCGACCAGATTTGTCGGGCGCTGATCTCGCCGAAGTGGAGATGTGGCGAGAGCCGTGAGGTCCCGATCATGTCCGGCCGGTCTCTGTTCGTGGTGTAGCCCTCCAAGGCCCCCAGGAACCGAGAGAGTTCGTCGACGGCGCCCGCTTCGCCCGGGCGCCAGGTCGAGCGCAGACCGCCCGCCCAATCGACGGCCGGCTCCAGACCGAGTTCATCGACGTGGAGCGTGGCTGGCCAACGCTCGGGGCCGGTGACTTTTTCGGGCGCGCGCGTTGCGGGTTCCGGCTGCGGAAGCGCCAGGCAAGCCTTCCAGAACGGCGAGAACACTCGGTAGGGTCCACCCTGTTGAGTGCGGACGGTCCAGGGTTCGAAGAGCAACGAGCCGTTGTAGCTTTCGGCACGCCGCCCATCGCTTCTGAGGGCAGCCTTCACGTCCTGGTCGCGGGCGACGACCGCTGGTTCGTAGCGCCGGTTCCAGTAAACGGCCGTGGCGCCGGTCTCGTCCAGCAGGTGGCGCAGGGCGTCAATGGCCGAACCCCTGCGGACGGTAAGGCGTGAGCCTTGCATGCGCAGCGACTCGTCCAGGCGGCAGAGGGACTGATGGAGCCACCATCGCGAGGCCGACCCCGGCTGCCATTGACCCTCTTCCTCGGGTGACCAGATGAAAACGGGAATCACCGGGCCGCCATGACGGAGAGCAGCCAGGAGCGCCGGGTTGTCCGCCAGGCGCAGGTCGAGCCGGAACCAGAGCAGCGCGGTCTCACTCATGAGCGGAGTTGGCTCCGAAGAGTTCAGCCATGCGCGCGGCGCGATAGTCAAAAATCGCTTCCAGATCGGACCTCACGACCCAGGCGTGAACGAGTCGGCCGAGCGGTCCGAAGGGGAGGGAGTAACGAACCGTGTCGCGCACCTGAGTGCCCCCATTCATCGGCTCGAACCGATGCGTGTGGTGCCAGAGCTTGTAAGGGCCGCGGAGCTGCACATCGGTGAACACGCGCGGTGGCTCCCACGTCTCAATCCTTGTCATCCAGCGCAGGGGTAACCCACGCAGGCGGATCTGGTAACGGATCTCGGTCCCAGGCTGCATCACGATCGGTGCGCTCGAGAGGATCCGAAATCCGAGCCAGGGCGGCGTGATGGACTCCAGGTTGTGGGCGTCGGCGAAGAACGCGAACACCTCGTCGATCGGTCGGGGCACCCACTGTTCGCGCTCTAAAATGTGCTCTTTCACGTGTGCGAGGTCCTCAACGAGCCGACTTGACGGGTATCTGGAGTTCCCAGAGCCGTTGCTCCGGTGGCGTCATGGGGCCGTGATAGCCGAGTCGGCGTGGTGGGCCATCTTCGACCCAGTCGCCCTTGTGCTCCACAAGCCAGTGGCGGAGTGTTGCCAGGGCCTCGCGCATCTGGTCGTTGCTCAGGTTGCCGCCTTGAAACCCGAGGCAGACGAAGTGCTGAGCGGGATGGTCCAGAACCTCCACCGTCGCGCCGTCGGGACCCGTCTTGCCTTCGTCAAGTGAGCGATAAACGAACTCCATGGTGACGTCGCCCGTGGCCCCAGGCGTCTCAATCATGCGTGGTGTTTTGTATGTGTTGATAACCGGAGCGGTCATCTCGATCCGGTTTTTCTGGATATGGTTGAAGAGCGAGAAGAACAACATGTTGCCCGACGACACTCCCGCCTTGTTCGAGCGGGCGACCGCGCTGCGGTACGCGGGGTACTTCTTCACCTCAACGGTTCCGGGATTCGTCGCTCCGGGGAAGCCCTCGGCTAACGGCGCGTCACCGTCGGCCGGCTTGGGCTGGATTGCGGACGTTTTGACCGGTTCGGATTGTGTGCCCATTGGCGGCAACAACACGGTATCGATGACGTGGATCACACCGTGGCTCGTCGCGATGTCGGGCTTGATCACAGTCGCATTGCCGATTCGCACCGCACCGCCAGCGACACTGACTCTGAGCGGTGCTCCCTGAACGGTGTGGACAGTCTTCCCGTCGAGACGCGCGACATCAGCCGCCATCGACCGACCCGCGACCAGGTGATAAGTCAGGATGGCCTGCAAATCCTCCTTCTTCTCGGGTTTCAGCAGCGCCTTCAGGGTCGCTGCGGGGAGCTTGGCGAACGCCTCATCGGTTGGGGCGAAGACGGTGAAGGAGCCGTTGCCTTCCAGCGTCTCGACGAGGTCAGCCGCTTTTATAGCAGTGACGAACGTCTTGAGGCCGTTGGCAGTCGCCGTATCCACGATGCCCTTCTCGGCGGCAACCGCGGGAACTGTGAAGGAGATCACGAGAATCGTTCCGAGACTCGAGCGCATGGGGTTTGATCACTCCTCAGCAAGTGGAGATGAGATTCTCAGGCAACACTTTCGAACGCAGCGACTCCAGAGCCACTTTCTGGATCTGACGCACGCGTTCCTTCGAGACATTGAGCATCTCGCCAACCTGCCGGAGTGAGAGCGGTGGCCCACCGCCCAGACCGAATCGGTAGGAGACGACCTGCTGCTGCCGGGGATGCAGCGACTCCATCCAGCTTTCGACGACCTCAGCCTGCTCGTGTTGCTCGGCCTGGCCACTCGCCCGGTCACTCAGGGAATAGGGGGCGTTCAATTGAACTTTGTCGAGCGAGACGGGTGGTAAAGTGGCAGAGCGGATTCGCTCGATCGACTCGGCTGCGGTGTTGCGTCGGCCCGGGGTTCTCGGCCGTCCTTGCTCATCTCCTTCCTGGCACCGGGCGAGTTTACGCAGGTGTCGGGGACTGAGACGGACGGGGTATGCGCCGGAGGCCAGTGCAGACTGAATGCGCTGGCGGATCCACCACATGGCGTACGTCGACAATTTCGTCTGATGCGCTGGATCGAAACGGTCGATCGCTTCGAGAAGACCGCAAAACCCCTCCTGGAGCAGGTCCGCGTAGGCCACTCCGCGGTCGCGGTATCGCTTGGCGATATGGGCTACCAGCCTCATGTTGGCGAGCGCCAACTCCGTGCGAAGCTCGAAGTAGTGACGGAAGGCAGTCGCACGCGGCCCATCGCATGGGTCGCACTTCCGATAAGCCTCCGCGATCAAAAGGCTCGTCGCGCGCGGCTCATCGGACCGCTCGGCGGCAGACGGCTCTTGACCCTGGCTGAGGATCTCGATCAGCTCGCGCTTGGATTCGGCCAATTTGTCGATGAGCGCGCGCTCCCGCCCCGGGCCGAGCATCTTCGCAAGGCCACCGCCATGGCCTATCTGGGCTTCGGAAAGGTCCACTCTGGGTCTCTCCTTCGGAGCCTCGAGCACAAAACAGGCGAACCCAATCGCCGAAAAAACGTTCAAATCGTTCACTTAATTAGTAGGCACTCCGGCGGGTGACGTCAAGCGGCGAGCGTCGGTTTTTCCAGGAATGACTTGGGTCGATAGGTTTAGGTCGCTTAACGTTTGAATGGCAAACGGTATGGCCAACCGTCATTTTTCCAATTGCGCGGAAGCGACATATAACTCCCCCTCTTGGGAAGGGGGGGTTAGGGGGGTGGGGCCTCGACCTCCGCTCACGGCCAATGGCATTCGGCCGTCGCGAACCCGTGATTTCCCAGGAAACGACGGTAATCCTCCACACGCGTGCAGCCGCTGGAGCCAATAGCGGCGGCCACTCTCCACCCCCCCTACCCCCCCCCTTCCCAAGGGGGGGAGTTATATGCTCCTCCCTTTAAAAAGTGATGGGTGAGCGCCTCGGTGCGATCGGCCGTGTGCAATGCGATCGTTATCCGCTCTTTTTTGCTCGCGGTCTAAAATGAACGCCTGGGGATCCTGGGGATTGCTTGAACCGTTCTATCGGGATGTCTACTATTGGAATGTAAACGACCAATACGTCCATTAATCGACAGAGACCGAACCCAATGCAGGAACCTCGATGCATCAGCACGGCCGAGGTCGCCCGGGCGCTCGGTGTCGGTGTCTCGACCGTGAAGCGGTGGGTCGACGACGGCATCTTGCCGGCTCACAAGACGGCCGGGGGACACCGGAAGCTCTTGCTGTCGGACGTTCTGCGCCTGGTTCATGGGAGTAAATTCCCGCGGCTGGAGCTGAGCGGGCTGGAATTCATCGCCGAGGGGCACGGCGGTATCGATCCGACGACGCGCTCACGGCAATTGCTCGGCGCCCTGAAGCGAGGGGATCGCGACGCAGTCCGGTCGCTGATCCAGGGCGCATACCAGTCGGGCGTCGCGGTCGAGACGCTCGCCGACTTCGTCATCGCGCCGGCCATGCACCAAATCGGGCACGCGTGGGAGATCGGGCGGATCGACGTGCTCCATGAGCACCGCGGGACGCAGCTCTGCGCCGCGGCGCTCTATGAGCTTAAAGCGATTCTCGATGCGCAAGCCGCCTCGGAACGCCCCCTGGCGGTTGGGGGAAGTCCTGAGCACGATCACTACGTCCTCGCCAACTTCCTGGCGGAGCTGGTGCTGCTCAGTCTGGGCTGGCGGGTAATTGCTCTTGGTCCACACACACCGTTGAGCTCGTTCCGCCTGGCGTTGACCGAACTCCGTCCCCGGCTGCTGTGGATCTCGATCAGCCAGCTAACGGATCAGGAGCGTTTCCTGGCGGAGTACCAGGAACTCTATCAGGAGGCCGAGCGGGCCGGCGCAGCCATTGCCGTGGGTGGCCGCGCCCTGACCGAGCCCTTGCGTTCGGCCATGCCTTACACATGTTACGGCGATGGTTTGAGACACCTCGCTGCCTTTGCTCGCTCGTATTGCGGGCCCACCCGTCCGCCGAGACGAGGCCGGCCCACGCAGCAATCACCCCGTCGCGGCACCACTTCGTGACGACGGTCGTGCTTGCGGAAACGTTAAGTCACCCGTTCAAAATGACGGATTTTACATGCAAGATGGCAGATGCGAGATGCAAAACGACAAATGCCGGACGCGTCGCGAGCGCCTTCCAGTCGAGTGGCACCTTTTGATTGTGCTCTCTTTTGGTGGCCAGATTTCCCAGGTCGCGCCGCCTTGCTGTACGCTATGATGCGGTGCAACAGCACCGAATCCGTTCCCGCCGCGTGGCGCGCTACCGGCCAAGTCCGCCCTCGATGTCGGAGTAATGATTCTTCGGCGCCTGACCGTCGAATTGGGCAAACATTGACGTGCCGAAAAGCCCGCTCTGAAACTTCTCGCCCGGATCGCTCGTCTACAGCGGCCAGGCGGCGACGTATAGCGAGAATCCGGCGTTGAAACTGTTCAGGACTCGACTATGTGGGACAAGCAGACTCCCCGCCAATTCGGCTGGTACAACCGAAGCGGCCGATGTCTTATGACCCTTGGGAGGGTCGTTCAGGCCGATGATCGCTTCAGCAAACGCTTTCCCAATCGGTGCCAGAATCTTTGAGGCGCCGAGATAGTGATAACCCCCGTTGGAAACGCCCTTGAGTTGTTTTCGTTCCTCAGGCGTGAATTGCTCTTCGATTGCCTCTCTTCGGGCCGCGTCCCAGGCCTCGCGACTCCAATTGGGAGTCTTCTTCGATTTTTGATCGAACTTGTGATTCAGGTCCTCCAGCCGACGTTGCACCGCCGCCAGTTCATCGTCCCAAAACGGCGCGGTCTCCAGGGCCACGACGTTGCCTTTGAATTCGGGGAGCAAGGCTGGAGCGGCTTGAGCCTGCCGAAAGAAAGACTGCGGCGGTTTCGTCCCTTCCTGCACCCCCCCAATCCCCATGACTCCAATCACGACGGGCAACTTCGGCGCGGCCAGGTCCGTTCGCACATCGCGAATCAGATGACCGAGCAGTTCCGCGTACGGGTCGTATCCGCCGGGCTTCATCCGATCATGATACGTCCAAGCGTCGATCATGTCGTTGAACCCCTGGAACCAGACGAAACCCGCTAATTCGTAACCCTGCGCTGGGTCGTAATCGGGCACAACTCGCTTAATGTCCGTGAGCACCTTCCGCACGTGGTCAATCATGTGGCGGTAAAACACGCCGCCATTCTTCAAGATCTTGGACGATTCCTGATTGACGTCGAGGCCTCGCTTCTTCCATTGATCCAACGTGTAGTCGTTAAACTTCTCCGGCCCGGCGCTGGGCGGGCGGAAATCGGTGTGCAGACTTCGGCCGCCCCAGGATGTCTTGATGATCAGGATCGGTTCGCGCAGCCGTTTCTCCATGGTGATTCCGAACGTGAACTCCGGACCAATCTTCTGCGGTCCGGCGCCAAAGCCCGTCGTTAACTTCCCTGTCTGTTCGGTAACATCGGACCAGCCGTCGCCCGCGCAGCCGACCGACGAGATCCACACCTTGTCGCAGACCCGTGGTTTGCCGTCAGGTCCCAGCATTTCCTGGAGCAACGGCGCCAGCTTGGGATCCTCGGCCATCGACTCGAGTGTAGAAATATTGGCATGCCCCTGCATGTTCGACTGTCCGGCCAGGATGAAGACCTTCAGCGGGGTGGAACTCTTATCCTGTGAGGGCGGAGACTCCGGTTTCGGCATGTCCCCGGCGAAGAGGGAATGCGACAGCGCGCAGAGCGCGAAGCTAACCATGGCAAATTGAAAATTATGTGATAACATATACATTTTTTCTGCTAATGATGAGGTTGTCTCAGAGCCAGCCAAACTCTAGGCCGAGGCGGTTCCTCACGCCCGATCGTCGGACTTGATGTGCCGTTTAACTCTTGGTCGAGCACGAACCGCGCGGACGTGAGCCTACGCGAACCGAGAGGTCGGACGCAAGACGGAGCCAACCAATCACCGAGAAGGAGCTCGGTGCTCGGCGAAGGATTCCGCTTCCGCTGGAACGGGACGAGTCGCTGGCTTCGATGCGGGGACGCAGAACTCAACTCAACTGCACGGCCTTCAGCGGAAGAATTGAGTAATCGACTTCCATCCCGCAGGGTTCTGGCCGATCGCGCCGAAAAACCCGTCAGTCTGCCAATCCGGCCCCTGCCCCGGTCTGTTCGTCGGCGACTCCCGACCCCTCGCGTTTCACTCCTCACCCCTCGGGGTTCGCGTCAGCTTTGAGGTCGCCGCCGTGGACGAACTCGAAGCCGAACCGCCCCTTGATGCACAGGTGGCCGTGGGTCACTTCGACATCGAGCGGTGACGTGACCTTCACGATCCGGTTGTCCTGCACGTGGAGCGAGAGCGTGCAGCCCACGCCGCAATAGGGGCAAATCGTGTCGGTGCGGGTCTGGCGCGATTCGTCCCATTGACCCTGCTTCCGTAGCTCAAATTCGCTGCGGAACATCAGGGCGCCTGTCGGGCAGACGCCGATGCAGTTGCCGCAGTAGACGCACGCGGAGTCGGGGAGCGGGACGTTTCCTTCGGTCGAAATCCGCGCGTCGAACCCCCGGCCGGCGACGGCGATGGCGAACGTGTTCTGGGCGTCGGTGCCGCACGCTTCAACACATTTGTAGCAGAGGATGCATTTGCCGTAGTCGCGGATGTAGAGGTCGTTGTCGACCTTGACCGGCTGCGCGACGGTCTCCGCAGCGCTTCCGTCGGGTGCGTGATGATGGCCCGGCTCGCGGGCGTCGCGTTCACCGGGTCCCGAAGGCGCGTGCGGCTGTCCGTAACGCTCGGGGCAGGCGCCATAACGGGCCGCGTAGGCCTGGGCCTGGGGAGCCGTGGAGAGATCGACGGACGAGCCGAGGAATTCGAGCACCATCTTGCGCGAGAGCCGGACGCGCGGCGAATCCGTGCGGATGTCCATCCCCGGCTCGACGACCCGCGAACAGGCCGGTACCAGCGTGCGTGCCCCGGCGAGCTCGACCACGCAGATCCGGCAGACGTTGACCGGCGTCAGGTTTTCCAGGTAGCAGAGCGTCGGCGTGTCGATCCCGAGGGAGCCGCAGGCCTGCAGGATCGTCCAGTCGGCGGGCACGCGGACGGCTTGACCGTCGATGGTGAGATCCACGGACGCCGGTTCCGGTTGTTCGGGCGGCTGCGGCGTATGGCTCGGGCGCGGCGGCGGGCGGAACCAGACGGTATCAGTGCTCATCGGGAGGACTTCCCTTCGGGAATCGGGTCGAGCGTCGCCAGGGCCGACTCGATGGCGTTCGACGCCGTCTGGCCCAGCCCGCAAATGGAAGCGTCGCGCATCACTTGCCCGATCTCCTTGAGCAAGGACGCTTCGTCGTCGCGACTGCCGATCGGCTGGCCCGAGCGGAGCCGCTGAATGAGTTCCTCCTGCCGCACCGTGCCCACGCGGCAAGGGACACACTGGCCGCACGACTCGTCGCGGAAGAAGGCCGCGATCCGCGCGAGAACGTCGCCGAGGTCGACGGATTCGTCGAAGACCAGGACCACACCCGAGCCGAGGGTCACGCCGGCCGCGCGAGTCCCTTCGAACGTGAGCGAAACGTCGAGCTTGTCCGGCCCTACAAACATGCCCGCTGCGCCACCCAGAAGCACGGCGCGGATCGCCTTCCCGTCCGGGACACCGCCGGCCTGCGCAATGAGATCGGTCAACGAGATTCCGAAGTCGACCTCGTAGACCCCAGGGCGAGCCACGTTTCCGGAGACGCAGAAGAGCTTGGGTCCGCTCGACCCCGGCGTGCCGACCCTGGCGTACCCCTCGCCCCCGAGCGAGACGATGAGGGGAATATTGACCAGGGTCTCCACGTTATTGACGACCGTCGGCTTGCCGAAGAGCCCGACGTGGACCGGAAACGGCGGCTTGTTGCGCGGTTCACCGCGCTTCCCTTCGATCGAGTTGAAGAGCGCTGTCTCCTCGCCGCAGATGTAGGCACCCGCACCGCTGCGCAGCTCCACGTCGAACGTGAACCCTGCATTCATGACGTTCGCGCCCAGCAACCCGGCTGCACGGGCGGCCTCGATCGCGAGCCGCATCCGACGCGTCGCGAGCGGGTACTCCCCGCGCACGTACAGATACCCGCGTTCGCTGCCCGTGGCGAAGCCCGTGATCGTCATCCCTTCGATCACGGCGAAGGGATCACCCTCCATCAACACGCGATCCTTGAACGTGCCCGGCTCCGATTCGTCGGCGTTGCACACCACGTAGTGGGGCCTTGCCGGCGCTTTCGCCACGGCGTCCCATTTGCGACCCGTCGGGAACGCCGCGCCGCCGCGGCCCATGAGCTTGGAGGCCAGGACTTCGCGAATGACACCCTCCGGGCCGAGTTCGATCGCCCGGCCAAGCGCGGTGTATCCGCCCGACTGGCGGTAAGCGTCGAGTGACTCGGGATCGATCTGGCCAATCCTGCCGAGCAGGCGCAGCTTGGGGTCGCCACACTGAGGGACGGAGCGGCGGAGTGATTCAAAACTGTCGTGACGTTCCTCGCCTGACGTTCGCAGGCCCATGATGTCGGCATGGGTTGCTGGAGCGAGCGCGGTCGCACGGGGTGACTCACCCGCGTCGAGCGCCAGCGCGGCGGGCGCGAGCTCGCAGCAGCCCAGGCATGGGCTTCGCTTCCAGTGGCCTTCACGCTCCGGCCCGAGCGAGTGCTCCAGCTCGTCGCAGAGACGTTCCGCGCCTTTGATCCGGCAGGCGATGTCGTCGCACACGTGGACGACGGCGGAAGGTCGGGGCTCGAGTGAAAAGAGATGGTAGAAGGTGACGACGCCATGGGCCTCGGCGGGGGGCACGGTCAGGCGCCGGCAGATGTAGTCGACGGCACCGGGGGGAACCCAGCCGAAACGCGACTGCACGGCATGGAGTGCGGGGAGGAGCAGGTCGCGGCGGGATCGGGCGGCGTGGCCGCCCAGGAGTGTGATGTGGCCCTCGTCTTCGATGTTGCGTGCGCCTCCGGCCCACGCGGATGTCGGTGGCCCCAGAACGGAATCGACGGCGGCCTGTTCGGCCGCCGTCGGCTTGGGGCCGTGAAAATGCAGATCCATGGGGTCAGGTCACTCCCAGCCGCTCGACCCGGATGGCGGCGGCCTTGAATTCGGCGGTCCCCGACCTGGGGTCCGTGGCGTCGATGGTCAGGATATTGGTGGCGACCTCATCCTGGAAGTGAGGCGTCATGAACGTGAGCCCCGGCCGCAGGGCCTCGTCGATGCGCACGGGCACCTCGATCCCGCCTCGGCGCGACGTTACGCGAACGACCTCGCCGCTGCGAACCCCGAGCCGGTCCGCGTCCTCCGGCGACATGTCGAGGCTCTCGCCCCGACGCATCGGTGACGCGTAGCCGGAGGTCTGGACACCCGTGTTGTAGTCGTCAAGCCGCCGGCCGGTCGTGAGCCGTAACGGGAACTCGTCCGACAGCCGCTCGACCGGCGGGTCATGCTCGACGGCATGGAACGCGACCCTCGGACCGAGAACGGGGCGTTCCCAAAGCCGGCTGTGCAGGAACAGCTCACCCGGATGCGTGTCATCGTAACAGGGCCATTGAAGCCCGTGTTCCGCTTCGAGCCGCGCGTAGCTCATCCCTGCGTGAACCGGGCTGAGTGCACGGAGCTCGTCCCAGATGGCCTCGGCCTGCGGTTCACCCCAGTCATGCCCCAGTCGCCGGGCGAGGTCGTACAGGATCGCGATGTCGTCCCGAGCACCGGCCGGCGGTTCGACCGCCTTGCGGACGCGCTGGACTCTGCGCTCGCTGTTGGTGACCGTCCCGTCCGACTCGCACCAGCCCGCGGCGGCCGGAAACACCACGTCGGCCATTTGCGCGGTGGCCGTCAGGAAGATGTCCTGAACGATGAGGTAGTCGAGGCTTTCGAGCCGATGCCGGGTCAGGGCCTGGTCGGCTTCGGACTGGAGCGGGTTCTCGCCGAGCACGTAGAGCGCACGGAATGTGCCATGCTCCATCGCCTCGAGCATCTCCGAAAGGTGCCAGCCGCGCTTGGGGGGGACCGGAACACCCCAGAGGCGGTCGAACTTTTCCCGATACTCGGCGATCTCGACGTGCTGGAACCCGGGCAAGCGGTCCGGAAGCGCACCCATGTCGCCGCCGCCCTGCACGTTGTTCTGCCCTCGCAGCGGATTCAGACCGCAGCCGTAACGGCCCACATGCCCGGTCAGCAGGGACAGGTTGATGAGTGCGAGCACGTTGTCGACGGCATTGTGGTGTTCGGTGATCCCCAGGGTCCAGCAGATCAGCGCCCGGTCGGCCTTCGCGTAGGCATGCGCCATCTCGCGGATCGCGTGTGCCGGGACCCCAGTTTCCTTCTCGGCGTAAGCGAGGGTATAGGGTTCCAGCGCCTGTTTGTAGGCCTCGAATCCCGTCGTCGCGTGTTCGATGAACTCCCGATTCTCCAGTCCGGCGGCAATGATCTCGCGGGCCACGGCATTGGCGAGTGCGATGTCCGACCCGATGTCCAGGCCGAGCCATCCGTCCGCCCAGCGCGCGGAACTCGTGCGCCGGGGGTCGATCGCGTAGAGGCGAGCCCCGTTATGAATGCCTTTCAGGAGGTGATGGAAGAAAATCGGGTGTGTTTCTCTTGCGTTCGACCCCCAGAGCAGAATGACGTCGGTTTCTTCGATTTCGCGGTAGGAGTTCGTACCCCCACCCGCCCCAAACACAGTCGCCAGACCGGCGACGCTCGGGGCGTGTCACGTACGGTTACAACTGTCGATGTTGTTGCTTCCCATCACGACGCGGGCGAACTTCTGGGCGATGAAGTTCATCTCGTTGGTCGTTTTAGAGCAACTGAACATCCCGAACGCGGACGGCCCGTGGCGTTCGACGGTCGCGCGCAAGCCCGCGGCCGCACGATCGAGCGCCTCGTCCCATCCCGCCGGCCGCAAGGCGCCGCCGTCACGGACGAGCGGCTGCGTCAGTCGGGCATAGCGCCCGGCCTTTGTCTTGGACCTCATAGTCCACACCCATCTTCGAAGAATTTTGGTAGAATTCAGCAAGCAACATTATACCCGACCGGCGGTTACACTCAAGCCAGCCCCCTGGCCCGGATCGCAATCTTCGTCGAGGCCCCTTGATGGGGGTGCCGATATGAGTATATCGCAAATTCAAGAGACTGCGTCTTATTCGATCGAGACACTGAACGGAGCGGGCTCCGACCGCCGGCGCACCGATAGCGTCGCGATCGAAGCACCGCTCGAAATCCGGTTTGGCGGCCGGCCGGCCACCGTGCTCATGCGTACGCCTGGCCACGATGAGGAACTCGTGCGCGGATTCCTGTACACCGAAGGGATCATCAGCCGGGCGGACGATATTATCTCGCTCCATCGCCCGGACGACCTCCCGGATCGGCTCGCCGGCAATGTGATCGAAGTCCAGCTCGCCGCCATGCGCCGACGTCCGAGTCTCGACCGGTCGTTTCTGAGCAGCGCGAGCTGTGGAGTGTGCGGGAAGCGTTCGATCGATTCGATTGAGATCAAAGCGACGCGCGTGGAATCGGGCGTCACGGTTCGGCGCGACTTGCTCACGTCCCTTCCTCCTCGGCTAAGGGAGGCTCAGCCCACATTTTCGCTCACCGGCGGAGTCCACGCCTCGGGCCTCTTCACGCCCGAAGGTAAGTTGGTGGCGGTGCGCGAAGATGTGGGGCGTCACAACGCCCTCGATAAGCTCATCGGCTGGGCGCTCAGCGCGAACTTGCTTCCGCTCAACGATCATCTTCTCCTGCTCTCCGGCCGAGTGAGCTACGAGCTGGTCCAGAAAGCCGTCATGGCGTCGATCCCGATCGTGGCGGCCGTCGGCGCCCCGTCGTCGCTGGCCGTCGATATGGCCGAACAATTCGGTCTGACGCTCGTCGGGTTTTTGCATTCGACGGGGATGAATGTTTATACGAATTCTTTCCGAGTCGATTGAGGAAAAGACGAAGGTGGAGATCCCAGACGGCGTGCATTCTCTCTGGCGGTGCGCTGTCATCGAATCGTGCTCGGGGATCAGCACAGTGCGTGTCCTACGGTCTTCCTTTGCCCCGGATGGGGCATTTGAGAATAGCCCAGCGTTTTAACGCTGGGATTGACGAAACCGTGGCATTCTCATAAGTCCCGGAGGGACGGTTCGGCTTCGGGCTTGGCATTGGATGGATGGCAATTCCAGCCGCCCCGCTGGGGCGAAAGGAAAATAAGAGGGGAGATCGGTATCGGTTCGACCCAGCGTTAAAACGCCGGGCTACTGTCGATTGCCCCATCCTGGGCAAAGAGATGAAAATATCTTCCAGCCGCTGGAATCCAGGTGGCGGCCCTTGCCGGAAACGAAATCCAGAAGAGATTCCCTGCCTATTCCTACGTTCGAGATACGATCAAGGCAAACCGACATGGATCTGAAGGAATTGGAACTGATCGCCACCGAGGAGCTGAAAAAGCACGACCTGCGTGGTTGGACGTTCGGTCTGGCGAATACGAAACGGCGTCTGGGCGCATGCAAATACCAAACGAAGCGCATCGAGATCGCCGAGTATTACGCCCGGAACAG
>DAIDJG010000427.1 GCA_027451445.1 Singulisphaera sp.
GTGACCCAGAGGTCGGCGTCGAGGCGGTCGATCGTGATGCTCGCGTTGTCGAGCAATCCGTAGAACAGCCCCACCTGGATCAAGACGAGCGCCGCGGCGAAGCCAACCCCGAGCACGGTGGCTGCGAAGCGAGCCTTATCGTCGAGCAGCATCTTGAGGGCGAGGTCGATCATCGGTGATTTACTCTGTCGCCTTCACTGGCAATGTACCCGTATCGTGCGGAACCAGCCGCGCGACGACGCCATCGGGGAGGCGGGAAACCAGGCCCATCAGGAAGGCCATCCGCCGAGGGAAACACACGACTCCGCCTCGCCGGCGCTCGATCAACCGCGCGATCCGCGCGGCGGCGGCCTCGGCGGTGAGCATGAACGGCGTGATCGTATCCATCGGCCCCATGGCCGTTTTGACGAAACCCGGGCACACGGTGGTGACAACAATACGTTTACGCAGGGCAATGCGCAAGCCTTCCATGTAAGCATTCACCGCCGCCTTGCTCGCACAGTAAGCCGACTCGCCGGGCAGACCCTTGAACGCCGCGAGACTGGATACCGCCAGCAGTTGTCCCCGCTCGCGCAGGAGCATGCCCGGCAACACGGCCTCCAGCGAATAGATGACGCCCATCAGGTTGACCCGCATCGTGGTCTCAACGTCGGCCGTATTCAAGGGGTTGAGCCGAGTGGTCGCGCCGAAGCCGGCGTTCGCCACCATCACATCGGTCGGACCGAGTTCGCTCTCCACCGCAGCGACGGCCGCGAGCAATGCCGTCCGATCGCCGACATCAGCATCAGCCACGCACGCGCTTCCGCCGGCCTGCATGATTTCATTTGCCGCTGCTTCCAGCTCGGCTCGGCGACGCGCAACGAGCCCCACGCGATACCCGTTGGCTCCCAGGTGAAGTGCCAGGGCCCGGCCAATGCCGCTCGATGCGCCGGTGACGATCGCAACCGGCCCCGCACCCCGCTGCACCGACGTCATCGTCTCTTCCTCCGCACCTGTGGGTATCGATACAACGGCGACCTCCCGATCTGGCGACCCAAATATCGCACTAACCCGAAGCGCAAGCGAGGAAATTATAATATAATCCCTCGCTTGCGCTTCGGGTTAGTGTGGTTCTGCCGCTGCCATTCGTGAGTAACCTCCTCGCATCGAGTCTCGCGGGAGCGGTCGGCCCTCACTGAGGGCTGCGTGGGCGATGCGGGCGAAGGTATCCGTCGACGGCCAGTATCGATACGAGTGCCTCCGCATTTCGCCTCCTTTTCGCAACGAGATATTCTCGCGTCAGACCGCCCGCAATACCAGGCACGTGTTACTGCCGCCAAAACCGAACGAGTTCGATACCGCCGTGCGAACCGCGTGCGGGCGGGCTTCGTTGGCGACCAGGCACAGGTCGACGTCGGGATCTTCCAGGTTGATCGTCGGCGGAACGACCTGATGCCGCAAGGCCGTGATGCACGCGAGTGCTTCGAATGCTCCCGCCGCAGTGAGCATGTGGCCGGTCAGGCTTTTCGTCGAGCTAATCGGAATGCGCCCGGCGTCATCTCCCAGCACGATCCGGAGCACAGCCGCCTCGGCCGCATCGCCGACCGGTGTGCTTGTCGCATGCGCATTCACGTGATCGATCTCCCTCGCCTCGACCCCCGCATCGGCCAGCGCCCGGCGCATCGCAGCGACCGCCGGAGCGGGGTCGGGACTGGGGATCACATGATGATGCGCATCGCTGCTTGACCCGCAGCCGGCGACCTCGGCGTAGGCGTGCGCCGACCGCTGGCGAGCGTCGCGCGCCCGCTCCAGCACAAACGCAATCCCTCCCTCACCCAGCACAAAGCCATCCCGTCCGCGGTCGAAGGGCCGCGATGCGGCGGTAGGGTCCGCATTTCGCCTCGAAAGCGCGCGCAGGTTTCCAAACGTCGCGAGCCCCACCGGCGTCACCGCGAGGTCGCACGCCCCCGCCACGCAAATGTCGACCAGTCCCAGGCGCAGCCATTGCCGCGCGATCTCGAACGCATGGTTCCCGCTCGCACACGCCGCCGAAAGCGCCAGGGACGGGCCGGAGAGACCGAGGGCGTCCCTCGTGCGCTCGAGCGTGGTGCCGCGATCCAGTTCCGGGTCGTCGACGCGCGTGCCCCCTTTCTGGAAATCCGCCTCCCAGACGAACATCCATTCCGCCCCGAGACCAAGCACCAGGCCCACGCGACGTTCGCGATGCGTACCCCAAAGCCCCGCGTCCCGCAGTGCCATCTCACCGCACCAAAGCATCGCCTGCTCAAGACGACCCTGCGCGAAAAAGCCGAGCGGATCGCGTTCCGGCGGACACGGAATCTTATCAACCTGTGCGGCAATCTGACTGGGATGGTCGCCGGTGGGAAAACGGCTCACCCGGGTCACGCCCGAACGTCCCGCCAGGAGGTTCGCCTCGATCGTTTCGAGGTCGAATCCCAACGGAGTCGCCGCTCCGATCCCGGTAATCCAGACTGGTTCAGCGGTCCCCATGGCGCATCATCCCCAACCTTCGGCCGCCGAAAGGAGCTCCACCCGGAGCGCACCGCGAGGATCGGTGGCGATCGTGCGAGGCTTCACGTCGTCCGTTGGGTCCAACGCCTTCGCAAGACGCTTCAGGTCGATCCGCGCCGGCATACGCTGCGCTCCCGCTCCAAAAACCAATCGGAGCGATTTTTGCCCCCTCAACGCATCGCTTGCCACGAGTGCCAGTGCCAACGCTTCAGCATGCGTATTCTGGGTCGGTGGCGAGCCGGGCACGAGCTCCGGATCCCAACCGCTCAGTACGAGCCATACTCCTGGGACAATACCCGCCGCAAGCCAACTTACGGCCGCGAGAAACCCCTCGGCCTCGGCGAATTCGCCGCCGCCCACACCCACGTTCGGCCCGTGAAGCTTCAGGGCCAGGCTTATTGCCCCTGAAGGAGAGTGCAGGGCAAAGTGAGGAATCAAGTGCGGCGACGTGCCCCAGACGCCCTCACTCGCGAAGCAGCGCAACGCTTGTGCGAGGTTTGCACGGCCCAGAAACCGCGAGGCCACAACGACACCCCAGTCGTCAAAGTCGCCTGGATCTTTCCCAGTCCGCTCGATTGCCGAAAAGACAGCGGCAACGCCCGCGACGGTCTGCTCGTCGGAGTATCGCAACACCGACGGGGACGGTCGGGCGCCTTCGTGCACCGGTCCCGGCTGCCGGCGCACCGCGGGAACGTCGTGCGGGGACAGCCGATACAGAGCATGTCCGATGACGCTCGCGGCAAGGGTCGAACCATTTTCGGGGCGTGCCGCGGCCGAAAGTCGCTCCGTCGATTGGTCTTTCGTCACAGGCAGAGCCCTTCCTGCGGGCGATTGAGGAGCATCCTCGGAGGACGGTTGTCTGGGAGAAGGGGACCGTCGCGAGGCTCGGGCGCAAACCACCAGCCGAGAACGACGTTGCCTCGATTCACTGGGATTGAGCTAGCTTGGGCTAAGAGTCTATCTTTACAATCGCTCCGATTTCAATTGCATTCTCTCAACTCACTGTTCCACGCGCCGGGATTCCGCGAAGGGTCGGCCTTTCTTCGTAGTCAAGGAGACTTCATGATTCCGCCCCCGCCTATGGATAAGCTCGGGCAGGCCCTCCGCCAGAATACGCTCGTACGAATCATCGAGCAGTTCGGCGAGCAACACCCGGATTCGCACTTGAAAGACCTTGTGATTGATGAGATGGGACCCGGGCGAGAGATCGTCGTCGGCGGCCATCGGGTCGTCAATTTCGGGTCCGACAGCTTTCTCGGTCTCGACCAGCATCCGAGGGTCCAGCAGGCGGTTGAACGCGGGCTGGAGCGCTGGGGTACACACAACGGGGCCTCACGGGCCTTCTCCAGCGTGCGCGCGAATATTGAGGCCGAAGAGAAGCTCGCGGACTGGCTCGGCGTCGAGTCGGTCCTGATCTACCCATCGGTGATGCTCGCCAATCTCGGGGCGATCCCCGGACTCGTCGGACGGCAGGACGTCGTGGTGCTCGACGAGCAGGCGCATCACTCGATGCAAGAGGCCGCGAAGATCGCCAAGGCCAATGGCGCGAAGGTGGCCGCCTTCGCACACAACGATCCCGTTGCACTCGAGGAAACCCTGAAGGGCCTGCGCCCTTACCGCTGCGCCCTGATCTGCATCGACGGGGTCTACAGCATGAGCGGCGTGATCCCGCCCATGGCCGAGCTCAACGGCGTGGCCCGCGCCCACGACGGAGTCCTCTACATCGACGATGCACACGGCACCGGAGTCCTCGGCAAGCAAGGGCAGGGGACCGTCCTCGACGCGCTCGGCAGCTATGAAAACACGTTTGTCGTCGGATCGCTCTCCAAGGCCTTTTCGTGCGCTGGTGGATTCATTGGCTGTCCCGAGTCGTTTCATCGACTCTTGAAGATCCGCTCCAGTCCGTATGTGTTCGGCGGACCGGTCGTCCCACCCTACCTCGAAGCCATCGACACCGTGATCGATATCCTTCGTTCCGAGGAATACGAAGGCTTGCGCTCCCGGCTCGACGTCCACATCGCGAGCCTGACGCAGGGACTTTCCGAGCTCGGTCTTGTCGTCATCGGAGGCGCGACACCAATCGTGTCGGTCCTGGTCGGCGACGAAGGCGACACTCTGAACGCAGGCAAGTTCCTCTTCGATCGCGGCTACTACGTGCAGTCTGTCCTCTTCCCGGCCGTCCCCTACCACGGCGGCGTGCTTCGCGTCCAATGCAACGCGAATCACGACGATAACCAGATCCGCGGCCTTCTCGATGCTTTCGCGGCCCTCGCGCCCATGATCATCCGATCGCGATCGCAAGGAGGAGTGACTGGGTTCGATCCGGTCGCACTCACGGCATGACACAAACATTCGCAACGCGGCGACATCTTGCTCCCACCTTCGAAAGCATTGATATCTACGCAGCCGTTTTTTGCCGCCAAACGAAGCGAATCTCCCTCGTTCCCACGGTCCTCCGTGGGAATGCGTTCTTCGACGCTCTGCGTCTCTTCGAGCCGCGGAAACGCGCCCGCAGAGCGGGCAAGACGGCATTCCCACGCGGGAGCGTGGGAACGAGGAATTTCCTCCTGTTCCGCCAAAAGAAACACTGTTTAGAGACCAATGCTTCCCAGGGGGGGGAGTTATGCGGTTCCGCCGCTGGCGAAGGCCGTGGCGCGACGGGCCGCACAATCAAAACATAAATACATCTATTGAAAGCGAGAGCGAAGCCCATGCCCGGGGGACGAGGTCGAATCCTGGTGATCATGCTCGCAGCGGTCGTGGCACTCGCCGTCGGCGAGGCGTTGCTTTCCAAGGGGATGAAATCCACCAGCCGCACCGAGGGAGGATGGGTCTCCCAGATCACGGCCGTCGCAAGCAGCGGCTGGGTCTGGCTCGGTTGCCTGCTGCTCGTGGTCCATCTGGGACTTTACATGCTCGCATTGCGCGGTGCCGACCTCAGCTTCGCGCTCCCATTGACGGCCGGCTCGTACCCGATCGCCGCCTTGCTTGCCAGGTTCTACCTTCACGAGGACGTGGGATCCGCCCGCTGGATCGGGACCGCGCTGATCACCGTCGGTGTGGCGATCGTCGCCTTCGGCGAAGCCAAGGCCGGCCCGTAAGTCAATTCGTACTTACCTCGACATCCTGAGTCCCATTCGTCGAAGCCTCAGTGCGCGCGGCCAGCTTCGACTCCATCAAGTCGAGGAGATCCCCAACGCTGCGCACACCGACCAGCTCTTCCTGCGCCAGACGAACGCGAAATTCGCGTTCGATCCTCATTACGAGCCCGACCACGTCCACAGAGTCCAGACCGAGCGACTCGCGCAGGTTCTGATCGTCCGCCAACGGTGGGTACGACTCACCCATCTCCTCTTCGAGGAGGTTGACGAGGGTGGTCCGAAGCGTCTCCCGGGTCGTCATCGCAGCGCTTCCTGAGACATGGCTTGGTCTCCGAATCGGTCCGAACACCCGAGAACGAGCCCGCCGATTCGGGAATGTTTCAACGTCGCAAACGAAGAACCAACATCTTCGCGTTGGAGCCGCACAAATTGTTCCTTTGCAAAATCATATACCATGAGTCGGTCCGGAAGCCAACGCCAGGCAACCCGGCGCTTCCCCCCACTCCCCCAAAGCCGCTTCTCTTCCCTTTAGTTCCAGAGCCCCATAGAATTGGGTTCCGAACACGTCTTGAACCAAATCACGAGGCGGCGATGACCGACGACGACATCCCGGGGATGGTCGAGTGTTTGGGACGCGGGGATCAGGAAACCCTCGCTCAACTCTTCTCCCGGCATCAAGATCGTCTCCTGAAAATGATCGAGTTTCGGCTCGATGCCCGCCTCAAAGGGAGAATCTCGTCGGCGGACGTCTTGCAAGAAGCGTATATCGACGCCCTCAAGCGCCTCCCGCACTTCGTCGCCGACCCGAGTGTGCCATTTTTCGTGTGGCTCCGGACGGTGACGATCCAGCGGCTGATCGAAGTCCATCGCCAGCACCTTGGTGCCCAGGCGCGCGACGTCTCGAAGGAGGTCTCGCTGGTCCAGGCCGCGGGGCCTGAGGCAAGCTCCGAGCGAATGGCCGAGTTGATGGGCGACCTCACCTCGCCCAGCCAGGCCGCCCAGCGCAATGAGACCCTCGCCCAGGTCCGCGCCGCGCTCGACCAGCTCGAGCCCATCGACCGCGAGGTCCTGGCACTTCGCCATTTCGAGGAACTGAGCAACCAGGAGGTCGCCGCGCTCCTGGGAATTCAAACCGCCGCGGCCAGCAAGCGCTACATCCGCGCGATCGAACGACTCAAAAACGCCCTCGAACTCGGGCTGTCCAGCGAGGAAAGCTCGTGATGAACGATTCGACATCCCGTGATAACACACCTCCCCTGACCGAAACGCTCGCCGGCGAAGGCCTCGGCGCCTTCGATGAAGTGGCCGAGGAGTTCGCGGAGCGTTGCCGGCGAGGCGAGTCGCCTTCGATCACCGAATTCGAGATGCGCTTCCCGGAGCATGCGGAGAAGATCAAACGGCTGCTCCCGACGGTCGCGATGATGGAGCAACTCAAGCGAAATGCTCGCTCCGAAAAACCGTCCGAGCCCTCGACGCCCGAACGCCTCGGCGAGTTCCGGGTCATTCGCGAGCTCGGCCGAGGCGGCATGGGAATCGTTTACGAAGCCGTCCAGGAATCGCTCGACCGGCATGTGGCGCTCAAGGTGATCCACCACGTTCACCTCGACGTCAAGCGTCTCCAGCGCTTCCAGCGAGAATCACGCGCGATCGCCCAACTCCACCACACACACATCGTCCCGATTTTCGGCGTCGGCGAGCACGAGGGTCTCCCCTACTATGTGATGCAATACATCGAGGGAAACGGCCTCGACGCCCTGCTGGATGGCTGGAGGCGAGAAGGCTCCCCCCGCAAGGCACACCACTGGCAGTTTGTCGCTCGGGTGGGCGAGCAAGCGGCGGAAGCGCTTCAGTACGCCCACGAGCAAGGCGTGCTGCACCGCGACATCAAGCCCGCGAACCTACTGATCGATAAAAATGACGGCGTCTGGATCACCGACTTCGGGCTCGCCAAGCTCGCCGGACAGGACGATCTGACCGCTTCCGGCGACGTCGTCGGCACGTTACGTTACCTCGCTCCCGAATCGCTCCACGGTGAGTGCGACGCCAGGAGCGACGTCTACAGCCTGGGACTGACCCTCTACGAGCTGCTCACGCTATCGCCCCCCTTCGGCGAGGTGAGCCGCAGTGCGCTCTTGCGGCAGGTGAGCGAAGGGCAGCCGAAGCAGCCTCGCAAGCTCGACGCGTCGATTCCTCGCGACCTCGAGACGATCGTGCTCAAGGCCATAGCCCGAGAACCGCGACACCGCTACGCAACCGCCGGCGCCCTTGCCGAAGATCTCAGGCGCTATTTGGACGATCGCCCGATCCAGGCGCGGCGCGTCACGACGTTCGAACGCGTCTGGCGCTGGGGGCGCCGTAACCCGGCCACAGCCTCGATGGCGGCCGCGGCGGGCGTTGCGCTGTTCCTTGCCGCCGTCGCTGGCTGGACGGCGTACATGGGCAGCGTGGGAGAGCTCGAACGGGAGGAGCGTCGTCGAGGGGCGGCCGAGATCGCGACCAAGCAAGCCGAAGAAGCGACCAAGCGAGCGGAGGCTGCGACCAAGCGTGCCGAGGAGAACGTGGCCCTTTCGCTGGAGGTGTTCGGCGAGCTTTTCGAGCGCCTCGCGGGCAATGACCATCTGGCGCCGCCCCCTCTTGGCCTCTCGAATCAGAACATGCATCCGCCCAACCGAGGCGGCGGCCCTCCCCCGCAGCCCCCGTCCCGCCGGCCGCCCCCAAAGCCTGACGGTGGCGGTCCAGGCCGCGAGCCACCACCACCGCCCCCTCGGGAACGCGAGAAGGGTGCTGGGAATCGCGAACGTCGCCAGCCCGGCGAGCCACCGGGGCGGTCGAGGGAGGAGGTTTCGGAGAACGACACAGCCCTGCTCGAAAGCGTGCTCTCGTTCTACGACCGCTTCGCCCGACAGAACGCCGGCAACTCGAAGCTCCAGGGTGAGGCCGCATGGGCGTATCGCAAAGTGGGCGCATTGTACGATCGCCTCGGCCGTAAAGATGAAGCGGAGAAAGCGTACGCGCGGGCGATCGCGATGTTCGAAGACCTCGTCACGCGCTTCCCGAACGTCGCCGAATACCGTCTCAAGCTCGTCGAGACCTACGACATGGCCGACCCCTGGTCGGCCGATTCCACCGAGCTCGAGCGACTCGAACAGCGGTTCCGCCGGGCCAAGCTGCTGATCGACACCCTCGCGCAGGAATCACCGGACGAACAGGGCTACGTCCTCGACCAGATCCACATGTGTGCGAAGCTCGGCATGGCCCTGCAAAGGCTCAAGCGGTACGACGAGGCCGAGGCGAGCTACCACGAAGCGCTCGCGCTCGAGGGCCAGCAGCTCGCCGGCCCCTCGCGACCGGATCGCCCCATGCTCGACCGCGCAACCACTCAGGAGGCGCTCGGAGTCCTCGAGCTCGAGCGCGGCCAGCAAGACGCCGCCCTCCCTCACCTCGCCGCAGCGGCCGACGACCTGATCGCGCTCACGAAGCAGGACTTCATGCCTCCGCCTCTGGCGAAGCGGCTCAAGAGCCTCGCCGACGTCTACGACGAGCTCGGCGAGTCGGCCAAAGCCGAGGCGCTCACGCGCCTCTCCGCGCAGGCCCGCGATCGCCCCCAGCGACCCCCGCCCGGCCCTCCAGGTCGGGGGCCGAGGCGAGCAGGCGGGCAAGACTCCCGCTAGGACCGCGTGCACTCTTGACGACGCGCGACAGCAGCCCTTCGATGGTCGACCGTTCCCCAGCACGCCAGGCCGCTTCGAAGTTGCGACAAGCGGCGTCGGCTTGACGTGCGACGCCAGGATCGTGTGGAGACACATGGTCCTCCCAAGGATGCCATGCCGGGTCTCTTGCGACGAGGTCGTCTCTTGGAGAATGTCCGAGCGTGCCGGCAGCGTGTCGGTCACGAACGTACAATTCGAAAAGTTGACGCTGAAAGGCGAGACCACCGCACTCTGGAAATCTGTCAGGCGCCGTTGGACGGTCAGCGGCGGCCACGGATCTCGGGAAGATCATCGAACGTAAAGGCATGATCGACCGCGGCGTGCGGCTTTCCGTCAACCTCGGCATAGGGGTAGATGAAGAAGTTGAGCGGCGGCCCTTGCTGCGGAGGAGCCATTGTCAGGTTGCGACCCCTGCTGAATTCGAGTCGGTTCTCGTCGTGGTGTCCGAAAAAGTAATCCCTCTTCATGGGATTCTTCGAGGCCTCGCTGCTGTCGACGGGCACCCAACCCCGGCCTTCGATATAGAGCTCGGCCCAGCAATGATAGCCGGGAATTACCCCCGAACCCCGTGCTTCCGGCAAGGGTAGACCGATGGCAAACCGGGCCGGGATGCCGACCGACCGGGCCATCCCAATGAGGAGCGCGTGAAAGTCGGTACAATTCCCGCGTTTGGCGTCGCAGGCGAAGAGGGCGTCGCCACGGCCCCACCCGGTCCCGCTCTTATCGTATTTCATCATCCCGGTGACCTTCTCGTAGATCGCCCGCGCTTTCTCCGCGTCGGTCCTCAGGCCGTGGACCGTCTCAACCGCCAGGTCGCGAATGACGCCATCGATCGGCACAAGCGGCTCGGCCGCGAGATCGGCGGCCCGCTCGTCGGGCGACAAGGCCCCCGGCCGCCCCGCGTTCTCCAGCCGCGTGGCGCGGATCGTTAGCGCGATCGACACGTCCTCCCTGGGATTCTCGACACTCACGAACAGCGCGTGGTTTCCCTCGCGACCGTCTCGGGCGATCGTCACCGGACCGGGCGCCTGGATCGAGACCTCGTGAATCGTCTGATTCTCATCGGTCACGGGCATCGGTACCCAGACCTGAACCGCTCGCGACCCGTCTGGGATCGCACGCACCGTCGCCCGGTACGTCAGTTGGAAGCTCCGCGCGTGTTCCTCCGAGGGGGAGGCCGCAAGCGAAGGGAACGAAAGGAGAAGTCCAATCGCTGAGCTCAATGCGAATCGTTGAACTGCAAACGCCATTCGGTGGACCCCAAGGCGTGCTGGATCTCAGCGTTCGCTTTGGCGAAAACCCCCGAATCAGCGATTTGAGGATTTGACCAGGCATGGAGAGCACCTGGCAGCAGAACGGCGTAGGCCAGCTACTAAGTGCGCTCCCGCGACCCGACCGCGAACCACTCTAATCTACACACTTTGCGCAGCGCTTCAAAGCGAGTCGGCGCTAATGATCTCACCCCCAGCGATGGTGCCGAGCGCAGTCCAGGTTTGATAGTTGACGGAGTTTTTGACGAATTTGACCGATCCGTCGAGGAGCAGCAGGTTCACCCCGCCCGAGTGAAACGAGCTCGCGGCGACCCAGCCCGTGGGCCACCAGCCGCCGTTGCACGACTTGGTGTTCGGCGGGTTGGTGTGGTAGTAGCCGCCCCCTCGCGCATTGTCTTGCTGCATCCAGATCTCTCCCTTGCCGTCCCACTCAAAGGCGGTTGCCGCCTGACAGGCCATGTAGTCGCCATAGGGAGTGCCCGTCTTCGTGCCCCACGAGATCTCGAAAACCATCGCCAGCTTGTTGGTCAGCATCTTGGGCGCTCCGTTGTAACCCGTTCCGCCTCCTTTCACGAACTCACTGAAGATCGCCGAGTTGGACGTACCGTCCGTGACGTTCGCCAGGCCAATGACGTTCGAGGCGTTATACTTGCTCTGACAGAGAAAATACGCAGGTCCCGTCTCTCGATTGCCGGTATACGTCGGCGCCACCCCCATCGTGTTCGGGTAGTTGGACGACGCCGTGGGGAAATTGATGCCATTGAGCGTTCCCAGAGTCGTCTGGTTCCCCGGCTCCGCATCGGACGGGCAAAGGAAGGTCTGCACCCTGGTCGAGGAGGCGGTGATGTTGCCGGACGTCTTGTCGCCACCCCATCCCGGGTTCGTTGCCAGGCTAAAGTTGATCGCGTTGTAGAGCGCCTGCTGCTCCATGTACGCCAGGATCCTGGGCTTCATCGAGAACAGCGGGAACGTGGCGGGGGAGCCGAAGCTCGTCGGGTCCGCTCCGGTCGGCGGCAACACGTCGTTGGCGCTGATGTAGTTGTGGACGGCGAGGCCGATCTGCTTGAGGTTGTTCACGCACTGCATCCGCCGCGCCGCCTCGCGCGCCGACTGAACGGCCGGCAGCAGCAACGCGATCAGAACCGCGATGATCGCGATCACCACGAGCAATTCGATCAGCGTGAATCCACGACGCACTTGCACTGTTCTCGACATCAATCTGTGCCCCATGCGAGTCTTCTTTCTCTGCGCCCACTCACCCCTATTCAACGCCCACGCGGCGCTGGCCCGTGTGGGGAAGAGGCTTTCTGAAATTCTGCGATCTTCTGCTTCTGGCGGAGAACCATCTCATCGCGGTCCTGGGGGACCGTCGCCGGGTCAACCGAGGCGCCAGCCACATTCGACTCGTTCGACGAGGCGGAGCAGCCACTTCCCCCTGCGGCCATCGGCAGGACGATGGCCGCAAGGTACAGACATTGCGAAAACTTCATGTCGAATTCGGTCCGGAGTGATTGAGTGATTGCGAGGAGTGGGGATAGCCTGCCGGCCGAGGACCGGCGTTCGGAGGCATGGTACTCCGGAAATGCGAACACTCAGCGAGCAATTAATGTAGAAACCAAGAAGTTTATAGTCTACTGGATCTAGATGTCACAATTTGTGTAAACCAAAACCAAAAGGCGATGGAATTCATACGGTTGAAACGCGTCGCAGCTTCGCTTTACCGGCAGCGACCGCTCGATCTACTCCACGCTTGTGCCCGTGGTCCTTCGGCCCATCGGAGAAGGCACCTCGTGGCAACCGGGCGCCGTAGCGCTCATCCGGCCTGGTAGCTTCGCTCTTCGTCCACAATCACTTAAGATACCGCAGGCTTCTCACGAGACTGGATCAAGAGCCCGGAGGGCACGTCATGACCGATGCAGTGCTTTGGCATCGCATCCAGTTTGTTTTCACGATAACTTATCACTATCTGTTCCCACAACTGACAATGGGGCTGGCCCTGCTCATCCTGGTGATCAAGTCGCTCGCCCTATGGCTGCGCGACGAGTCGTATAACGAGCTCGCCCGCTTCTGGGGGCGGATCTTCGCCGTGAACTTTGCGATGGGCGTGGTGACCGGAATTCCGATGGAATTCCAGTTCGGCACCAACTGGGCTGCGTTCTCCCGTTTCTCGGGCGAGGTCGTGGGCCAGGCGCTGGCGATCGAGGGCCTGTTCGCGTTCTTCCTCGAGTCGGCGTTCCTGGGACTTTTCCTCTTCGGCGAAAAGCGCCTGGGCCCGAGGAAGCACCTGGCGGCGGCCGCCGCCTTGACGCTCGGTTCGTGGCTGTCGGGCTACTTCATCATCGTCGCCAACGCCTTCATGCAGCACCCGGTCGGTTACCGGCTGGGCGAGGACGGTGCGCTCCATCTCGCGAGTTTCCGGGCCTACATCCTCAATCCCTGGGCATTATGGCAATACGCCCACACCATGCTCGCCTCGGTCGTGACGGCTTCGTTCGTCGTGGCGGCCGTGGGAGCCTACTGGTCGCTCATGGGCCAGCACGCGCGCCATGCCCTCATTTGCCTGCGCGTGGGGGTAATCGCCGGGTTGATTTCGAGCCAACTGGTCGCCTTCCCGGCCGGCGACGGCGCCGGCAAGATGGTGGCGAGGTACCAGCCGGTAACGCTCGCCGCGATGGAGGGGTTGTTCGAAGGCGGTCCGTACGCCGAGCTCGCCATCATCGGGCAGCCAGATGTCGCCCGGCGCAAGCTGGAGAACCCTGTGGTCGTGCCCTGGGTCCTCAGTTTCCTGTGTTACGGGTCGTTCGGAAGCACCGTCAACGGACTGAACGACTTCCCGCGGGACCAGTGGCCGCAAAACGTCGAGTTGCTCTATTACAGCTACCACATCATGGCAGGGCTCGGGACGCTCTTCATCCTGATGATGGGTGTCGCCGTGTTCCTCCTGTGGCGGCGACGACTGGCGACGACGCGTCCGATGCTCTGGGTCTTGATGCTCGCCTTCCCATTCCCCTACATCGCAACAACCGCCGGCTGGTGGACCGCCGAGCTGGGACGCCAGCCCTGGGTGATTCATGGCCTCATGCGCACGGCGGACGCCCATTCGAAACTCGTCAATCCAGGCGATGTGGTCTTCACGCTGTTGGGCTTCGCCGGCCTTTACTTACTCCTCGGCGTGCTCTTCGTCATCCAGGTCCTCAAAGAGATCAATCGCGGCCCGGCCGCGTCGCATTAGGACACCGCTCATGGAAGCCGCCTGGTTCGCAATCGTCGCGGGCATGCTCGCCGTGTACGCAGTGCTCGACGGCTTCGACTTTGGCGTCGGCGCAATCCATCGTATCGTCGCCCGCACCGATGAGGAGCGGCGCACCGTGCTGGCGGCGATCGGCCCTGTCTGGGACGGCAACGAAGTCTGGCTCATCGCCGCGGGCGGCGCCCTGTTCGTCGCCTTCCCGAACGTCTACGCCACCGCGTTCAGCGGCTTCTACATGGCCCTGGTGGCCGTACTCTGGCTCCTGATCCTACGAGGCATCGCGATCGAGTTCCGCCTGCACACGGACCACCCCCTCTGGCGCGAATTCTGGGACACGGTCTTCTCGCTCGCATCCGCGCTTCTCGCCGTGGTGTTCGGCACGTCGCTCGGCAACCTGATTCGCGGCGTTCCGGTCGGGAGCGAAGGGCTTCGGGGCATGCCGCTGTTTACCAACTTCCTCCCCG
>DAIDJG010000428.1 GCA_027451445.1 Singulisphaera sp.
CTCGCGGGGTTGATCGCCGCGGGTCAACAGTTGCCGTCTCCAAGCTGGAGCCCCGAACCATGGCTGGAACTGAACGAACAGAGCAACATTTCTTCAAGCCAACCCCCAGCACCCGTTCCAAGAAACCCCTCCCTCTGAACCTTCCCAAGGGGGGGAGTTATATGTTTGTCGCATGCTATAGGAAAATGGCGCACGGCGGAATGTGCGCCATTCAATCACACTTCTTCCCCGCCCCGGCCGACTCCCCTTATAGTAGGCGGCGTCGTTTCCACTCCGTCCCGCAAGAGGAGAGCCTTCATGCCGCGGAAAGCCATCGCCGGAACCGGCGCTCCACTGGCAGCGCTTGCTGTCATCGTCGCCGCATTTTCGTCTGCGCCTGCAAGAGCGGCGTGGGTGTGGGTCGAAGGAGAGAAGCCGGTGCGGTCGACGATGCACAGGCATCCGTACTGGTACGACAAGGTCAAGCGCGAGCTCCTCTCGGCCGGCGATCTCATGAGCAACTTCGACGAAAAGGTGGGCGAAGCGGCTTATCGGTTCGACGCGCCCGCTCCCGGGTCGTACGTATTTTGGGTCCGGGCGAACCCCGTTCAGGCGAAGCTTCTCTACCGTCTGAACGAAGGGGCGTGGACGCCGATCGACGTCGAGAAGGGGGTGGATTCCACCAACGTTGCGGCCGACGGCAAGCCGGACCTCCGGTTCCTTGCCTGGGCGAAGGCTGGGGAGGTGTCGCTCAAGAAGGGGCCGAACACGGTGGAGTTCCGCATGGAGGGGCTGAATCACAACCACGGTTACATCGACTGCTTCGTCTTCGCCAACGAGCCCTTCACACCCCGCGGATCCGTGCGGCCCGATCAGGCTGCCGAGGCGGCGCGACGGACGGCTGAGGCCAACAAGGGGTGGTTTGCCTTCGACCCGAAACGCGACTCGTTCCAATCGACGAGCGCCATCGACCTGCGGCGTTTGAATGAGAAAAACGCGGGCGACGGCGGTTTCATCAGCGTCAAGGGTTCGCAGTTCGTGCACTCGAAAACCGGCGAGCCCGTGCGGTTCTGGGCCGTCAATGGACCGTCTTCCCAGAGCACTGAGGACCTCCGCCGCGAGGCACGCATCCTCGCCAAGCACGGGGTCAACCTGGCACGGGTCCACCACGCCTACTTCGACGAACGGGGAAACGTTGACCCCAAGTCCGTTCGCCACGCCCTCGACGTCGTCGCTGCGCTCAAAGCTGAGGGAATCTACGCGCATTTCTCCATCTATTTCCCCCTCTGGTTCCGTCCCAAGCCCGACACCCCCTGGCTCAAGGGCTACGACGGCCAGACCGTCCCGTTCGCTGCGCTCATGTTCAACCGTGAGTTTCAGCAACAATACCAGGAATGGTGGAAGGCCTTGCTGCTGACCCCCGACCCGACGACGGGAAAACGGCTGGTGGATGAGCCGGCGGTGGCGGGGGTCGAGATGCAGAACGAGGACTCGTACTTCTTCTGGACTTTCGATCCCAACAAGATTCCCGACGCGCAGATGAGGATCCTCGAGGCGCAGTTCGGCGACTGGCTGAAGCGCAAGTACGGCTCGCTCGACGCGGCGCTGCGGGCGTGGGGCGGGGCCACCGAGCCGCGCGACAAGCCGGCCGAGGGACGCGTGAGCTTCCGGCCGTTGTGGAACATGGCTCATCAAACCACGCCGCGCGACCGGGACGCCGCGCGTTTCCTCGTCGACAGTCAGCGCGCGTTCTACAAGCAGACGTACGACTTTCTCCGCGGTCTGGGTTTCCAGGGGATGATCACGGCGTCGAACTGGGCCACTGCAAGCCCCGAGGTGTTCGGACCACTCGAAAAGTACACCTATACGGTCGGCGACTTCATCGACCGCCACGGCTACTTCGACTGCCACGAAAAGGGCGAGGCTGCTGAATGGTCGATCCGCGACGGCCACACCTACGCCGACCGCAGCGCATTGCGGTTTGACCCCGAGGAGCCCAACAAGCCGAAGCTGTTTACTCATCCGGTCATGGACCCGAGCTACAACGGCAAGCCGTCGATGATCTCGGAGACGACCTTCAATCGTCCGAACCGCTACCGTTCGGAAGCCCCGCTGTTCTACGCTGTCTACGGCGCGCTCCAGGGGAGCGACGCGATCGTCCATTTCGCCGACGATACGGCCAACTGGTCGGTGAAGCCCGGTTTCTTCATGCAGCCCTGGACCCTCATGTCCCCGGCGATGATGGGCCAGTTCCCCGCGGCGGCTCTGATCTACCGCGAAGGGTTGGTCAAGACGGGCGACCTGCTGGTGGACTTGAACCTCAAGCTGGACGATCTCCTTGACCTGCGCGGCACCCCCCTGCCCCAGGACGCTGCGCTCGACGAGCTGCGGCTCAAAGACGTGCCGAAGGGAACCTCGCTCCGGCCTGATACCGTGATCGACCCGCTGGTCCACTTCGCCGGCCGGACGAACGTCAGCTTTACCGAGCGCGGAGGTGCCGCGACGCTCAAGAGCCTGGCCGGGTTGGTCGACCGCTCGAGGCAGCACGTTTCCAGCAGCACCGGCGAGCTGCGGCTCGACTACGGCAAAGGGCTGCTGACCATCGACGCCCCCGCAGCGCAGGGGGCGAGCGGAGCGCTCCGCGAGGGCAAGACGGTGAAGCTCAAGGATCTCACGATCCAATCGCCGCTGGAGCTCGGCCATATTGTGGCCGTGAGCCTCGACGGCCAGCCGCTGGCGACGTCCCAGCGCATCCTGCTCCAGGCGATGTCCGAGGAGAAAGCTACCGATTTCCGCACCGAGCCGGCCTCGGCCGGCACGCGGCGCATCGTGGGCATCGGCCACGACCCGTGGCTGGTCAAGGAGATCGAAGGCGTGGTCCAATTCCACCGGGCCGACGCGTCCCGACTCACAGCCTCGGCGCTCGATCCCAACGGTGAGCCGGCGCGGCGCGTCGGCACGGCGAATGAGATCCGGCTTGCGCCGGACGTCGTGTATTACCTCATCACTCCATAAGAGAGGAACGGAATCAGGGAGACTTTCCACCGAGCAATACCGCAGAACGCAGCCTCGGCCGAGCCGTTCCTGCATCGACGGTGTTGAGCGTGGAGTATTCGGAAAAGACTCGCTTTCGCGGCGCGAAAGCCCAAACCAGCCCGTGGGACGACGGTTCCGTAATCATGCTTCGTGGGCGGCTGCAGGCGTGCGCGAAACGCTCGACTACTCCTATGTCGAGTTCCACATGGCACATTGCATCCAGGTGATTCTCGCCAAATCGGCAACGGCGGACGCGATCTGTCGGGTCAGGGCGGCGCGCGTTGTCGTAAACCCCGTGAGGTCCTTTCAGAACGCGACGAACATTTGCGTTCTCGATGGGAATCGATGGGGAATATGCGGGGACTTGCCACTTACCCATTGGCCCTGGGCTCAAGTTTCGACCGCTTCGAGGTTAAGGGCAGCGCACACACGCTGGGCGCAAAAATCGATCCTACCAAGGGTTTGCACTTTGCCTATCTATTCTGCATAATCATCGGACTGAGATTATTTTCGCTGATCCGCAAGCTTTGCCTCCGTGCGGCGTCACACCAATCTCGATGATGAGCTGTTGGACGCACGGAATTGTCCGCGACCTGGGTTAGGTCAGCGGCTCGGCGATCGCTACGCAACCAATCCGTATAGTCGCGCGCACGTTGAAGCCTCTTCGATGGAACCGGGGAGACGAGAAGGGAAGGAGCGGACGCGGCCGCCGAGCGCGAAAGAGGCACCATGAACGAGGTTATCCGCGAGTTCCTGCTCGAGACTCACGAAAGCCTTTCGCAACTCGATCTCGATCTCGTGACGCTCGAGAAGGAACCGAA
>DAIDJG010000429.1 GCA_027451445.1 Singulisphaera sp.
GCCGTGGGTACGCGCGGTTTTTGTTGCGCAAACGAGTGCTGCTCGCCGTGACAACCCGTTCGTACCAGATTGTAACCGGCCTCGGGCCGGTTCGGCGTGGGTCTCCCGACCCCGCCGCACGTCCGTGCGCAGGTTCAGGCGTGCACAGCCGTCTCGACACCCCAATTCCACGCGGCCTCCGCTCGGCAACGGCGCGGCGGGGACGGGAGACCCACGCCGAACGACCGATGGTCGTTGAAACCCGATGAGGAGCGCGATCGGAACACCTCACCAACCACCAAACCCCGCGCAACAAAAACGCCCGTTGACTCGCGAGCCACCAAGCCGTGGCAAGGCCAACTTTTCACCAGCCCAGGGCGAGGCGCCGTCCGAGCCAGCCTTGATCCATTGGCGAGTCTTCGAGCCGATGGATCATCGCGCGCCGCCCAGGGGTCTGCGTCATCACACGCGGTGTTCAGAGGACTCGAAGACTCGTCCTCCGAACAAGGCTGGCTCGGACGGAGCCTCGCCCTCCCATAGGCATGTCGATTCCAAACATAAGACGATCGCGGTAGGGCCTGGCGTGCGCAATGCGAGTGAGAACCGCTCTAACGTCGCCGTCGCGGATTCACGCATTCAGTAATTGTGAAACCTACATGATAATCGCGCTAACACGAAAAGCTAACAAGAGATGATTATAAAATTTTCTCGCTCGCGCTTCGGGTTAGTATCAGAGGGTCGACCTTACGTCCTGCGCAATTCGATTGTTCGACGCTCTTCCCTGCGATCGGTTTCAAATTCCCTCACACCGTGGGCACGAGCCCCTTTGTGATGAGCTCCTTCAGCGCGACGGTCAGACGTGCGATCTCCGCGTTCAGCCGCTCGAAGAGCTCGCTCGCACCGGTCAGGTCGTTGCCTCGGCCGAGTTCCTCGAGGCTGCTCGCGGCCTGGATCGCGGCTCTGGCGGCGAAGTGGGTCATGGAGCCTTTCAGCTCGTGCGCGGCGCTGTTCAGGGTACGGGGATCGCCGTCCTTGATCGCGGCATCGATGCGTCTCAGGAGGCGCGGACAACCGCCCAGGAACAGGTCGATCAACTCGTGCATCAGCTCCTCGTCTCCGCCCATCAGCTCGCGCAGAGCTTCGGCGTCGACGACCGGCTCGACGGCCTCGGGAACGCGCTCATCGATCAGCGTGTAGAGCTCCTGGGCTCGCAAAGGTTTGGCGATGTAGTCGTCGAAACCGGCTTCCAGGCAGTCTTCGCGATCGCCCTTCATGGCGCGAGCGGTCATGGCAATGACCGGCAGACGCCGGCGCGACCCGATAAGCTGCTCGCGCTCGCGGATCATCATCGTTGCCTCGATACCGCCGAGGTTCGGCATCTGGACGTCCATCAACACGAGGTCGAAGTCGTTCTGTCGCTCCTCCAGGGTGTCGAGCGCTTGCTGGCCGTCGCCGACGACCGTCACGACATGCCCCCGTTTCTCGAGCAGGCGCACGGCCAGGGTCTGATTGACCGGATTGTCCTCGGCCAGCAAAATTCGCAGCGTCCGCGTCGGCGGTGCGGGTGGCTTGATATGGGGCGTGGGCGGGGGTTGAGCGGGGTCGGCATACACGTGAGTGTGCTCCTCTCGAGGTGGTGCGGGCAGGACCCGCAGCATCGACTGAAGCAAGTCCGACTGCTTGATCGGCTTGCTCAAATAGTGGGCGATGCCCAGCGACCGGCAGCGCGCCGCGTCGGACGGCGAGCCCGCGGAGGAGAGCATCATGATCAGCGAGCCCGCCAGCTCCGGATCGCGCTGAATTTCCTCGGCCAGGGAGAACCCATCCATCTCCGGCATCATCGCGTCGAGCAGCAGCAGCGAGAACGGCGTCCCGCTGGCGTTCGCCTGCTTCATCCGGACCAGGGCCGCCGGGCCGGACTCGACGGACGACGGCTTCATGCCCCAGTTCGTCAGGATCTCTTCCAGGATGCGCCGATTGGTCGCATTGTCGTCGATGATCAGCACCGACCGGTCGCGCAGGTCACCAGGCGTCTCGTACGATTGCCGGGGCGTGGGCTCCTGGGGAATCTCGAACCAGGCCGTGAAGTGGAACGTACTCCCCTGTCCGAGCACGCTCTCGACCTGGAGGCAGCCCCCCATCATTTCGACCAGCCTCGTGGAGATCGTCAGGCCCAGGCCGGTGCCGCCGAACCGCCTTGTGGTCGAACCGTCGGCCTGCTCGAACGGCGAGAAAATCACGCGCTGTTTTTCCAGGGGGATGCCGATCCCCGTGTCGCGCACCGCGAACCGCAGGCCGACGCGGCCCTTCTCTTCACCGACGAGCTCCACCCGCGCGACGACCTCCCCGCGCTCCGTGAACTTGATCGCGTTGCCTACAAGGTTCACCAGCACCTGCCGCAGCCTCATCGGATCGCCGACGAGGCCGTCGGGAACGTCGGGCGCCACCCGGTGCGCCAGCTCCAGGCCCTTCTGCGAGGCCCGCAACGCCAGCGTCTTCATCGTCTCGCCGATCGTGTCCCGCAGGTCGAACGGGACCGGGTCGAGATGGATCTTACCCGCCTCGATCTTGGAGAAGTCGAGGATGTCGTTGATCACCGTCAAGAGTGCATCGGCCGACGACTGCACGAGCTCCAGATACTCGCGCTGCTCGGGCGTTAGCTCGGTATCGAGCGCCAGCTCGGTCATGCCGATGATGCCGTTCATCGGAGTGCGGATCTCATGGCTGACATTGGCGAGGAACTCGCTCTTGGCCCGGCTGGCGGCCTCGGCCGCTTCGGTGGCGCGCTGCCATTGCTCGGTCCGTTCGAGCACCGTCTGCTCGATCCGCTCCCTCGTCGACTCCAACAACGCCTGGCGCTCGGCGGTCCCCCACATTTCCCAGACGCCTTGCACGCACGAAGGAATCAGGAAGAGGTCCTCGAAGACAACCCAGCCCGTGTGTTCGACCCACTGCCAGGGACCCACGGAGGTCGTGCCGTAGATCGAAAGGGGCCAGTTCATCCCCCGCACAACATGATCGAGGGCCGTCACGGCCGAGGCGGTCAGGAGCACGCGCCAATCGCGATAGAAGCCCAGGAAGGCGAGCGAGCCGAAGACGTGGAAGTGGGTCTGGATCCGACCGCCGCTCATGTGGATCAAGAGCGCCGACATCAGCATCTGACACACGGCGATCACGTGCCGTGTTGCCGGTCCCCCCGCTCTCGTCAGGGCGAGCAGCATGGGCAAACACGCAATCATCGCCCCCCACTGCAAGGCCTGGCGGACGTGCGGTTCCCCCTCCAGCGCCGTCCCTGCCCAAGCATGAGGCGCGACCCACGCCGCCAGCGCAATCGCGGCGGCCCACTCGAACCCGAGCAAGCCCGCGAACAGGCGGTCGGTCCGGCGCAAGATGGCCTGCCTGTGCTGTTCGAACAGCGAGCGAGTGCGACGCTCGATCGCTGCTTGATCGTCCTTGTTGGCCTCTCTTGCGTTCATCCCGGTCCTCGCCTGCTCGATGATTGCCCAACGATGAAGGATGTCCGTCAGCCCCAATCGGAAACCTAGGACACGGATTGATGACCAAGCGGCCCGGAACGCAGCGAAGACCACAAAAAAAGTAAGCAGTCAACAGTTGTTGCGCGTCTTTCGTCCCAAAGACGACTGTCAAGGCCGGATGGCTCGGGTCGCAGGGCCGTTTCATTCGAGCTCAGGTTCAGGCTTGCGCGCCGCCGTCTCGGCGTCCCTCTTCAACGCGATGCTCACAGAGCCGACTCGAGCACGAAACAGGCCGCGTGCAAGATCCCCGAGCGCTTCCGACCGTGTGAAGGTTCCGCGCGATGATGTCGTCGAGCATGCGGATGAAGTTCGTCATGAGCACGATCTGGGTTCTCCCGCTCGGCCATTCCTCCCGCCGACCGAGCCGACCGCTCAACGCGCCTCGACCGCCCGAGAGCTCGTCGGCAAGTGGTCCCTTGTGGAACCCCCTCTCTCCTGGAGGGGGCATTCCGCAAGCAACCATGGTGACGGCTTCCCACGTCCAGCCTGGCTTAACGCGGCCCATCTGCGAGCACGCAACGTCGGAATTTTCACGCTAGATCTGTCATCGAAAAACATCGAAAATGCCCCCGTTTTTTACATTAAATCCATTTTATGCTCCCACAGCCCTTGGCAAATACGGCATTTACGCCTTTTCGCTTCGCCAGTGCACTTCGTTGATTTGGCGACACCTTCATCCGCAGAAAATAGGTAACCTGAGGATACTGGGCACCCTCCAAATCAAACGGAAATCCGTTACTCGGAATCGAAGACCCCTTATTTTCCAAGGGGTTCCGAATAGCCGAGTCGCCAACACGCGATGTTGACGCGCGTGAAGCGCTCATGACGATCGGGCCAACGATCGCACTCAGTCCCATCGTCCGAACGGCGACCCACGTCGTCTCAGATCGAACAGGACGACGGACTCTCCGTCGCGCGCGACCCGTAGTTTCCCCGGCTGACGGTGGGCAGCCGGAGGAATGCGTCGCGCGATCGACCCGTGCGGATGAACCGGCCGTGTTGAGATTTGCTGGCCACACGATGCACCGGCCTTCCTCGACCTTTTTCGGAGCGACTGTCGGCGGCGCCGCGCGCACGCCGGCGGAGGGAAAAGGGATGCCTCTGAACCTCCGTCACTTACTATACGTCCGTGGGCGCAAAATATTCGAAAGAAAATCTGCGAACCCACGGATTTCCGTCGGCTCGCGACCGGGCGCCGGCCCGTGGGCCATCCCGCAACGAGCGGTTACTCGTTCCTGGGCGCATCGTCCGCGGGGAACGGACCGGCGACAAAATAGGGCTCCGCGGGGTCATGGCCCGGGTGTCGGTTCTTGATCGACCAGACCTCGACGTCCTTGTGCCAGGCCTTGAGTTGCCAGCCGGTCATGGGAGCCAGGGCGTATTCCCAGCGCACCTGCTTCCCTTGTGGCCGGCTCTCGACCACCAGCAACACCTCAGGGTCCGTGTCCTGGACAAAGGCGAAGATCGCTCCTTCGCACTCCGGCCGGTCACGATCGCCGTAGCGCAGCAGCGGCCTGGGGAGCAACCGGAACTTGTAAACGGAATGCTTCCCGTAGAACGGCGGCTCCTTGACGGCCTCGGCGCGAAACTCGTCCGCGAGGGTTTTCAACTGGATTTGCCGCTTACCCGTCGTCCCGGCAGGCACAGGTGCGCCGGGCACGGGTGCGAACACGATGCCCGGCTGTGCACAGTCCCAGACCGCGCGACCGTCGCGCTCGGCACGGAGCGGGCGAACCGTCAGCGACTGGAATTCGTGATACATCCCCACATTCTTCTGCCGCAGGAACGTTCCCGCCGCGATCGGCCGACCGTCGGACGTCCAGAAGAAGAGCGTAGCGTCTTCGATCTCGCCGGCCGGTTTGGTCCAGCGAATTGCCGGCTCCTCGACGAGACGAGCCACCGGCTTACCGACGGGCGCCAAACGGTAGCTGGCCGCGATCCGGGCAATTGGATCCCCCGGATCCGTTGCGCTCCGGACCGCCGGCGCGTCGTGAACGACAGCCCCCGCCGCAACCAAAACCACACCAACCCATCGTGTGATCATCACCTGACAACTCGTCATGATCCTGTACCGCTCCAAAGACCTGTTGGCCAGCATCGAACCAGGCCGGGGACGCCGTCAACTGGCGGAAGGCCCAATCCGCTGTGCGCCGGCAGTTCACGCAAGGATTCTGGCCAGTGCCGCCTGGTCCACCTGCCGTCTGATCAGGGGCACACCCAGCGGTGCTGGGCCGATCCTCCCTCCCTGGAATCCCACAGGTTGCTGACAGAGTGGCTACGCTCCTTCGGATCGGAATTTCACCCTTCCTTGGCAGTTGGCGGCGCAACCTCCCAGCGCGACTCTGGACCATCGAGCAGCAGTCGAAGATGGTTCAGGACATCGCGGCCGAGGACGCCGACATCGCTGTCAGTCACCAGAAACCGCCCTCGGAAGCGCCGATTCGTGAAGATAAGATCCACGCGAAATACTTCCGACTGACTCATCATTCCATCGAATCCTACCAATTCCTAGTGCTCACCGGTTGCGGCTACGCCAAGCGTGGTGATGGCGGATCGGGGTACCAGGGTCACATCGGCGCCGGAATCGATGAGCATGGAGATGTCCTCAACGCTTTCGTCGGAGTCGGGTTGCGTGAGACTGACCGTGGCGATCGGGGCCAGCGGCGCAAAGCGATCGTCAAAGCCGGGCATTTTCCGGCTCCTCGATCACCTCTTTGGCGAAGTCGTCCGCTCGCCCCGGCTGCGCGAGCCTGGGGCTAACGACGTGGAAGCGGGGAACCTCTTCAACCCCCGTAACGACCACATAGACCTTGGCACGCTCGGGCAGTTGAACCGGCTCGGAGAATTTGATCTGGCCGTTCTCGACAACGGCCTCATACGTAGCCACCTTCATCGCCCAGTGCCTCCTCCGACAGCCTTGCCCTGCCGAACTCGAAGACGGTTGTCTTCCTTCACGTCATTCCCTGCGATCGCGCCCTTGCGGGGGTGAGGAACCCGTGCGCAGGCCAACTCCTCGCCGTCCTCGAATGCGACAACGACCTCCGGCGAAGTTGTGGGGTCGTGGGTCCCCTGGATTCCTACCACTCGATGATAGCAAGGACCATCGCCGCTACCCACTTGCGACCCGTTGAGCGACTGAGAGGCGGTAGGGGCCACGCATCAAAGCTGGGTGAGATGGGCGGCTTCGGCGCCTCTTCAGGCAGCACTCGCGCGAAAGGCGGATCGACCAGAACGCCCCGCTACCCGATATTTCGTGCGTGGCCACTTCTGACGAACCCTTCAAGCCGATCCGGCCGGTCTCTCCGAGGTAAGGCCGTTTCCGTTGGGGTCTCGCACGGTTTGGAGTGCCTGTGGTTTGCCACCGCTTTCGAGCCGAGAGGGCCGTTCGAACGCGGTAGCGAGCCGCCGCGCTCGACGCGCCCCTTTTGGGGTTCAATGAACCGAAAACGAAATGGTCCCTCATCCCCATGTCAGTAACGGCGAGCGAGGGTACCACTTTCTCGGCCAGAGGGAGCCACTCAGTGACACTCCGATGACACCGGTCCTGTCGTCTCAAACGCCCTCAGCACAAGGGTGTAGGGCGTTTGAGACGACAGGACCGGTGTCGT
>DAIDJG010000430.1 GCA_027451445.1 Singulisphaera sp.
CCCGGCTTGTGCACGCCACGAACCGTCATGCAGCTATGCGTCGCTTCCATGACAACCGCGACACCCTTTGCGTCCAGTTCCTGCATGAGCAGGTCCGCCACCTCTTCGGTAAGCCGTTCCTGCATCTGCGGACGCTTCGCCAGCACGTCGATGACGCGGGGTATCTTGGACAACCCGATCACCTTTCCGTTCGGCAGGTAGGCCACGTGCGCCTTGCCCGTAAAGGGCAGAAGGTGATGCTCGCAAAAGCTCTCGAACTGGATGTCCTTGATCAGGACCATCTCGTCGTACTTCTGCGTGAAGACCTTGCTCAGGTGAACCCGAGGATCCTGGTGCAGACCATGGAATACCTCCGCATACATCCGCGCCACACGGTCCGGCGTCTCGCGCAGCCCTTCACGGTCGGGATCGTCACCAACCGCGATCAAGATCTCTCGCACCGCATGGCGGATCCGGTCGAGATCGATCGAGGGGACGTTCTCTCCCGGAACGAACTCATCATCGTCATCGTCCAAAAAGCTCCCGCCATTCGTCGAGGCACGGGAAAGCGGTGCGTGTTGACCCATAATCAGACTCTTTCGACCGCAAGAGGATGAAGCTGGCGGGTAGACCGGGAATCTGCGTGTAAATCAAAGCAGATTATCAACTTCCAGAGAAGACACGACGTATTTTAAGTCGTGTTCACCGCGAAATCAAGGTCGTGTGTCTCGTCTCGCCCGGCATCAGAGGATTTGCGGGACGGGCTCGCGACCTGGTTGAGTCGCTGCATCTAATTGCTGCTGAAGGGAGGCGGAAACGGCCGCGCGGCCCGCCCCGCTTTTCGCTCCTCGCTCGACCGAACCCGCCGGAGGATCTCGAGCAGCGCATCGAGACGGCGATTCACCTCGGGTTCAGCCAGCAAGAGTTGTGCCAGTTCGGGCGGGAGCCCCATGGCATGGGCCGCGATGTCGGTCAGCGGACCCAGCGGCAATTGCGAGTCGAGCAAGCCCCCGAGATCAACGTCCTGCGCCTGCTTTAATTCAAAGACGGTTCGAAAGAGCGTGCAAAACTCGGAACGGCGCGGCTCCTCGGGCTCATCGCCGTAGGAATCTTCCAGGATCTCCACCTCGGCGATGCGATAGAGCTTGCCGCTGGGGATCTCGCGTTTCAGTCGCACGCGCTTCCGGCCCAGGAGGAGGAAATTGAAGCGCCCATCCGGAAGCTTTTCATGCTGCACGATCTGTCCCAGGCACGCGACCGATTCGAGAGGAGGCGGCTCACCCGCCGGCGCGTCCTCGTTGGTGGGACGATAGCGGGCGAGCGTCACCAATTTGTCGCTCTTCACGGCGTCCTCGGTCATTTGCCGGTATCGGGGCTCAAAGATGTGGAGCGGGAGCACTGAATGCGGGAACAGTACCCCGTTCGGCAGCGGAAACAAGCGACAAACGTTGGTAAATCCTCGCAAGTCGAAATCATCATCCATGGAAGCGTTCCGAGGCGGGCAGGGGGGGAGCTTGCCGCACGCGAGCGTGTGGCAGAAGCGAGCGCGGAGTGTTGGCAACGGCGGAGTGCAAGCGAGTAAGTCCAATTCATTGTATTGGGCAGAGTCGCTGCGCCAAGTGCGCGCTGCCTTGACAGCCGCACCCCGGGCGTTACGATCGACAGGCTCCGCGCGATCCCTCGCCCCCTTCGACGAAAGCGGCCCATGCCCGGTGCAAAACGACCGAGTCAAAAACAGCGCAAGCTTCAGGCGAGCCGCGTGGTCGAGGCCCTCGAGCGACTCTATCCCAGGGCCGAGTGTGCGCTCCGGCATCGCAATCCGTTCGAGCTGATCGTCGCGACGATCCTCTCCGCGCAATGCACCGACGTCCGGGTCAATATGGTGACCCCCGCGCTGTTCGCACGTTATCCCGACGCCCGCGCACTGGCCGCCGCCGACCAGTCCGAGCTCGAGACGCTGATCCACTCGACCGGGTTCTTCCGTGCCAAGGCCCAAAACCTGATTGCGATGGCATCGCAGCTTGTCGAAAAGCATGGCGGCAATGTCCCGGCCGATCTCGATGCGCTGACGGCGCTGGCCGGCGTGGGCCGAAAGACGGCTAACGTCGTGCTCGGGGTGGCGTTCGGACAGGCGTCTGGAGTGGTTGTGGATACCCACGTCAAACGCCTGGCATTCCGCCTGGGCCTGACCTCGAATCGGGAACCCGTTTCGATCGAACAGGACCTTATGAAGTGCGTGCCCCAAGCGCATTGGATCGACCTGAGCCATCGTCTCATCCTGCTCGGCCGACAGACGTGCGGCGCACTCCGTCCTCAATGCGATGACTGTGCGCTCCAGTCGATCTGTCCTCGGACCGGCATCAAGCCGAAGCCCCAACGAAAGGACTCCCCGAAGGCCCGGTGAAGGAGTAAGCTAGATTCCTTACCAAACCCGGCGATTCATCAAGAGGATCAGGGACGAGCGATTGCCATGCACATCCTCGATATCTTCAACGAGCACCCCACAACGTTCAGCTTCGAGTTCTTCCCGCCCAAGGATGCAGCGTGGGACGAGCTCTTCGTGAACATAGCCCAGCTTCAGGCGCTTCAGCCGTCGTTTGTGTCTGTGACCTATGGGGCCGGCGGATCAACGCGAGAGCGAACGCATGACCTCATCATCCGTATCCAGCGCGAGACGAACCTGACCGCCGTGTCGCATCTCACGTGCGTCTGTCACAGCAAGGACGAGCTCTCGGCAATCCTCGACCGTTACGCCGCATCGGGGATCGAAAACATCCTCGCCCTCGGCGGCGACCCGCCCCGTGATAAGCCGAACTACGACCGCTCGTGCGACGCATTCCGTTATGCCGACGGTCTCGTGGCCTTCATCAAGCAACACGCCCGGTTGTCGGGGCAACGCAGTTTTGGAATCGGTGTCGCGGGCTTCCCCGAGGGTCATCCGGCAACGCCGAACCGGCTCAAGGAGATGGAGCACCTCAAGCGCAAGGTCGACGCGGGGGCTGATTACATTTGCACCCAGCTCTTCTTTTGCAATGACGACTTCTACGACTTCCGGGAGCGCTGCGACCTGGCTGGCATTCACGTGCCGATCCTCGCCGGGATCATGCCGATCACCAAGAAGACCAACATCACCCGCATGGCCGAGCTGGCCCTGGGCGCGCGCTTTCCCGGACGGCTCTTGCGGGCTCTCGACCGCTGCCACAAGGACCCCGAGGCGATCGATCGAGTCGGTCTGCACTGGGCGACGGAACAGTGCCGCGACCTGCTCGACAACAATGTACGCGGAATTCACTTCTACACACTCAATAGCTCCGATGCGACGCGTCGCATTTACGAGAACCTCGGCGTCAAGGACTCGCTCGCGTTGCGGGGACGCTGACCCAATCACAGGCACGCGATGAACGCGGAACTCACCCAGCGGCTCAAGACCGAGGCCCGCCGGCTCGGCTTCGATCTGCTCGCGCGCTGCGCACTCCCTGGACGCTAAGAATCTATCTATGTTCGTCAGGAACACCTCTTTTTTATTGCGGGACTTCCAAAGCCACCCGTATGCCTTGACAGAGACGAATGTGTCGCGTCCGAGCAGAGAGGATGGTATTTCAAAAAGATGTGACACCATTGTCTGTCCCAAGGCATGAGACCGGTTAGACATTTCCGATGAGGCTATGTGACTCCGTATCAAGACGGGGCCGCGCGGATCCAAGCCGCCTGCTCGACCACAGCGAGCGCAGTCTCACCGGCGCCACGAGACCCTGAAAGGAGCTCTTTCGGGCTCCCACGATCGAGAATGAAACGGCCGTGGCGAGACCCGGAGGTCATCTGTGCGAGGTTTTTCACCCGTGAACAGGCAGGCGTGAAGGCGGAATCGTGGTAGGATATTCGAGCTTGTTGCGACTTTCCGACGAATCGAGAACATCAAGCTTAACGGAAGGTCACAGACACCCAAAGGATGAGATCCCCATGTCGCAATCTTGGCTCGTTGGCTCGAAACCGGACTGCGATCTCGTGGTGAATCTTCCCCAGGTTTCGGGTCACCATTGCCGATTGACGCGCGAGGACGGGAGTTCGGCGTACGTCCTGGAAGACGTGGGGTCCACGAACGGAACCTATGTCAACGGAGTACGCGTCACGACGAAAGTCCGTGTCGCGCCCAACGACACGATCACGTTGGGCCAACTGACTCCCATGCCCTGGCCGACGGAGCCCGCGCCGAGGCTCCCCGCGCGGGTTGTCCGCATCGGCCGCTTGCCCGATAACGACTATGTTGTGGATCTCCCCATGGTTTCCGGCCACCACGCCCGGATCGTCTGGGAAACCCAAGGGGGACAGCCCTTCCTCGAAGACCTTGGGTCGGCCAATGGGACCGCGCTCGGGAGTCTCGACCGTAAGATCAGTCGATCGGTTCTGAGCCCTGGCGACACGATCTTCCTGGGAAGTCATTCGATCTCGGCGGCGGAAATCCTGAGTCCGTCCGCTCCGGCGCCCGAGATCCCCGAAAAGATCGTCACGGTTCCCGAAACTCTCGCCAAACCTTCGGGGACGGCGCTTGCGGAAGAGATCGGTAGGGCACTGGGACCCAGATGGCGTATCTTGGCACTGCTCACCCAGGCGCCCCTAGCGGGTCTGACGATTGTCATGCTCGGCAACTTTCACACCAGGGCGCTGGCTCTGTTCTGTCTCGGGCTGGCCGCGATCTGGTTCGGGCTCTCCAACGCGGTAATCGGCACAACGCTCGGGCCTTCGAGACCGCAAAATGATCGGAAACCCAACGACGGAGTCGTGCTCGTTTCCCGGTTCCTGGCGCTCGGTTCTCTCGGCGCGATCCAGTGTGTCTTGATGTGGATCATCGCCGCCTATGGGACAGGCTTGCAAGGACCGGGGGTCCCAACGCTCTCGCTGCTGTACCTGGCTTCGACCGTCGGCCTGGCGCTGGGCCTCTTGCTTGTCGCGCTGGCCCCGCGTCGCGCCTTCGCCTGGGCTCTCTTGCCGCTGGCCCTGGTGCCGCTCTGGCTGTTCGGCGGCGGGCCCAAATCCCTGCCTCAAATGGAATCGTGGACACAGACCATTGCCACCGCCCTCCCGTCACGCTGGGCGTTCGAGGGCCTGCTCCTGATCGAATCCGAGCCATCCGTGAAGTCCGGCGCTAAACCGAGGGAAACCCTTGCCGAGGCTTTCTTCCCTGCGCGTACCGAGCGCATGGGACTGAAGGCGGACGGCATCGCCCTGGCCGCCATGGGACTTGGCCTGTCGGCTGCGACCGCGTTCATCTCGCTGGCTTCGAAGCCAGCGAGAGCGTTGTGAGCCGCTCCAGCCGCTTCCATGCCGGGGGATGCGCGCGGAAGTGGTTCTCGAGGGGAATCGAGCCGGGTTCCGGTTCCTTGTGACCGTTGGGAAACTTGAGTCGGTCGGCGTGGTTCTTGAATCGCTTCATGAAGGTCCGGGCTTCGTGTGGTGACCGGTCGGCGAACGAGATCATTTTCCGGAAGGCCCACGCGTCAGCCTCGTACTCCTGCTCGTCGGGATATGCCATGACGAGCGGAAAGTCGAATTGGCGGAGCGTACCAATCCCCTGTTCCTTCGCCCGAGCATTGCCCCTCTGTATGAGCTTGATGGCGTGCCTCAATTCCAGATGCGCAACCTCATGGCCGACGACGAACTCCAGGACGTATTCCTCACCCTCGGCGATGAGGTCGAATAGTCCACGGCAGACATAAACGTAATTGCCCGGATGCGAGAATGCGTTCACCGCGTCCGAGTCCAGAACCGAGAACGTGTACGGCACGTCGGAGTGGACGCCCTTTGCCAGGAAGGGGCGAGACGCTATTTCGACTTGCTTGAGGAAATCACCCTCGTCCAGGGCTGGGATTTGTGCCTTTACTCGCAGGTGAAGATCATGGCCAAGGCGAACTTCATCGTCGCGTTTCAGGTGGGTCAGATCCAACGAGTCGGCCCATTCACGAGGCGGCACCGGCACAGGTTTCACCGCGACGACTTGGAGTGGTTCGGGGGCCGGCGGTTGGACCGGCATGCGCGCAGGTTTCGGGTTCTGAACGACGACTTCCGACGACACTGGCGGGGACTGGCGATCGTCGGGCGCCTTGGGTTCCGGCGCGGTATGGGCTACTGAGGGAAGGGGTACGGCCCGCTTGGTTTCGTCCCTGGGCTTGAACGCTGGTAATGGGTCGGAAACGGTTGCCCTTGGTGGCTCAGGTTTAGGTTCCGGGTTTTCCTGCTCCCACTTTGCCAAAAAGTCACGATGGGCCCGACCCTCCGATCGGACGAGCCACGAGGCACAGGTGATGTAAAGACAGCCGACCACGATCGCAACGCCGTACTTCACCATGTTCACCTCCTCCCTTCTTGCGATTCGCAAAAATTGCTCATGGTTTGAGTACGGGGCTTCGTATACCCTTACGGTTCCATCACGCCTCAATTCTTCTTCTCGGGCCCCAGAGCCGCCAACTCGTCCTCCATCAGCAAGTGGAGTTTGCGGGTCGTAGTCAGCTCATCGCCCGGATCGGAAATGGCAAACTGAAGATGGTGACGAGTCACGAATTCGAGGAGGTCGGCCAGGGTCGTGCCCGAGTAATTCTCCATCTCGACCAGCACCTTTTGCATGTCATGGTCCTTGAGCACGTCTGTTAGGACACCAAGGCGCTTCAGGTGGTTCTTGGCCTGGTTGTAGAGCTCCCTGTCCTCTTCCTTCAACTGCGTCGGGTCTATGACGCGATCGAGTTGCGCATGGAGCGCGCTCAACGCGTTCTCGACGTCCTTGATGGCGGCGAGCGTCTGCTTCCCTTCGATCTGGTCGAGGGCCTTGCCAAAGGCGCGTACATACGCTTGTCGTACAGCGTGGAACTCGGAATCCTGAAGGGCAACCGGCCACTGTTTCGGGCTCTTGAGTGCCATTCTTTGCATCGAGAACGTCAAGCCCTTCCGGGGAAGAGCGAACGGCAGCCGGCGAATTGTGTCGGGAGGCAGTAGTGTCTTCGAATAGCGCAGCGCCGAGCCGGCCATGAGCAATTGCCTCGTCTTGGCGTTCAGGGCGTCCCCCTGGTTGATGTCGCGTACGCTCGGATCCTTGTCGATCCGTACCTGGATCTTGTCCCAGTTTTCCCGAGCCTTCTTCCTTGTGGCTTGCGCAATGCGGTGGTTTTCCCGGTTCTCTTCTTTATAAAATTCATTTATATAACCGTTAAATTTAATAAAAGAATCAATGTTTGTAGAATTTGCAGCCGCATCATAGTAATCGCGCAAGCCTGCTCCGTACGCTGCGACGCCGGCGCCTCGGAGCATGTCCCCCGATGGGGTTGAACCGGGCCCGACTCCCACGACTTGGGCCTGGGTTCTCAGTGCGGCCGAACTGAGGACGGCCGCGATCAGCCCGGCGATCAAAAACCTGGACAGCATGTTTGATTCTCCCGGGTAAGGAACTCTGCGAGAGGAGGCAGCACACAAACGCCTTCACCCGATCTTGAGCAGGAATCGCTGCTCGCCGATCTGAAACTGTGCGTGCGTCTCAACCACGACCTGCGAGATTCGCAGCCAGAGGCCGTTCTGAGTCTTATTGTGCTCGGCATACCACCCCTTGCCGGCGATGCGGAAGACCCGGACATGGCGAGGTTCACAGAACGGGTCGTCAGGGCGGCAGATCGGACACGCCGGATCGGAGCCGATCCAGTAGTCCGGTTTGATGAGGAGAATCCGGTTGCCAATTTCGTTGCCGATCAACTCGGTCAGCGCGGAGGGGCGGAACGATGCGCTCGGACTATCGTCCCATCCTCTGGTGGCTCCCGAAGCCCCGTCGTAGGGTTCGAGGTCGGACGTCGGCTGGGAAGGAGGTTGAGGAGCGTCGAGCCGGTAGCGTCCGTTTCCGACGAGGAATTCCGCCTTGTCGGCAAGCGCCGACCGGCTCACGCGAACGAACAGGCCGTGCGTGCTCTGAAGGTCCGTGACGACCCAGCGATGCTGGCCACCGACGGCTTGGAGCGTGATTTCGACATGCCGGGACGAGATGCGGCCGTCGAAGGGGATGCGCAGGTCGCCCTCGACGCGGCCGATGACGAATTTCGCGTCTCGGATGCGGATGACCTCACCGTCAGTACAGCCGTCGTCAAAGACGGTTAACAAAGCGATGGGGGGCCGAACTGTGGGCCGATAGATCTTCGAGACACGGTCCGGACTTGGTGCGGGAAATGACGCCGGTTTGGGTGTTGGCGGTGCCGCCGGCACGGGCGCGGGTGGCTCAGGGCGCAACGACTTCTCAAGCGCGAGGCGCCTGGCTTCGCGGACATCGTCATCGGTCTCGATCAAGGTCCCGGTCCGTTCGACCTGGGGACTCGATTGATCTTGTTTCGGTCGTTGAGACATTGGGCGTATCCTGGAATACATGCTAGATGCCGTTTTCGAACCCGCACACTCACGGATTGGGCAGCTTCGGCAGCCCTCTGTAGCGAGTCCGCCCATCCGCGCTTCGGACTTCGATGGTTCGGAAACGCACGGCGGTTCGAAAGCTCCCCAAACCGACTTGCCCCTGAGTGAGTCGGTCATCACGATGCTGAAGGATCTCGATGCCATCGAGGAAACAGCGAGCCTCCGGTCCGCGCACCTGAACCATCACCGTGTGCCAACGCTGGTATTCGAATGTCCCCGGCACCTCATTGCGTGTTACCCTGCCATTCAAGACGGTCCCCACGCCGTGAACACGGTTTCCGCGAATGCCTGTGTAAAAATTGAAATGATCATTCGACCCGTTATAATGGAAGAAGGTCCAATTCCCCTCGTGGCCATCGATGGCTTTGACTTCGAACGTGAGGTCATAGCTGGACCAAGTTGGATCTCCGAAGACGATCGTGGCTCCGCCGATCTTCGATTCTTGTACCAACTCGTCGCCTTCGACCCTCCACGTCCCGTTGACGATCGTGGCTGTTAGCGCGGATTGGTACGTTCGGACAGTGGCTTTCGCAGACCGCCTCCCTCCGGCTGAGGGACCGGGTGCGAGCGCGGGCTCCGAGGCCTTCGGTGGGGTCGAAAGGGAAGCCGGTTCTTTGCCAGTCCCGAAGCTGATCGTTTCCAGGTCGTCCGCACTCAGGGCATTCGGATAGATGACCAATTCATCGACCAGACCGTGGAAGACCCACCCGTTGCTGAGATTCGAGAACGACCAGACCTTGTCCGCGTCGCGTTGCGGAGACTTGTCCACGGCGAGTTCGAAGCCCTGGGGAAGCTCAATCTCCGCGACTCTACGCGCATTCAGGCAGACCCTGAGCTGCCGTCTGGGTATGTCCACGGAACAGGCGACGACGGTCCATTTCTCCACCTCGAGGGGGGCCTCCTTGATCTCGTGGGTCCACTCCCCGTTGTTCAAGGTGACCAGCAGATTCCCCGACTGGGACCGAGACAGCCCGAACCAACGCCAGGAGGTACCACCCGTAAATAGGTTGTCCTTTTGGAAACTGGGCCCTGGCGGAGTGTTGTTCCGGCCAAATTCCGTGGCCTTGAACCGCATGGCAACGGAGAACGTCTCGTAGCTGAGGCTCGGCGTGCTGCAGACGGCCCAGTATCCCCCCGGAACGCCGCCTTTGCCTCCGAGCCCACCATATTTCCCATTCAGGTACAGAGCGTTCTCTCGAAACTCCGTGTTCAGAAGCGCAAACGACGCCGGCCCCTTGCCCGTGTTTTCGCCGTTTTGGTCGAAACGAAATCGTGCCAACGGTTCCTCTCGCGGCTTACGAGCGGGGTCAGGAGTCATCGAGCCAACCGCAATTCGGTTCGTGGAGGGCGCCTTGGACTTAGCTTCCGGCATCGGATCGGGATTAGCGGGTACGGGCGGGGTTTCCCAGGCTTTCAAGGTGGTTTCCGTGCCGGCGTAAATCCAGCGGCCTTTGGGGCTAAACTGAACAAACCACGGGTGGCCGGGGAGTCCCGAGAGGGCCGCGACCTCGCGGCCGGTGGTCGGCTCCCAGAGCCGAACCTGGTTCTCACGCGCGATGCTGGCGACCAGGCGGCCATCCGGACTGAACTGGACGCCGTTGACGAAGGCTTGGTGCTTGTCGAAAGTCGCTACGCACCGAAGCGTCGCTGAGTCCCAGACCTTCGCCGTTTTATCGTGGCCGGCGCTCGCGACGTACTTGCCGTCGGGGCTGAACGCGACTCCGTACACCCTCACGTCGTGGGCCTCGATCAGTTCATTGCCGCCCGACTTCAGGTTCCAGAGCCTCATTTCGCCCTTTTTCGTGGGGTCGTCTGGCAAGGAGCCGCTGCCGCTGGCGAGGTACTTGCCGTCGGAGCTGAACGCCAGGCAAAAGGGCAGGTCCGTGTGCCCAATGAGGGTGTCGACCAGCTCGCCGGTCTTCGTGTCCCAAACGCGTATTGGCCGGTTCCACTGGCCCCCGGCCAGCCGAGTTCCATCAGCGCTATAGGCAACGCAATGAAAGTCGCCTGCGCCATAACCAGGGTACTGCTCAGTCTTCTTGCCCAATGCGATGTCCCAAACCCTGACGAAGGAAAACCCCCCGGTGACCGCCAATGCCGTGCTGTCCGGGCTAAAACAGATACGATAGAACCCGATGTCCTTCTCGGTGGCTTCTCGCTCTCTCGAAGCGTCGGTACTATCGAGGAATCGGAGAGAGACGACTCTCTCTTGTTCGAAGACTCCGCGGGCCAAGCGCCTGCGGTCGGGGCTCATACAGATCTGGGTCGCGCGCTGACCTGGGCCGAGGCTGGGCAGCGGCTGGCCATTAGGGGCGAGTGCCTCCGGCCAAGCCACGTCGTCGAGATCGTCCTTCACTTTCATACGCTCGACCGGCTTGGTCTCGCTCACCAACTTTTCCAGCGCTTTGGGTAGCGGCGCCAGCTTGACGATAATCTCCCGCCGCTCCCCCGTTTCGATACGGACCTCGGCACCGAAAGTCTTGAATCCGTCTTTCCTCACCTGGACTCCATGCTGGCCAGGATCCGCCTTGATCTCGACCTCGACCGGGCCTCCGCCATCAGGCCACTGGATGGTGACTCTCTCACCGTCGACAATCACCTCCGCCCTGTCCGGTACGTCTTCCAGTACGATGAGTCCATCCTTGGTTCTCACCGAAAGGATCGCCCAGGTGAGGAACCCGATCAACAGCACTCCGGCGGCAGTCGCGAGCCAGAGCCAGGGAGGCCGGCTGCGCGATGACTGGGAAGCCGTAGCGACCAGACGTTCCTTCGGGGTGCGCTCCGGCTCGGAAAGGTCGATCAGGCTTGCCCACCGCTCTTCGGGTTGCGGAGCCCTTGCGGGTGCGAGAACCGAGGGCGATGGGGATGCGCCCTCAGAGTCGACCCGAGTCGCCCTCGATGTTCCTTCCGCCGACGCGCCGGGAGGGACTGCTTCCGGGGCCTTGACCGTTGGAACAATCGCGACTGGCCGGCAGAACCGCTTCAACGCCTCGGACAGCTCGGCCGGCGTCTGAAACCGCTCGGCCGGGTCCTTCGCCATCATTTTCGCCACCAGGGCGGCCAGCTCCGCCGGCACCTCGGGACGGACCAGGTTCAGAGACCTCGCGTCGGTGGAGATGTGTGCCTGGTAGATGTCGTAAAGGCTGCTGCCGTGAAACGGCGCATGGGCCGTGAGTAAGTAGTAGAGCGTGCAGCCCAGACTGTAGATGTCCGCGCGGATGTCGACACGGCTTGCGTCGATGATCTGCTCGGGCGCGTTGTAGTCGGGGGTGCCCAGGGCTTGGCCTTCATGCGTCTTTGTGCTGTCCACGGGCGCTTCACGCATCGCCTTGGCCAGGCCGAAGTCGAGGACCTTCACAACGGTCTTTTGCCCTTGGCGCGCGACCATCAGATTGCCAGGCTTGATGTCGCGGTGAATCATCCCCGCTTCGTGGGCGTGCTGGAGGCCCAGCGCGGCTTGGTAGATGAACTGGCAGGAGAGGACGACCGGCAAGGCGCCGCGTTTCTTGACGAGCTCGGCGAGATTCTCGCCGGGGACGTACTCCATGGCGAAGACGCGGAGTCGTCCCAACACGAAGGTGCTATAGGCCGTGACGATATTGGGGTGGTTTAGCTTGCCGGCGGTCCGGATCTCCCGGAGGAAGCGGTCCAGTCCCGTGCCGTGCCTGGCGAGCATCTCGGGGTTGAGGATCTTGAGGACCTCGGCGCGGTCCATCTCATGGTTGTGTGCGAGATAGACAACGCCCATGCCGCCCCGTCCGAGCTCCTTGATCACGCGGTACCGCGGATCCTCGGCGAGCTCCTTGGGGATCGCCGCGTTAACTGAGAAACCAGGATCGGCCGGTTCATCCGACTCGTGCGCCTCATTCACTGTGGCTTCCACGGAACTTGACAAATCTGTCCGGGGAGGGGCGCCACCAGGTCTCCCCTTTAAGCGGCCGCGGTTGGTTTCCGCTACGCGCCGTCGACAATCGGAGCATCCCTCAATGTGGGAGTTGAGGGAGTTGGCGTCGGCCTCGTCAAGGGTCCCCAGGCTGTAGGCGAGAAGAATCTGGTTGCTGGGATGCATCGGTCTGGCGGCACTCATGCTCTTGTTAAGCCATCGGAACGCGGTAGAATCGACCTGCGCGCTGTCGGTCGAGCGCGCAGTCCTCTAATAGGATTACGAAAGCTCTTGATACTCGCGCCGTTCTTGTTTCCCTGGAGCGGCCGATTGGCCCGGAGCGAGCCGTGAAGCGGACCGACGGCATGACCACGAGCTCAACACTGCTCAGGCGGCTCGGTAATCCTGCCGACGCGACGGCTTGGCTCGATTTGCTGGTGCGTTACCTGCCTTTGCTGCGTCTTTGGTGTCGCCGAGCCGGTCTTGACCACCATGCGGCCGAAGAAGTCACCCAGATCGTCTTGATCGAACTGTCGAGCAAAATGCGCGACTTCCGTTACGATCCGAGCGGTTCTTTTCGGGGCTGGCTCTGGACACTGTGCCGAAATCGGATCATTGACTCGGTTCGAAAGCAGCAAAAAGAGGAAAGCACTATACGGGTTTTCAGAGACATCTCGATCAATGCGCTCCAAGAGGTTTACGACAAAACGGAACTTCCGGAGGCAGACGCCGACGACGCCTGCCTCTTGAGCCTTCTCCGTGATGCCGAGCGCGTCCAGGAGGCGGTACGCAAACGTGTCGATCCCAAGACGTGGGACGCCTTTGTCCTCATTGAGTTCAAGGCGAGCCGAATTCAAGACGCTGCCGATGCGCTCGGCATGAAGTACGCGGCGACGTATGCCGCACATGCACGGGTCCTCCGGATGCTTCGCGAAGAGGGGAGCCGACTCCGGGACACTCCCTCAGGCCGCGAGGAGTGAGATCCTATGCACGTGAGCGTTTCGGACTGCCCTTCGGAAGCGACCCTCCGCGCCATCGGCCAGATGAGTCCCGAGGCGGCAGTCTACCGCCACCTGGAGGACCACGTGCAGGAATGTCCCGCCTGCCTGGCGACTCTGGAGCGGGTGGTGAAAGAGTGGACGGTGGGAACCGCGCAGGGGGTACCATCGCGATCGCAGCCTCCCGAGCAGCTCCCGGACGTTGCGGGCTTCGTCGTCGAGCGTGAGTTGGGGCGAGGAGGGATGGCGGTGGTCTATCTCGCCTGGCATCTTCCTCTCCAGCGCCACGTGGCACTGAAGCTCGTCGCGGGAGGTCCGCTGACAGGAGACCGGGAGCGGCGACATTGGCTGCGCGAGGCGCAAGCACACTCACGAGTGAGGCATCCCGACGTCGTGCAGATTTTCGATGTCGTCGAAACGGGGGACTACCTCTTCCTGGTCCTGGAATACGTCTTGGGCGGGAGCCTCGAACAGCGACTGGCCACCGGCCCTCTATCACCACAGGACGCCGCTCGCCTGACGCAGTCCATCGCCCTCGCGGTCGAGGCGATCCACCAACAAGGATTGCTCCACCTGGACCTGAAGCCTTCGAATATCCTTTTGGATGCGGAACCTGGCGCCCCCTGGAGCATGATCTCCCCCAAGGTCTCGGACTTCGGCGTGGCGCACTGGGAGGGGAATTCCCTCGCGACGGGAAGTCATTCCGGCGCGTTGAGAGGCACTCCCTCTTACATGGCGCCGGAGCAGGTGACGCTACGACGTGAAGAGCTTCGTCCCGCTGCCGACGTCTATGCCCTGGGGGCCATGCTCTACGAATTGCTGACGGGGCGACCACCCTTCCAAGCGCCCACGGATGTCGAAGTCCTCGACATGGTACGAAAGCAAGAGCCTGTTCCCCCAGGGCGGCTCAACGCGCGCATCCCTCGCGATCTCGAGACGATTTGCCTGAAATGCCTTCAAAAAGCGCCGGCTGCGCGCTACGCCTCGGTGGAAGCCCTCGCTGCGGACCTGGGTCGTTGGCTTGCGGGCGACCCGATCAAGGCCCGCGCCGTGTCGCCGTTCGAACGGGCGTGGCGCTGGTGTCGCCAAAGGCCGGCCATCGCGCTGCTGGCATCGACGCTCGCCGTGACGGTAATCGCGAGCGTGGTGGGGCTCTCGACCTTGTTACGCCGTGCTGTCGTGGAGAGAAACCACGCTGTCGCGGCACGGGTCCGCGCCCAAAACAAAGAACAAATTGCGTCCAAGGCGCTCCGCCAGATCGTCAACACAATTGATAAAAAAAACTTGGGTAACAGGATCGAAGCGGAGAAACTAGAGGTGTTCGTTCAGAACGTTCGCCGAACGTTTCACGACCTCAAAGATCCTTCCGAGGCTGATGAAGGCTTCTTGCTCTCACTCGCCACACTCGACCGCATTCTGGTGTGGACCTTGGCGGAGACCACCGACCGGAACGCCGAGGCGAGGCAGCTCATCACGGAATCCATCTCACTGCTACGCGATTGCGTGAGGCGCCAACCCGGCGATGAGGTACTTCGGTCTCAGTTGGTCGAATCCTTGAAAGCGGCGGGAGTCGTATCCTTTCATAACAAGGATTTTGATGGTGGTCTCCGTCTCTTGCATGAAGCTTCGACTCTGGCCCTGAGCCTGAAGTCAGACTCGATCCGCTTGGCACAAATTCGACGAATCTCCGAGGATCGCCGTTTCGAGGCTTACCGACAGCTCCGATTAGGCCATCGTCGGGAGGCAGAGCGCCTCCTGGATGCCGATCTAAGGATGTTCGACTCCTTGACGTCGGGCGATGCGGCTCAGGTTGAGCCCAAACTACTCAAAGCGCAGATCCTCGCCCTCCGGAATCCGAAGGAGGATGGACTGTCGCTGGTTCTCTCGACGATTCCAACGCAAGGCGCGTTGCCCGCGGACCAGAAGCTGTACGTCACTGAGTGGCTCGCGCTCGAGGCTGATCGCTTACTCTTCGACCCGGGTGGGACCTCGTCCGCACCTACCCCAGAGGAGCTCGACGACCTTGCCGAAACGGTCGTCGAGTCTATTCGACTGCGTTGCGCGGCATTGTCGTTGCCTGAGACGCTAGTTCCCATGACGGGTTTCCAGGTTTCGCAGCTCGTGCACCCCGCAAGCGCTGCGATGCGCAAGGAAGGTCGGCAGAAGGAGGCACGGTGGGTCGAGGAGCGTTTCCTGCCGTTTGCGCGGCAGCTCGTCCGACAGTACCCTCGCGACACCGACGCTTACATGACGATGAGCGAAGCCCATATCCAGACCTCGAAGAATGCCTGGCGGCTAGACGACGAGGCCCGAGCGGTCCAAGCCCTTCGAGAAGCACTCGCGGCGGCATTCAAGGCGGCCAGCCTGGACCCCACGCGTGCAGACGCCCATCGCCTCCTGGACGATCGGAAACGCCGGCTCGCCCGTGCGACGGAGCCGTGATGATACCCGTAAGTATCCGCGAGCGGGGGAAGGGGACGCTCGGGCGGGACTTCCCCGCCCGGACAAGTTTGAGCGGGGCGTCAGTGCGAAGGCCGACGTCCCGAATCTTCATCACCGACGATCGATCAACCCAGGATTTGGCTGGCTTCTTCACGAAACCGTTTGAGGATTCGCTACCTGGACTGGAGCACGGCATTTTCTCGGTCAGGCCCAGTTCGTTGGCGACCTGATCGTCGAGGGCCAAACGCTGGAACGCCTCCCAGGATGATTCCTGGAAGTCGGGTCGCACCGGAGCCAATCGGGATGGTCCGGACTCGCCAGTTTCAGCCGATCGAGCAAGCTGGCGGAAGTCGGGTTGACGCGCGGCCCCACGGGAGGCTTTGTAGACATCATTGACAATGATAATGGGAATCAAAGTGAATTGCACGAACAACGAATCGACAACTCCGTCCGTCGCGACACACCCTCTCCGTGGGGCCAAGGCGCGGAGAGTTCTCTCGCATAAGGAGCCGACCGAAAGCGATCGGCCTGCGGGACCACTGCTTAGAGCGGATAACGATTGCATTGCACACCGCCGACGGCCCCGGCGCGCTCACCCATCGATTTTCAAAGGGATGAACATATAACTAACTCCATTGAGAAGGGAGAGGGGGTTGGGGGGGTGGGGAGTAGCCGGCGCTATTGGCTCCAGCGCCTGTACGCGTGTGGAGGATTACCGTCCTTTCCTGGGCAATAACGGGTCAGCAACGGCCGAATGCCATTGGCCGTGAGCGGAGGTCGATGCCCCACCCCCCCTACCCCCCCCTTCCCAAGGGGGGGAGTTATATGTCGCCCCCGCGCAACCGGAAAAATGACGGTTGGCCATAGCGTGTGCCATTCAAACGTTAAGCGCTCTAATCCGAACTCCTTGCGATGCCAGCACTTCATAGTATGTCGACCCTGGAATCCAGCGTGACCGTGAGGTTAGACTGTGTATTGTGTTTTCCGCTCCGCAAAGCCAAGCCCTTCTGACGCTGTGTTCATCAGTCTGTGGACTCTTGCGACCGGCTCGACAACAATGTGCGCGGAATTCACTTCTACACACTCAATAGCTCCGATGCGACGCGTCGCATTTACGAGAACCTCGGCGTCAAGGACTCGCTCGCGTTGCGGGGACGCTGACCCAATCACAGGCACGCGATGAACGCGGAACTCACCCAACGGCTCAAGACCGAGGCCCGCCGGCTCGGCTTCGACCAGGTGGGTGTGGCCCCCGCCGTCGCGCCGCCGGGCTATCCGCGCTTTCAGGAATGGCTTGCAAAGGGCTCTGCGGCGGGGATGGGCTACCTCGAACGCCACGCCGAGGCGCGCTCACATCCCGACCACGTGCTGGACGGAGTCCGCTCGGTGGTCATGGTCAGCTTCGTCTACGGCAAGGGTGATCCTCCGCCCGGACCCATCGCTCCGACCACCGGTCGAGTCGCACGCTACGCGCGCGGCGAGGACTACCACCAGGTCCTCTGGCGGCGTCTCGAATCGCTCCTGGCATGGCTCCAGGCCGAATGCCCAACCGTTCGCGGCCGCGCCATCTCGGATACAGCCCCTTTGCTCGAGCGCGACTTCGCCCAGCTCGCCGGCATGGGCTGGATCGGCAAGAACACGATGCTGATCGACCGCCGGCTCGGCAGCTATACGCTGCTCGGCGCATTGCTCGTGGACATCGAGCTTGAACCCGACGAGCCCCACGTGACGAATCATTGCGGCACCTGCACGCGCTGCCTGCAGGCCTGTCCGACCGACGCCTTCGCCGGTCCTTATCAGCTCGACGCCCGGCGCTGTCTGAGCTACTGGACCATCGAGCACAAAGGCCCCATCGCCAACGAATTTGCCGGCCAACTCGGCGACTGGGTCTTCGGCTGCGACATCTGCCAGGAGGTTTGCCCGTGGAACCGCAAGGCACCCCCCGGCAAGGAGTCCGCGCTCGCCCCGCGCCCCGAATGGACCGATCCCGACCTGCTCGAGTGGTTGACCCGCCCTCCCGCCGAGTTCACCCGCTCCCTCAAGGGCACAGCACTCTCTCGGGCCAAACGCTCGGGCTTGCTCCGTAACGCCGCCCTGATCCTCGGTACGCGCCGTGCCACCGCAGCCGTTCCCGCCCTCACGGCGCTCCTCAACGACACAGACGGCGTCATTCGCTCATCAGCCGCCTGGGCCCTGGGACGGATCGGCACGGTTGAGGCCTTTGAGGCACTGAAGGCGCACGCCAATCATTCCGACCCGGTGACGCGCGAAGCCATCGCCCACGCACTAACCGGTCTGCTTTGATGAACTCGACGCTGACGAGTTGGACTGGTTATTCGTTCCGCTGCTGGAGGAATTGGTCGGGACCGTGGTGCCGAAAGTGGTGCTCGCGAAACCGCTCGCGCCCGATCCGGTGACGCTGGAATTCGAGGACGACGTGCTCGTGGAGCTGGATGTCGAGCTCGACGTCGGCGTCGTCGAACTTGACGGCGTGCTCGAGCTCGATGCCGGCGATGGGTTTGGAAGCGTGCCGCTGGTCGGGGTGCCGGCGGTCACATCGACGGTGGATGTCGCCGGGTTGTAAGTCACCGGCGCGATCTTTCCGGAGATGGTCTGGTTGAACGCGTCATGGCTGCTCACCTGGAAGACGTTCGAGCCGGCCCCGAGCGCGACCATCAGACCGTAACTCCCCTTGCTATCGGCGACCGTCGAGGCGGTTGGCTCGGTGTGGCTGGTGTTGGTGAAGGTTACCGTCGCCCCCGGCGTCACCGTACCGGTGAAGTGGACGAGGCTGAACGACGTGGCCTGACTGCCGATCTGGTTCTCATACGAGGGGTCAAGGTTCGCCGTGACCGACGGGCTGATGGTCGTCGCGGCACCCAGGTTGCGCTGGGCGATCGTGAGGTCGGCGCGACTGATCAAGCCATCGCGATTACCGTCGGCATCAAAGTTGTAGTTACCGGAATTGGCCGTGAGTCCCATCTCCTGTTTGATCTTCGTCAGGTCCGTCGAGTTGACCGTGCCGTCGCCGTTTGCGTCGCCGGCGAGGTAGAAGCCGACGAGGAAGGACCCGCTGGTCTTGTCTTGGCCCTGGACCGTGATCGTGTACGTCGCAGGCTTATTCCCAGGCGCGAAGCTGACCGGAGTGATTGCCGCGGTGGTCATCATGTTGTTGAGGTTCGCGGAACGGGCCACCTTGGGATCGTACCGCGAGTGGAGGGTCCCGTGGACGGTATGTCCCTGCGAGTCAGTAATCGTGGTGATGAGGGGTTTGAGGCTCTGCCCGCTTTGGGTCGCGACATCGATCCCGAGCAGGAGCTTGCCCGACCTGGGCATCGTGAAGTGAGTCGGATCGATCGTGAACGAGATGGTGGCCGTACCCCCGGCCTTGGTAATCGAGCCCGGCATGATCGCGAAGGTGCTCCCCGCCCCTCCGGTCAACAGTTCACGCCCTTCCAGCGATTCCACCCCGAAGTTTTGTCCGCGACGGCGGCGCTGAGGATATGACGGGTTCATCGGCCCTCCTTGGCCCCTTAGCCCGGTGATTCTTGTCTTGTGTCAGACGTGACTGAAAGAGATGTTCGAGCACTCGACGCCCCCCGACGAATTTCGGAGAGGCTGCCGGACGGTTGACCGTCTGGCTCGTCAGAGGTTGCGATTCAAAGACATGACTTCCCGCGCCCCGAGTCTCCTCAAGGCGTAGCAACGTTCCGTGTTAAGCCTTTCCAGTGCGGAGCCGGCAGACGGGCGGCGTCACTCCCGACGGGTTCTCCACGGTTTTCGTCGCGCGCCTTCCAGACCTGCCAGACCGTCGCGACATACACCACCAGGCTCGCGACGAGGAACAACCCGTATGCCTGGGCAAGTTTATGACCCTGTCCGTGCGCCAACAACCCCCCGAGCTCGCTCGAGGTAGTCGCCATGAGCAATACGGAGAGCCACATGGACAGCGCCACCATGATCCGCGGCACGAGAGGAACTTTGGGCGACATGAATCGTGCCATCAGGTAGGTGTACGGCAAGAGCATGGTCACGAAGTGGTGCTTCCAGCTTCGTTCCGACACGAAAAGCATGGTCATGACCACCAGGGCGAATTCGCCCAGTAAACGTGGGTCGTCGCGCCGGTCGGTCTTCGTGCGGCAGAAGAAGGCAAGCAAGCCGACGAAGGCCAACGACACGCCCTTGACGAGCAGGCTGACGGTCTCGTGCCCCCAGGACACGAGATTCACGTCGAGGTGGACGTCATAGCGTCCCTCGCCCGTTCCGGTTTCGGTCAGGAGCCGGGTCAAGACGCCGACCATCGACTGGTTGACCTCCTGGGGGCTCGCCACGCCGTCGGTCAGATAGGGGCTAAGCATGCGATGCCACCACATCGCCAGACATTCGCCATTGAATTGCGGACCGAGCACGAGGCTCGGAACGATCAGTAGGAAGACCCCCATCCCCAGGCACGTGGCTCCCACGATGCGCCACGACCGCTTGTAAAGGAAGTAGGGCACGAAGAGCGCGGGCGTGACCTTGTAACTGATCGCCAAGGCCAGCAGCAATCCCCCGAGCACGTCATACCCCTTGCGCCATGACTGGAGCGCCGCGACGACGAGGAACATGATGACAAGATTATTATTGCCGTGATGGAGGTCGCCCAGGATCGGGCGCAGGCTGAAGAACAGGATGCCCGCGATCGCCCACGATGGAAACGGTCGAGAACCGGCGAGTGCCATGTCAAAGCAGATCCGGACCGCCACAACCGTCAGGATCACCTTGAAGGTGAACCAGCAGAGTGCGCCCGGGATTTTGGGTAAGAGCATGAAGGGATACAAACTGATCGGCATGATGGGCGGATTGGGGAACATCGCCACATCGTAGATATTCACGCCATGCCAAAACTGGATCACCTGGGGCCGCCAGCGCACGAAGGCGCTGCGGTCGTCGTCGGCTTTCCGCGCGTACATGACCGCCGCGGCGATCATGATCAGGCCGAAGCCGAGCCA
>DAIDJG010000431.1 GCA_027451445.1 Singulisphaera sp.
TTGTCGAACCACTGCCCGACGTTGACCCAGAGCCGCTTGTCGAACCGCTGCCGGATGTAAGGCCAGAGCCACTGCCCGAGATCGAGCCAGACCCACTACTCGAACCGCTGCCCGACGTCGCGCCAGAGCCGCTGCCTGAGATCGAACCAGAGCCGCTCGCGGAACCAGAGCCCGAAGTCGAGCCAGAGCCGCTCGTCGAACTGCTCCCCGACGTAAAGCCGGAGCCACTGCCTGAGATCGAGCCAGACCCACTACTCGAACCGCTGCCGCTCGTGGAGCCCGAAGTCGAGCCGGAGCCGCTGCCTGAGATCGAGCCAGAGCCACTGCCGCTCGTCGAACCGCTCCCCGAGATCGAGCCGGAACCGCTTGTCGAACCACTGCCCGACGTTGACCCAGAGCCGCTTGTCGAACCGCTGCCGGATGTAAGGCCAGAGCCACTGCCCGAGATCGAGCCGGAACCGTTTGTCGAACCGCTGCCCGACGTTGACCCAGAGCCGCTGCCTGAGATCGAACCAGAGCCGCTCGCGGAACCAGAGCCCGAAGTCGAGCCAGAGCCGCTCGTCGAACCGGTCCCCGACGTAAAGCCGGAGCCACTGCCCGAGATCGAGCCAGACCCACTACTCGAACTGCTGCCGCTCGTGGAACCAGAGCCCGAAGTCGAGCCAGAGCCGCTCGTCGAACCAGACCCGCCGCCCGAACCGCTGTCGCTCGTGGAACCCGAGCCACTCGTTGATCCAGACCCACTGCTCGAACCGCCGTCGCACGTGGAGCCGCTGCTGGACGTCGAGCCCGAGCCGCTCATGGAGCCGCTGCCCGACGTAAAGCCCGAGCCGCTGCCGGAGATCGAGCCGGAACCGCTGGAGGTTCCCGATCCGCTCGCGCCCATGCCGGAGCATGCGCTGTTCGACAGGGCGTTGATTTCGTAAAGCGCGTTTAGTTTGGTGAGCGAGAGCGTCGCGTTGGCAAGTGTGGCGCCAAGTTCATCGGCGAGCGGGTCCGTCGACGCTGTCGTCTCCTGGGCGAGACCGTCGAGGGTGAACGTGTCTTTCGCGATGTCCGCCTGAATGAACGTCGCCACTTCCGGCCCGCCGCAAACTGAGGCAAGCTCGGATCCGACCTGTGCCTGTAGTTCGTCGAGCTGGCTGTCAATCGTGGATTGGAGAGACGAGACCGAAGTTGAGCCAGCAGCTTGAAAGGCCTGCACAACGGCGTTGTCGGCGTTGTCGAAAGACTGGCTCACGGCCATGGCCGCCTGAGTCACCGGGTTGAGCCCGGTCGTCGGGGTCATGCGGTCTTCCAGGATCTCGAGGCGTGCGCGGTGTTTGCGTGCGTTTCGTTGCTGGGCGGCGCGTGCTTCGCGGCGCCCGAAGATATCGTCCCAACGGTCGAAGCTTGCCACAGTAAGTGCCCCTTCGAGGTTTTCCCATGCCCCCCTCACCGCGACCGGTTGTGTCCTTCGACTAACGGGGGGGCCGGACCGGCCCATGCGTCGGCCGGTCTTACCTCGACGGCAAGCCGTGCGAAGCGCAGCACGATCAGTCACCCCGGATGCGGAGCCTTGTCTCACCCGCCAGGATCACGTACCGACGGCGCGCCGGCAGTTCCGATTGCACTCGGCGCCGCTTGCCCAGCGGGCAGGGGAGACGGAAGGTGTATCGCAAGCAACTCGCACACCGTCGATCGAAAAAAACTCTAGGCATTTGATGTTCTCTCCACGTGTGCGCCCATCCTTCGTATCGCATATCCCATTGCAGGGAGCGTGCGAACGAGGGAGTCTCGCTTGCGCCCCCATCGCCAGGCGGCCGCACTTCGCCTGCGGACGATCTTTTCCGGCAAAGGGCCGACGAGCGGGATGATGTTCAGCAAACCCGCGCCGCCAACAGCGGGCTAATCCCTGACCACACCGGGAAAATGCTCCAAGAAAAACACTTCCTTGTTCATCGCATCATCTTTCCCAGACAACGCACCGGTTATTGTTGAGGTGCCTTGGTGCAGGCCCCGTGCAGCCTTGCAGCAGCGTGGGTACATCGTTTGCGTCTCACGTTTCCCTTGCGCGCCGATGAACTGGAGTCCCGCAGAAAAGAGACGTCCAGCTTCCCCATTGGCGCGCGTCGGACCGATATTGCCAAGCGACAGCACGGGCATTGCGCTCCCACATGAGGTCGGAGCGCGAGTCAGTGGCCGTGCTATCGCCGGTCCGCTCCGGGGGGCGCAAAGCGGAGGTCACCGAGAAGCTCGCCGGGAGTGGTCACCTGGCGGTTCAAGACCCTCGCGATGGCGCAGGCCAGGATCAGGTCGTTCCGCTTGGCGATATCGCCGTCGCGACGGATGAGGAGATTCACGGGCGTGATGTTGCGGTGGACGACCTGGTGCTGATCGGCCAATGGCATCTACGCAGTGGACTTTGTCGCCAAATGAAGCGATTTCCCCGCGTTTCCACACAGGAGTGTTGGAACGAGCGAATTCCTCTTATTTCGCCAAAATAAACACTTTAATAAATAGTAATGGCAGAGGACGCCTATCACAAAACACCTGGATACCCCAAATTACACACAATACCCTAGACAACTCTCAGGTGATTGGGACCTCGCGACGAACGCACCACGGATTTGCAGAACTTACAAACAACGTTCTACGTTTACTGAATAGGGTGATTTCTGTGGATAGGTTTAAGGACAAGGCGATGTCGCAAAAGAGGCTCCTGGTCGTTGAAGATGATGACAACTGCCGAGATCGGATGTGTAACCTATTTCGTCACCTGGATTTCGAGGTCACGGCGGCTGCGACGGTTTCCGAGGGCTTATCGGCGCTGGATCCGCCCCCGGATTGCGTAATGCTCGATTTGTCACTGCCGGACGGCTGCGGGGAAACCATTCTGACGAAGATCCAATCCGACCGGCTCGGTAGCCGCGTCGTGATCTGCACGGGTAACGATGATGAAGAGCGGTTGGAGCGAGTCCGCGCGCTCGGCGCCGCAGCCATACTGATGAAACCGTTGAGTTTGTCGGATCTTGTCACAGCCTCCCGCGTCTCGGCCCATCTTCGGGCTTCCTGAGCGCGCGACGGGTCTGTAATCTTTGCTCCATGGCAACGATTTCCGAGGCCCTGGCGCGCGCGGCTGAACACCACCAAAGCGGCCGGCTGCAAGCGGCCGAGCAGCTCTACCGTCAAATCCTCCAGGTGGAACCAAACCAGCCCGATGCGCTCCATCTCCTGGGGCTGATCGCGCACCAAGTCGGCCAGCACGAGCGCGCCGTCGAGTTGATCAACCGGGCCGTTGCCCTGAACGAAAACTCGCCTTCCTTCCACAACAACCTGGGAGGCGCGTACCACGCCTTGCGCAGGCTGAACGAGGCCGTAGCGAGCTTTCAGCGCGCCCTGAAGTTGAAGCCGGACTACGCCGAGGCCTACCACAACCTTGGTCTCGTCCTCAGCGACCAGGGCAAGCCGGATGAAGCGATCGCCTCTTACGAGCGTGCCTTGACGCTACGACCGGGATATCCCGAGGCGCACAAGAACCTGGGCAACGCTCTCAGGGACCAGGCGAAGCCGGATGAAGCGATCGCCTGCTACCGCCGGGCCCTCAACCTGAAGCCGAGCTACGCCGAGGCACATTACGCCCTGGGAAAAGCCCTGAAGGACCAGGGGAACCTCAACGAAGCCGCCGCCTCCTATCGCCGAGCTGTCGAACTGAAGCCCAACCTCGCTGAGGCCCACTACAACCTGGGCAACCTGTTCAAGGACCAGGGGAAGCTCGATGAGGCCGTCGCCAGCTACCAACGCGCCCTGAGCCTGAATCCGTACGACGTGGCCGCTCACAACAACCTGGCGAATGTTTTCAAGGAGCAGGGGAGGCTCGACGAGGCGGCCTCCTCTTACCGACGCGCCCTGGAGTTGAAGCCCAGCGATCCCGCCCTTGCCAGCAATCTGGGCAACGTCCTGTCAGCCCAGGGAAACCGAGATGAAGCCGCCGCGTGCTTTCGCCGCGCCCTGGAATGCAGGCCGGACTACGCCGAGGCCCACAACAATCTCGGCAACCTCTTCTGGCAAACCGGGCAGCGAGACGAAGCAGTCGCCTGCTTTCGCCAGGCCCTCGAAGCGAGGCCTGATTACGCTGAGGCCCACAGCAACCTTCTGTTAGCGCTCCAGTACTGCCCGGGAATCACGCTGGATGCCCTGGCCGAAGCGCACACCGGCTTCGAACGGCAACACGCAGCGCCCCTGCTCGTTGCCGATGCTCCTTCACGGCACGTCCCCGCGCGTCTCGAGCGGCTACGATTGGGGTTCGTTTCGCCCGACCTGTACCGGCATCCGGTCGGCTACTTCTTGATTCGCGTGCTCGAGAACCTCCACCGGGAACACGTCGACACCGTCTGCTACTCCGATCGAATGGTCAAAGACTCATTGACCCATCGTCTTCAAGCCGCCTCCACGGAATGGCACGACGTGGGCGGACTGAACGATGAGGCCCTCGCGGCGCTGATTCGTTCGGACCGCGTCGACGTGCTGTTCGATCTCGCGGGTCACACGCGCCATAACCGGTTGCTCGTCTTCGCACGCAAGCCCGCGCCAATCCAGATCACCTGGGCCGGGTATGTCGGCACCACCGGACTGAACGCCATGGACTATCTCCTGGCCGACCGCTACCACATCCCCCCAGGCGCAGAGCCCTTCTACCGGGAGCAGGTCCTGCGCATGCCCGACGGCTACGTCTGCTACGACCCGCCCGAGTATGCACCCTCGGTCAGACGTCTCCCCGCGCAGGATTCCGGGCGCGTGACCTTCGGTTGTTTCAACAACCCAGCCAAGATCACAACACCGGTTATTGAAACCTGGGCACGGATCCTCGGCCGACTGCCCGGTTCCCGGCTCGTTCTCAAGTACAAAGGGTGGGACGACCTCGGAGTTTCCCAGCGCATCGCGGACTTGTTCGCTTCATGCGCCATCAGTGCCGATCGGCTGGAGTTCCTCGGCGCCTCGCCGCACGCCGAGCTCCTCGACGAGTACAACCGCATCGACCTGGCGCTCGACTCCTTTCCCTACTCCGGCGGTTTGACCACCTGCGAGGCCCTCTGGATGGGCGTGCCGGTGATCACGTGCCCCTTCGAGACGTTCGCCAGCCGTCACTCGCTGAGCCATCTTTCAAACGTCGGGCTGACCGAGACGATCGCGCGCGACCTGGACGAATACGTGCAACTAGCCGCCGAGTTCGCGAGTAACCTGCCACGGCTGGCAGCGCTCCGGTCGGGGCTGCGCGCGCGGATGGCGGCGTCGCCCCTCTGCGATGGGAAGCGGTTCGCGACCAACTTGTTGCGTGTGCTGAAGGATGCTGTGAATCCTTAGCCCGGACAGCGCAAGGTCGGCTGCTTTAACACTAACCCGAAGCGCGAGCGAGGATATTATATGATTATTCCTCGCTCGCGCTTCGGGTTAGTGTTATTCTCGTTGCTTGGGCGCGGTGCGGGCGGGTGAGACCGAGAGGGTGAGCCGTGGTGCGCGCGACTTGACGCTCTGGAAGACCGCCCATAATGTCATGAGGGAACGTTCGCACGTTTTGGCAACACTTGGTATCGCGCCTCATGACACCCGAACGCTGGCGACAGGTTGGCGACCTTTTCGACGCCGCGGTGCAGGTTGAGCCTGGCGGGCGGAGAGACTGGTTGCGCCGGGCGTGCGGGGACGACGATTCGTTGCGGGTTGAGGTCGAGCGGCTTCTGGCTCACGACGAGGAGGCCGCGAGCGACGGGTTTCTGACGCCGCCGGGAGTCTCGCTGGCGGCGGCGAGCGGTGTCCCCACGATGGCCTCGATCGTGGTGCCTCACCCGTTGAACGCGATGGTCGAGAGCCGGTCGTTGCTCCGGTCGAGGCTGCGAGAGCTTGTGCTGATCTACCTCCTGATCTTCGGGCTGGCGGCCTTCTGGCGGCATGTCGTTGTGCGGCGTTATGACTACACGATCTCCACGCTCCACGCCGTGTCCCTCGCGACGCTGATTGGGATCGCCGTCCTGCTCTCGAGCCGGGTCGCCCTGTCGGTCGCCCGGCTCCGAGCGCTCGAGCTGGCCATGATCGGCATGCTCGCGGTGCGGGTGTATTTCGCTCAGTACTGGTCGATGCTGTCGTATTCGCTGCGCAACGACCCCATGGCTGCGCAGCGGGGGATGCAGAACCACGTGCTGCTGACGTCGATCCTGATCCTGACGTGCGGCATTTACGTCCCCAAGACCTGGCGGCGGGCGGTGCTCCTGGCCGGTCCGCTCGCTCTGGCCCCGTTCCTGACCCTCCTCGCGTTGCGGCTGCGGCACCCTGAGGCCATGGGCTGGCTCGCGCGGCCGGGGGCAACGAGCGGTAGGACCCCGCTGGATCAGTACGCTTACGACGCGATGCTCATGCTGATCCTGGCCGTCGTCTCGGCCTGGGGCGCGAACACGATCCACCGGCTTCGAAGGCAGGTGGTCGAGGCTAGCCAGGTTGGCCCGTATCGCTTGCGCACGCGGATCGGATCGGGCGGGATGGGAGAAGTTTACCTGGCGGACCATCAGCTTCTAAAACGACCCTGCGCCGTGAAGCTGATCCGTGCCGGGGCCGCGGCCGACCCCAGGGCGCAGGAGCGGTTCGAGCGCGAGGTGCGGATGACCGCTGCGCTCTCGCACTGGAACACGGTAGAGATCTTCGACTATGGTCGGACCGACGAGGGAATCTATTACTACGTGATGGAATACCTCCCCGGCCTGAGCCTGGCGGATCTGGTCGAGCGCCACGGTCCGCAGTCGCCCGGGCGCGTGGTCTACCTGCTCCGACAGGTCTGCCTCGCCCTGCGCGAGGCCCACGGCGCAGGCCTGATCCATCGCGACATCAAGCCCTCGAACATCTTCGCCGCGCGTCGAGGAGGGCTCGACGACGTGGCCAAGCTGCTCGACTTCGGCCTGGTTCTCCCCAAGGTGCAGACCATGGGGCTCGACCCGTCGGGCGAATCGCGGCAGGTGCTCGGCACCCCGCTCTTCATGTCGCCCGAGCAGGCGCTCGGCGGCCGGGAGCTTGACGAGCGGAGCGACATCTACTCGCTTGGGACGGTTGCCTACTACCTCCTAACGGCCACCGCGCCGTTCGTCGCCGGCGGCGGGATCGAGGTGATGATCGCCCATGCGCGCGAGCCGGTCGTGCCGCCGTCCCACCTGGTCGCCGACGTGCCCGACGACCTCGAGCGAGTCGTCCTGCGCTGCCTGGCCAAGGACCCGGCAGTTCGTTACCAGACGGCGGACGACCTGGAGCGAGCGCTGGGCGCCTGCGCGTGCGCCGGGGATTGGGACCAGGAACGGGCCACACGCTGGTGGCGCGACGAGACGCCGACCCTCGCTTGATTCGAGCCGGAATGGTCTTGAGGCGCGACGGATCAGTCGGCGGCGGGCATGACGGGCGGAACAGGCACCTTGACGAGATGCTCCTCGACCTCTTCGGCCCGCCGGTAGAAACGATGCACCTTCACCGGCTCATCCGCCAGTCGCCTGCGCTCCTCCGCCCAGCGGTTCATCGACGCGATGGTTTCCGGCCCGGCGGCCTCGATCGGGCGTTCCAATGCGGAGGAGCCCTCGAACGTCGCGTGCGGCACCGGCACGAGCTGGGCCACGCTCTCGCCCCTGCGGAACACGACGGTGCCCGGCTCGACGAGCTTCCAGTTCATCGTGAACGGATAATTGAGCCACCACGTCTCGATGACCCCTTCGAGCGGCACGCAGTTCGACTTCCAGCGGTTGCTCGGCCCCTTGGCGAGGAGGTTCCAGCCAGGCGGGGTGCGGAACAGCCAGGGGAGCGAAAACGTGACGATCCCCGAGCCGAAGCGGCTCAGGATCGCGTCGGCGTACTGGGGGTAGACTTCGACGAGGAGTCCTTCAAGGCCCGGTGTGCCGTCCCAGGTGATGACGGCGTCGGTCGGGCAGAGCACCTGCCAGCCCCACTGGTTCGCGATAACGAGCGGCAGACACTGGTACGAGAACGGCGTCTCCGTCATCCATTGCCGACGCGCCGGGGAAGGGCGGAGCCCCCACCCTTCGGCCCAGCCCCGTGTTTGCAGCCGGAACGCCTCCAGTGTCACCGACCCGTCCGCAGCCGACCGGGCCGTCGCCACGGCAAGCTTGCTTTCGAGCTCGGCGACACGAGCTTCAAGCGCCTGGCAGTGCGCACAGGTCGCGAACGCCCCCTCGCATTCCGAGGGATGGGCTGGGTGAACGCCACTCATCGTACGCCTCCTTGCTCCATTGGGGTGATCGCCGGAAGGCTGTTGGCCCAAATGCGGCGCCATCTTCCTCCACGGAAGCACGTTCGTCCAGCGTCTCTTCAAGCGAACCCGACGACGACCGATCACAACGAAGGCGGATTGCGCTTCAGGTGGGGACGGCAATACTCGAGCAGTCCGAGCTCGGCCAGCTCGGATTCGAGCTCCTCGAGCGTGGGAGGGGACATTTGCGTGCTTGCGACCTCGTCGAGCAGGAACCCGACAAACCGCTCGCGAGAGCGCTGAAGGAGCATGCGCAACGCGCCCGGCGAGAGAGGCCGGTCGAGAAGCGGGGAGAGTTGGCTGGCCAGCTCGGCCGAGCTGAGCTCGGGATGCTCCGATCGGAGCCGGAGGGCGGTGTGGTAGGGCTGTCCGGTCCGCTCCTGAAACCGCCTCAGGGTATCCCAGGAGCGCGACAGCAGCTCCGACCGCCAGCTCGCCGTGAAGCGGTGGTCGAAGTCCATGTCGCCGGTGAGGCTATCGATCGGCTCGGGCAGATCGTCACCGAGTGTCCGAGGGCGGGTTGCGCTACGGCGCCGGTAGTCGATCATCAGGTTGCGCAGCGAGCGTTTGACGAAGTCGCGGAACCGCCCCCGAGACGGGTTTGCCCGGTGGAAGTCACCCCGGAGAAAGCGCACGGCGAATTCCTGATCGAGCTCGTCGGCCGCGTCTCGGTCGCCCAGGGCGCTGACAAGATAGCGGTGGACCGCACCGGCGTACCGATTCATCAGGTCAACCTGCGCGGACGCCGCCGCCTCGGGTGAGTCTCCATGTGCCTGGAAGACTAACGCCCAATCGGTTGCGAGCTGGCTGAGATCCGGACTCGAATCGGTCCCCAATGGCGCCAAACCTCCCTGGACGCGGCGTGCCTCGGCATCGAGGTGTCAGACGGTTTTAACGCTCATCCTGTTCTGACAGGTCGAATACCTGAGGGTTTGAAAATCATCATTAACCACAGCGCGTAACGTGGGTCGAATTGATCCCTAACCATGGGCCGATCCCCGTTGCGAACCGTTGATTCTCCCGACGATTGTACCAGACTCGCGCGCGGACGTGAACGGCTTCGCCTCACCTCCAGGGCCATTTCGTTCTCGCACCCCAAGCCGCTCGTCCGAAGGCTTCGGAGTGCGCGGAGCTTGCTCCCGCTCTCGTAACACCCTCCCACTCCAACAACGATCCTCCGGGTCAAGCGTGCCTATTGGATGAATACGCGAAGCTGAGGGTGTGCAGGTAGATCGAGCACAACTCAACGGAGCATCGGTGCGAGTCGCAACCGGCCTATGTCCGGTTCGGCCCATGGTCGCTGAAACCGCATGAGAGGCGCGAACACCTGGCGTAAATCTACCAGGATGAACGTAAACGACATTGTTTTACGCCGGAGCACGCGTAAACCTGCCCAGTTAGCCCAAAGCCAGCGCCTTCCCGCGAACGCATCCCGCATCGGAGAATTCCGTTGCAGTGCGCCGTACGCGCTGGATACGCTACGAGCCATCCCAGGCACTCTCGGGTCCCTGGGACGGGCACGACGGCACGCACCCTGAGGGAACGGGGCCCCTTGGACAACGACGGTCGGAAAAAGCCGAAAGGATCCGCAGCCCGGGCGCTCCGAGGAGTCGGTGCCGGCCGAGCCCAACTCACCCTGGTGGAGCACGCCCTTTGTCCGCTCGACCCGGCGGCGGCGCTCCGCGAGGGCCTGGTGCATCGTAGCGAGTTCTTTTACTACGACGAGAATCGACATCAGCGGAAAGCGCAGACGAAGGTGTTTTGCCCCTTCGGGCTTTCGCCGGCCGATGAATTTTATCTCTGGGGCCTGATCGCGCTGACGCTGTCGCAGGCCGATGCCTCGGTCGAGTTCCACGCAACCCCGCACTACTGCCTAAGCCGACTCGGCATGATCCCCCAAGGCGGCGGCCAGGGCGGCAAGAACTATGCCCTCTTTCGGCAGTCGATCGCGCGGCTCGCCGCGGTGACGTATTTCAACGATCACTTCTACGATCCGATCCGGGGCGAGCATCGCGACGTTGCGTTTGGCTTCTTGAGCTACAGTCTCCCGACCAGCGCGTCGTCGACGCGCGCCTGGCGGTTTGTCTGGGACCCGCTCTTCTTCGAGTTCTGCCAGGCGGCGCGCGGGAGCCTGGTCTTCGACCTCGAGACGTATCGCGCACTCGACTTCGCGAGCCGTCGCCTGTTCCTCCTCTTGAAGAAGATCTTCTGGCGGCAGGCCCAATCGCCGCTGTTCGAGGTCCGCCACCTGGGCGTCCACCTGCTTGGGTTCGCCCCGAGCATCGAGAGCCGCGACCTCAAGATCAAAATCGCGCGCTGCGCGGAACGTCTCGTCACTCAGGGCGTCATCACGGCGCCGGGCGGCGGGGCGAGCCTCAAGGCGATGTTCGAGAAGCGAGGGGTTGGCTCGTATGTGATCCGTTTTCAGCGCGGGCCCTACTTCGACAAGACCGATGCAGATCGCGCGGCCGACCGGCTTGTCGACTCGCCGCTCGTCGAGCTTCTCAAAACCATTGGCTTTGCCGACTCCGAGTGTGCGCGAATCCTCGCGAAGTATAACCATCAAATAATCCAAACATGGGCCGACATCACGCTCGCGGCGAAGGAACGGTCGCCCGATTTCTTCAAGGTGAGCCCTCAGGCGTATTTCCTGGATAGCATCGAGCACGCCACGCGCTCAAATCGGACGCCCCCCGACTGGTGGTACGAGCACCGCAAACAGGAGGAGCGCCGCGAGCGCGACGCCAAGCGGGAGATTCTCAACCTCCCGGCCAATCCGCAAACCGTCGCTGACGAAGATCGGGCGTTCGAGCAGTATCTCTGCGACGAGGGTCGCGCCCATTTCGCGGAGATCTTGAGCCGGCTGTTCGGCCAGTTCCAGCGCGCCGGCCAGTCACCGAGCGAAGCGCAGCGGAACGCTACCGAAGCCGCCCGCGGGCAGTTGCGCAACCGGTTTCGCCACGACCATCCTGAGTTGGGCACTGGGGGCATCAGTGCCCTTGGTGATGTTCTCAAGAACCTGCCCCTCGGCTGATGGAATCGGCGCAGGGCTCATTCTTCGTTGCTCGACGCTAGAGACATTTCAATGCGTTCTCCTTTTGGTTTCCTTTAAGGACTTTGGGGATCCAAGATTTTGGCGCCGTGCTGGGGCAACCTGTGGCGTTATCGTAACATCCTAGTTTCCATCCAGTTACGCATAGGACGCCCCAATCTCGACAACCAGAAATGCGATGCGTGGTCCATGCGTCACCGCGGAAACGCGATTGCTGGTCCACCGCTGGCGTCTGAAAATGCGACGCCAGGTCCACCTCGCCTACCGCGGCAAAATGCGACGCCAGGTCCACCTCCCCGGGACACCGTCTCATCTTTCGGACGTCGCGCAATCCGGCCCGCTTGATGATCCGGAAGTATCAGACCTTTCCTCGCGTTGGATGTTTTTGGAGATTTGGTCAAATTTAATAAAATGAAGAAAATAGTTGCATTACGAAATTTGGCAGTTATAGTGAAATTGAGCATGGAGTGATCAGCCCTCCCAAAGTCACGTGTTGTGGGACGGTCCGCCGCGCGTTGAGGGGCGGTTGCGGACGGAAGTGAATCCGAATCGGGGCTTGCGTGCGCGGGGTCAATCGCGACCGAAGCTCGTGATTTGGGCTGAGTGCTCGCCGTTGAGACACCTGGGGATGACCGCGATGCGAACGAACTCTGGCTTCGGCGGTTGGGGAATGGCTCTGGTCAGGACGTTGGCAGCGAAGTCGCGCCGGCGTTCCCAATCACGTCGCGGCCGAGTCCGGCTCGAGAGCCTGGAAGTCCGATTGGCGCCGGCGTTGGCGGGGAACCTGTTCGTCCTTGGGACGACGGTGGTCTACAACGGCAATTTCGCCAACAACGTGATCACCCTCTCAGGGACCGATTCGGCGTTCACGATCCAGGATTCCGCGGGGACGATCATCTCGAACGTGCCGGGGTTTTCCGGAGGCGGAACGTCGGTTACCGGGACGGTTCCCAGTTATATCCGGACGATCGCGATTCAGGGTCAAAACGGCACGGACACGATCGATGTCGAGGGACTGCTGACGTCCCGGCACGTGATCCTCGGAGCGACCGAGATCAACAACGATGGCGGGCTCTCAACGTCAGGTGTGACGGAGACGGCCAACTTAATCAATGTCTCATCACTTGTAGACACCACGGAACTCGGCAACAACGTTGCAGCCGGTCCGTTGACGCTCAACGGCGTGGTCAACGTTAATCCGCTCGCATTTCTGGTCACCAATTCCCTGGTCAGCGGTGACGTCACGGTGAATGGCTCGATCACCGGATCGCAGGTCGTCCCGTATGTGCCGCTCATCGACGCCGGCGACGGCAACATCACGGTTACCGGGAGCATCAATCTCGCTGGTGGCGGCGGGATGACGATTGGTGGTAACAACATCAACCTGCACCAGGTGACCGATGATGGGCCAACGGGCATCTTCGGCGGCGGCGCGGTGAACCTGAACGGCTCGCTGAACACGACCGGCGATGTCCTGATCGAGGCGAACCAGGCGGGCATCGGCACGGCCGGTTTCACGCAAGTTTCCGGTGGTATTGCAACGACGTCTTCGGATAACCCCGACGCCACTGGAAACTTCGCCGTCGACATCTTCGTCAACAGCAAAACGAGCGGAACGGGCAATGCCACGATCCGTAGCATCTCGACGGGTTCCAACGGCGCGGTGCGTATCGTGACACAATCGGGAATCGACAGTGGCGGTGCGATCATCAATGGGGACATCGGGGTCGTGAACGTCACGACTCCCGGCGGAGGTACGCTGCACCTGTTTGCGGGCGCCGGCGACATCGACCTCACAACTTCGGTTTCCAATTTCGGTGCCGACATCTTCGGTGCCCCGAATATCGCGGGCAGCATCAACATCACGAATGTTAGTGGTGCGCCCCTGATCGTGGTCAACGCCACCACCTCGGACGGCAACATCGCGATCTCGAACAATAGCGACATCAACGTGAGTGTCGACACGCTGGATGGTGGCACGTTTTCCGCACTCGGGGCGACTGCGGGCAACGTGACTCTGACGACGACCAACGGCGGTTCGGTGAACTTGCTCAAGAGCTTAGCGCCGAACAACGTGAGCGCCCAGAACGCGCTGACGATCAACGCGTCCGGGTCGATCACGACGGACCTGGTGAGTCTCGTTCAGGCGCCGACGATCAACCTGTCGGCACCGGCAGGCATCACGGCGAATCTTGACAGCGCGACCGTGTTGTCGGCGGTTGCCGACACCGGCGGCGTCACCATCACCGACGATCAGTCCTTGACCGTGGAGAACGCCACTTCCAACGCAGGCGCGATTTCGCTCACCACGACCGGAACGAATGACTTGACGGTCAACGGCAACGTCACCACGGCTGGGGGTATGCCCATCAGCCTCACGTCGGGCCAGAATCTGAACATCGAATCCGGCGAAATCTTCTCCGACACGGGTACGATCTCCCTGTTCTGCTCCCAAAACTTCGTGCTCGACTCTTCCGTGACCGTGATGACGGAGGGAACCGGATCAGGAGGCGTTGTGATCGATGCTCTTGGGAACAGCCCGACGATCGACATCTCCGGAATGGTTGCGTCGGCGGACTCGATTGCTATCGGAGCCTTCGGAAGCGGCACGGCGCTCCTCAACGTCGCCGGAACGATCACGTCCGGCGGCAGTACAAGTTCGGGAATTACGGTCTCAGCTTCAGGGTCGATCATCATGAATGTGACGGGTTCCATCCTGTCGAGCGGCACGGATCCTCTTTCTAACGGGGCGTTGTCGATCGATCTCACCGGATCCGGCACGGCAACGATCCTCGAAACCGGGACCATCGCGGTATCAGGCGCCTTTGCCGTCTCCGCAGCGGGGGGACAGGCCGATGTCGACCTTTTCGGAACGACCACCGCGGGCGGGATCCTGAACGTCGACGCCGGAACGTACAACGTACTGACGCTTCCCGGCAGTGTCACGACGGCCGGGAGCGTGGACATCACCAACCCCGGCGCGACGACCGGCGCAAGTTCGATTCAACTCGCCGGTACGGTGGACGCCACGGCTGGCGGTATCACTCTCTCCGCAGCAGGGGTCGGCGACAATTTCAACATCGACGCGAAACTGATCGTCCCCAGCGGCAACATGACCACGATCAGCGACACTGGCTCCGGCGAGGTGTACGTCATCACGCCATCCCTGAATAGTGTGATCTCGATCACCGGAAGCGGGGGCGGCAACGTGCTCAGCATCAATGTGCCGCTGGGCGTCGTTCTGATGTCGGACATGGTGCCGATGAACAGCACCTACACCTTCACCGGAGGATATCAGCAAATCATGACCAGCAACATTGAAAGTGAGCCGTAAGGCGGTATGTACAGTCGCGCAAGCGCCGGGCACGGATCCCCGGCGCACCATACGCGTTAACTTTGGGAGAGCTGTTGCGATTTGAGTTTTCGCGGACCGGTGATTGTGCCGTGTCTTTGCCCCGTCCGGGGCAAAGAGAGCGGACCAGCGCTACGGTTTGGGTTTTGCGCCGATCAGCTCCTGGAAATCCGCCCGTCCCCGCAGGGACTTGAACGCGACTTCGCCCTTGATGAGTTCGATCTCGCTTGGGTCCGCGTTTTCCTTCTTCCAGACGGCGACCGCACGCTGGATCAGCGCCATGGCGACGTCCTGGTAGTCCTTTGCCTGAGGGCCGGCTATCTCGGATAGCACGGCGTAGATGCACGCGACGTTGTGCACGATGAGGTACTTGTCCGCCCCGTAAAGCAACGCAAGCTCCGCCTCGCGCTGGGCGTCGGCGCCTTGCTTGTTCAGCGCGCGCACATACCCCAGGCCGGAGTGCGCCTCGGCGTTTTCGGGTTCGGACTTCACAGCGGCGACAAAGTCGGCGAAGGCGGGCTGGTGGCCGTTGAGCTGCTCGAAGGCCCACGCCCGCTTGTTGCGAAGCTTGACCTCATTGGGGTTGAGCTCGACACCTTTCGAATAGGCGTCGATCGCCTGCTTCAACTGCCCTGTGTGCTCATACATGGCGCCCAGATCGTCGTAGAGCTTCCAGTGACGACCGCCGAGCGCGACGGCTTGCCGCAACTCGCCGAGCGCGAGGTTGGCCATCCCTCTTCCCGAAGGAAGCATGCGCTTTGCGAGTGGTAGACCCTGATACAAGTAACGGAGCGCGGAGCCGCGATAGCCGTGGAATTCCCAGCCGTCGCGGTCCAGTTGACGTCCATCGGCGAGATATGTGTCGAGATCTTCAAACGCCTGTTGGTCCCGTCCTAAAGCGAAAAAGATCACGGCACGGCTTTCGTAGACCGGGCGGAATCGAGGATATTCTTTCACCACCAGATTGAAATCCGTCAGGGCTTCGTCGACCTTACCCATTTGGGCATATAACATGCCTCGATAGTAAGCGGCCTCCAAAAGACGTTGACTCTTAGACTGGAGCACTGTGGCGAAATCGGCCAACGCTTTGTCGGTCTTGTTTTCCTTCCAGTACACCCAACCACGATTCAAGACCGGGACAAGGAGGTCGGATCGGAGTTGAATCGCGCGATCGAAATCCCGCTCCGCCTCACTGTAGCGTTTCATTTGAGCGAGCGTTAGTCCGCGTGCGCTGAAGGCCCAGGGCGATTCCGGCTTGGATGCCACGCAGGCCCCCAACGCCTCCAATGACTCGGCCAAACGTCCGAGCGTGAGATAGCAACGGCCCAACTGATACAAAGACCAGTAGTGTTGAGGGTCGATCGCGAGCGCTTTGCGGTACTCGTCAATCGCTTTTCCCATGAGCTCGGGATCGCGTTTCCAGGCGTCCTTCTGACCTTCGGAGGGATCGCTCTTGAACGCGGCGTCACGACGGTAGTCCTCACCGCGGAAAAAGTGGTCCAATGCCGTCGTCGGTCCCTTGGGATCATCGCTCAACTTCTGCGCCTCGGCGGCCTTCGTGTCGTCACCGAGTTGCCGATAGGCCCACTGGCGGATGCGATATTCGCCGCGTGTGGGCTCATGGAGCAGACGGGCCGCGTCCAGCAGTGCCAGCGCATCACGCGCTTCCTGCGGAGCCGCTCGTTGTCCCTTGATCTGGGGTGCGAGCAAGCTCGGAGCGACCTCTCCCGTGCGAGCCGACTCGGCGAGAGCGACCGCATCCCTGGCAGGCGGGCGACCGGAGTCGGCCTGGCTCTTGATGTGAGCCGCGAGCAGCATCAACTCGTACAGGTCGCGTGAGGTGGCGGCCTTCTCCTCCTCCAGCGGTAAACGCTCCAGTGCCGGTCCCCAGGGCGCTGCCCGTTTGAGGGCGGCGAGGACGGTCTCCTCACCCTTCTTGGGATCAAAATAGACCGCGTTTTCCACGGCGGGATCCGTCGACGCGGCGTAGAAATTCGCCTCGTCGGACAATTCGCGGAACTTATCGAGGTCAAGTCGCGCTTGCTTCTCGGCTTGCAAGCGTTTCGCCGTGCGCTGAGCCGTGAGATACAAGTTCGTAAGGCCCAGCACCGTGATCAGGACCGCTGCCGCCACCCCCGAGCGAGTCAGTGCCACGCGGTGCTTCCAGGCCCACCGCCGGGCTCGCGTCCAAAAACCCTCGGGATAGGCCAGCACGGGCTCGCCGGCCACGAAGCGCTGGACGTCGTCACGGAGCTCCTGGGCCGTCTGATAGCGTTCTTCCTTCTTGTGCGCCATGGCCTTGGCACAGATGGCCTCGAGGGCCTTGGGGACGTGCGGGTTGACGGCGCGGGCAGGCTTGGGCGCTTCGTACTTCGCTTTCTTGATCAGCTCGATCGCAGTCTTGGCGGTGCGGGGCTGCCTGCCGGTGAGCATCTCGTAGAGCGTTGCACCCAGCAAATAAATATCGCTCCGGAAATCGACCTCCGCGTTCAGGCCGGCGGCGACTTCGGGGGCCATGTAGGCGGGAGTCCCCATGATCGCGCCCACGCGCGTCTCGGTCCCCTCTTCACCGGCCTCGAGATGAACGAGCTCGGGCGTCTGCGCACCCTCGGAAGGCGTGTGATCGGGCTGACCCATGACCTTGGCGATCCCCCAGTCGAGCAGGATCGTTTCGCCATAGGGGCCAACCATGACGTTCTCGGGCTTGAGGTCGCGGTGGAGCACGCCTCGGCTGTGGGCGTACGCCACGGTCTGGCAGAGCGAGAGGAACATCTGGAGTAGCTTCGACTGCTCGACCTCGCGATCGCTGCTGCCGGCGGGCAGCGCGTGGAACTCGTCGAGGATCTTCTTCATCGTGCGCCCTTGCACGAACTTCATCACGTAGAAGGGCTGATCCTCGTCGTTGGTACCGAGCTCGTGGACGGGCACGATCCCGGGGTGTTCGAGCTGGCCGGTGACCTGAGCTTCGAGTCGGAACCGGTAGACCTGGTCGGCACGCTGGCTCAGCATGCGCTTCAGGGCCACCGAGCGGCCGATCTCGGTATCCTCGGCCATCCAGATCTCGCCCATGCCTCCCTTGGCATGAAATTTCTTCAACAGATAGCGCCCGCAGCGCTCCTGGGGCGGGACGTTGCGCAGCTTGCTCGGAACGCGCCGGGGTGCGTTGCCGCCGACGGGAGGCGGCCCGAAATCACCGGTCGCCTCGACGGTGGCCGCCATTCCCGCCCCGCCGACCTGGAATTCGCCCGTCGCCTGCACGGTCTCGCCCAGCTCGCCGTCACCCCCCGCGTAGTATTCACCAGTGGCCTGCATGGTTGCCGCGGGCGCGAGGGAGCCGTCGTTGTAGAACTCGCCCGTCGCCTGGATCGTCGTGGAAGGGTCGTCGAGTTGATCCGCGTGGAATTCGCCCGTGGCCTGAATGGTATTCGCCAGTCCAGGTGACGTGGGGCCGGCCTCGTCCACGTAGAACTCGCCCGTGCCCTGGATCGTCTCGGCGGGACTGGGTTCCTTCCGACCCCGAGGCGCAGGGGTCGCCACGGTGCGTTGATTCGCGCCCGAGTCTCGGCCTCGTTGGGTGGTCTCGGCCACCGTTTGCCGGCTGTTTGGTCCCGACGCGTTGGCATTGGATGCAGGCACCGCGACGGTATCGCTGACCGTGGCCTGGCCTGCGTTGGGGGGCGGCTGCGGGTCGTCGAAGAACATCCCCGTGGCTTCAACCGTCGCGGAGGAAGCCGATGCCGAGTGCCCGTCGGACGGAGGAAGCGGCTGGTCGTGTCCCAGGGTCTGCGCCGAGACGGCGAGGGTCGAGTAATCGCCCGTTGCGTGCCCGGGGTCTGTATCCGAGGACGGGTCGCTGTTCTGAGTTTGCGAGCGCGCCTGGTCCTCCAAACTGGCGTCGACGCTCGTGGTGGCCGGGTCGAAGGCCTCTTGCAACGGGTCCGGTCGGGAGGGGTTGGCGGACATTGGCATCATCCTCGGGAGACGTTGAGAGGCGGTCGTATCGAGTCGCCGAACGACACCGGTCGCACGCCTGGCGTGATCGATGGCAAACTCCCCACCCCCCCAACCCCCCCTTCCCAAGGGGGGGATTTATATCGTCCGACGTTGGGAACGGTGCCTGGCCGTCCGATCTTCGCAACACAATTGAAAACCTCATTCGATGGCGAACGCGATGGCGATGCCTACAAATCGCCATGCTTTGTTT